>CADCNV010000013.1:0-25171 GCA_902802825.1 uncultured bacterium | reverse complement strand
TTGAGAACGACAGTTCTCAAATAACAATTAAATAATTCGTGGGCGATTGGCACTCTGCCGAACAAAAATGATTAAGTATCATTTTTGTGAGAGGGGTAGCGCATCGTTGAGAACGACAGTTCTCAAATAACAATTAAATAATTCGTGGGCGATTGGCGCAGTTGGTAGCGCATCACATCGACATTGTGGGGGTCGTGGGTTCAAGTCCCGCATCGCCCACCATAAAACGGCTTACGGCTTTTGTCGTGAGCCGTTTTATAATGTAATGTAAGGAATTTAACGCAATTTTTATTTTAAAAAATTTAAGTCATTCTGAGGACTTTAGTCCGAGGAATCTCGTAAAAATGTACACCTACAATATTTCTGTCGGCGTAGCAACGCCGGCCTACTTTTTGACCAATTATATCGGGGAAGAAAAGTTTTTGTTGGGCAAGTATGTCCAACTTACCATACTAATTATGTTGTTTATTTAAAAATTTATCCAATTTTTCGGATGTATATGTTGAAAACATCGGAAGGAGACCGTAGTAAATAAAAGCAAAAATTATAGTCGGACGTATTATATTTATGCCTTCTATGTATTTGGGTAATTTTGGATTGTGTTTATTAACTTCTTTGAACTTTTCTATGCCGGGGGCGGTATGGTTTTTGACAAATCCGTCAAGCCAATAACCAAGTGCAATTGTAATGGCAGTGTTAATAATGTTATTGTAATTCAGTACACGTTTGCAGTTTTCTTTTATGCTGTCAGATCTGTTAGTTTGCCATACAGAAGCAGAAGTCAAAAGAACATCAGTCAATGCTGTTATATGTTTATAAATATCTTCATCTTCCATTTCGTATTTTTTCGCAAGTTTTTGCACTTTTTTATTTTCGATAATTTTACTGATTCCGTTTGATATTTTATCTCCGATACTCCCTGTAAATGCAGGTTCTTTAGATTTCTGTCCTGAATCGTTAATATTGAAAAAGCGTGCAGATTCATTTTTATAAGGGAATCTTTCAGCGGCTTTTTTCAAATCATCTAGGGGGTTATATCTGAAAATTTTGTTCATTACAACAGGAATGAGTGCAATTGTAAGTATAGATTTTGGAATTGCCGTTAATAAACCTGTACTTAATTTAATAACTTGAGTAACAAATTTATAACTTCTGGTTTGGGGGTTAAAATTTTTTAAAGTTGTATCTTTTAAATATTTTGCGGAATTTTTGTCAATTCGTGTTACCGCATTTTCAATAGGCAATGCAATAGCTTCCACAATTCCAAATTTGACTATGCCTGATGTTATAGAATTTGCCATCGCATAGAATTTATTTTCTTTTTCTACATCAGGAGTATTGTATATAGAAAAAGTTCGCACTCCAAGCGACATCAACAAAGATGTACCTGCAGCAAATGATGTACCATGGTCAGAAACTTTTTCCAAACCATTCAGAACTGCTTTATTTGTAAGTATTTTATTTGCAATACGATCTATATGCATTGTATTATTGTATGTAAAATAATGGTTTATGTTACAATTAAACCATGAACATTTTGGAATTTGCTAAGGGAGAACTGCAAGGTTGGGGAAAATACGAACGAATTATTTTCCCGTTAGAAATTTTGCTTATAACGCTGATTGCAATTTATATGAAAGATAAAACCGCAGCACTTATTAGTGCAATTTGCGGAATTTGCGCAACCATAACCGCAGGCAAGGGGAAAATTTCATGCTATATGTTTGGAATGATTTCCAATATTTGCTATTCGTACATCTCTTTTAAAAATGCATTTTGGGGAAATCTATGCCTTAATATGCTTTATTATTTTCCAATGCAGTTTGTCGGAATTTCAAAATGGAAAAAACATATGAAAGAAGATAAACAGGAAATTTATAAAACGTCATTATCTTTAAAAGAGCGTATTATATATTTTGGGGGCGCATTTGCGTGTTCGGTTGCGGGGTATTTTATTTTAAAATATTTGGGAGATGCAAATCCGCTTATGGATTCAGTGACGACAGTTTTGTCGGTTATTGCATTTATTCTTACCGTAAAAAGATGTATTGAACAGTGGTATTTGTGGACTGTCGTAAACGGATTATGTGTCATAATGTGGATTGGAGCATATTTAAACGGTTCTCACTGCTTTGCTACAATTTTGATGTGGAGCACATATTTTGTTTTGGGACTTTATTTTCTTTACAATTGGCATAAGGAAATTAAAAATGAATTATAATAGTGTTATGAAAAGATTTTTATTATTTTTACTAATAATATTTACATTTTGCGGAATTACTTGTTCTGAAGAGATTTTGACTGACGAAGTGGATCTTAAATCCCCAATGCTGAAAATTAACACTCATACAAGAGAAGATATGATAAATTCTCATGGACCTGAGGTGACAAAAATAAAACAAACAAATTATGTGCAGGATACAACACGTTACAACCCTGACAGCGCGTATTCAAAAAAGTCAACCTCTTATAAGAAAGAAAAGAAATTTAAAAATGTAGATGTCGGAGCGCAATATGATACAACATTTACCCCTGATAATGCTTCTCAGACACGAACACTTTATACTAATATGCACCTAAATGACAAAGCAAGTGTCAATACTTCATACTCAACAAATACAAATTCACAATCAAATTCAGCCGGACAAATGAACGGAACAGTTTCTATTGCTCCTGAGTACCGGTTTAATAAACATTTATCCATACAAAATAAATATTCGAAAAATACAGGTAACGGCACTACAAAAGAAGAAATCGGAGTAAAAGTTAATCCTTTTAAAGATACTGAAAGAATAGATTTAAATGCGGGCTTTGGACAAGTCCAATATACAAACGGCTCACCGTCAAGCTCTCAGATTAATTTCGGCACAAATTTTAAGTTCTAATTACTTTTGCCTGCTCTGTACCCGCATAAAGCATAAATCACAGGTAGTGCCTTTTCTACATGAAGCTTTTCAATAAGCGGGAATCTTGCCAAAACAAGCGCTCCTAATGCATCATCAGCATTAACAAGGCAGTCGGAGAGTTTTAAATTTCTGTCAGGGGTTAAATCCTTAGGGTCAAATATTCTGTTTGAAACTTCAGCCGCACCATACATCCCGAAAATTAAAGCACCTGCAATTGAAGCTATTTTAGCAAACGCATTATTGCAATGTTCACTTGTTTCGCAAAGCTTTAAAGCCCCGCCAACAAGCCATGTCGGAACAGAAGCATTTAAAAATTGAAAAACACCTTCTTTAAGCCGATTTTTGTTTTCTGCTTTTGTTTCACCAATAGTAGCAACCCCGACACCGCCCGCCACAGACGTTGCAGACAATACAACCATATCCTGCAAATCATATTTCAATTTCAGAGGATTTTTGATCCCTCTTTTTTTCATCATAATTGCCATAGGAACTGCGGTACCGATAACAGCCCCAATTCCTGATTTTATTTTATCAGACAGCTCTTCCTCACGCTCATAATGTCTTGAGCGTTTCATTGCATATTTTTTGTATCTGTTCTCAGTTTGTCTGAAATAAGTTGAGGTATCTGTAGATGAAATTGTCATTTTATATATCCCTGAATATATAATAGCAAATAATTATTCTTTGGCAATACAACAAATTATTATTTGCTTTAATTATTTTAAATCATAATTGTTATGATAGAGTGTAACAAAAAACTTAATCTATGGTAAAGATTTTGTTATAATGCTTGTTTTTATGCTATGATATAGAAAAGAAAATTTAGATTAGGGGAGAAATACATGTCTGAAAATTTGACAAATGATACAGCTACAGAAGCTTTAAATGCTGCAGCTGAAAATGTTGCGAAAGAAGAGTTGAGAAAACAAATAAATGAAGAATTCGTAGATCCTGACGAAGGTAAGCATGATGAATTTGAAACCCATACATCAGAAGATTACGGAGCTAATAATATTCGTGTTTTGGAAGGGCTTGAAGCCGTTCGTGTAAGGCCGGGGATGTATATCGGTTCAACATCTCAAAGAGGTTTGCACCACTGCATTTATGAAATCGTTGATAACTCTATTGACGAATCATTAGCCGGATATTGTACGGATATTTTTGTAACAATTAACAAAGATAACAGCATCACGGTTGAAGATAACGGCCGTGGAATTCCTGTTGATATTAAGCCGGAAACAGGCAAATCCGCACTGGAAATTGTACACACAGTACTTCACGCGGGCGGGAAGTTCGGAGATGGCGGATACAAAGTATCCGGCGGTTTGCACGGTGTAGGTGCATCAGTTGTAAACGCATTATCTGAAAAATATATTGTAGAAGTTTCACGTCAGGGCTTTGTATGGCGTCAGGAATATATGAGAGGGGAACCACTTGCACCTGTTGAAAAAGGGGAAGCAACAGATAAAACAGGGACAAAAACAACCTTCTGGCCTGATCCGGAAATATTTACCGAAACAACTGAAATTGATGTTGAAGTAATCGGCACAAGACTTCGTGAAATGGCATTCTTAAACAAAGGTTTGAAAATTATATTCAAACATGCAGGAATGGAAGAACCCGAAATTTTCCATTATGAAGGCGGTATCGGGAGCTATGTTGAGTATCTGAATAAAAACAAAACAGTTTTACACGATAAACCTATATATATTGATAAAGTTGTAGGCGAAATTCAGGTTGAAGTTGCAATGCAATACACAGATTCTTATACGGAAAATGTATTATCTTTTGCAAACAACATAAACACTCATTCAGGCGGTACACATATGACAGGGTTTAGAAACGCTATTACTCGTGTACTTAACGATTATGCAAGAAAAAATAAAATCCTGAAAGATTCCGATCAGAATTTATCGGGAGATGACGTCAGAGAGGGCTTAACTGCAATTGTTTCAGTCAAGATTCCTAATCCTGAATTTGAAGGTCAGACAAAAGAAAAACTAGGTTCTATTGAAGCATTAAGTGCTGTTCAGGATGCAGTAAGAGATAAATTACAGGAATGGCTTGAATTTAACCCTAAAATGGCAAAGGCAATTTTAGAAAAGACTTTGCAGGCACAACGTGCTAGAGAAGCCGCAAGAAAAGCAAGGGAACTGACAAGACGTAAGACGGTTCTTGAAAATTCTACATTGCCGGGGAAACTTGCAGATTGTTCAAACAGAGATCCGTCTCAGTGCGAAATCTTTATCGTTGAGGGCGATTCCGCAGGCGGTTCAGCAAAACAAGGCAGAAACAGAATGTTTCAGGCAATTTTGCCATTGAGAGGGAAAATTCTTAATGTTGAAAAAGCCCGTTTAGACAGAATTTATGCTAATAACGAAATTCAGTCAATGGTTCAGGCATTCGGCATAAAAATCAGCCGTAACCCTGATGAAGTTGAACTTGAAAAACTACGTTATCATAAAATTATTATTATGACAGATGCTGATGTCGACGGTGCTCACATCAGAACATTGATGCTGACATTCTTCTTCCGTTACGCAAGACCTTTGATTGAAAACGGCTACGTTTATATTGCTCAGCCGCCTTTATTCAAAGTTACGCAGGGGAAAACATCAGAATACCTGTTCAATGAGCATGTATTAGATAAAATGTTAAAAGAACGCGGGATTAAAAACCTGAGTTTATCAGATAAAGAAAAGAAAAATATCAAAACAGGGGATGAACTTTTAGAACTTATCAAAAATATGACGGAGTTCTACAAATCATATAATAACCCTATTTTGAACCTTTTCCCTGCGGTATTTTTAAGGGGTTTGGTACGTTCAAATGTTCAGCTTGCGGATTTTGATTCTCAGGAACTTATGAATAAACACTGCGAATACTTAAATCATTATTTACAGGATCACGCCAAGAACTACAATATTGCGGAAGCTGAGAATTACAGAGTTGAAGTTAAATATAACGCAGAAAACGCAAAATATTCATTTGTATTGCATTTGAACGACGAAGAACACGTAGTTCTTAACCAAAATATCATCAAGAGTACGGAATTCAAAAAACTACGTGATTCTTATCCGCTAATCAGAGATTTCTTGATTGAAGAAACTGATGGTTTGGTTTTGGAAACAGATACCGAAAAAGTTGAAATCAATTCGTTTGAAAAATTGCAAAAAACAATTGATGACAGAGGGCAAAGAGGGTTGCAAATTCAGCGCTTTAAAGGTTTGGGTGAAATGATGCCGCAACAATTGTGGGAAACAACAATGGACCCTGCAACAAGGACACTGTTAAAGGTAAATATCGAGGATGCGATGATTTGTGACCAGCTATTTGATATCTTGATGGGTGACAGAGTTGAGCCAAGGCGAGATTTTATTCAATCCAATGCCGTTTATGCTACAAACATTGATACATAAAACGAAAAAGACCGAACAAATGTTCGGTCTTTTTCATAAATAATATTATTTTTAAAAATTAATTTTTACAATTACCCTTTTCTTTCTGTTCTAAGAGTTTTTTCTTATACAATACAGTTTGAAATAAATTATACATTTTTGCATTATTAACAAGAGTCAATTGTGTTTTACCATTCACAAAATCAATATTAAATGATTTTTCCTTATCAAAAACATTATCAGATTCAATATTCACAATTTGAAACAACCCCTCTGTGAGTATACTCAAAGGTTGTTTTAAAAAAGTTTCAAATGTTTTTCTTATATCGAATTTTTTTGACATATCCATGCTTATATTTGAACAAAGGGCTGAATTGCAACGCATTTTGCGAACAATGACAGCCCTCTATTTCTTATTTTTGTTTAATAATTACATTTGCTGAGTAAACAATTGAATTCTTTGTTCAACTGCTGATTTATCAGAAGCATTTGGTGCTAATGATAAATATTGTTTATAGTACTTAACAGCACCTTCATAGTTCTTTTCAGCTTCGTATGCCTGTGCCTTAAGCTTGGCAATTGACGGAGCATTATGATAGAAATCAATCGCTCTGTTACAATATTCAATTGTTGATGCATAATTCCCTTCTTTAAATTGTCTTAAAGCAATTTCAAAGAATTCATTAGATTTCATTTCGCACAAGTCAATATAGTGCAAACCGTTTAACGCAATTCTGTTATCAGAATCAGCCATCAAAACTTTTTCCAACGCTTTTCTTGCAGTTCTGAATTGTTTATGCTGAACAAGAATTTCTGATAAGTATAATTCATCATCTACACTGTTAGCAAAATTGATTGCATTTTCAAATGTATAAATCGCATCAGATTCACGTCCCAAAGATAAATAAGCTTCACCTTTGATTACCGTATCAACCAAGCTGTTAGAAGCAGATTGAACAATATAGTTCAGATTCTCTTCAGTTAATTCCGGCTGGTGAATAAGCTTAGCCAATTTGATTTTTGCAAGATGAAGTTTTAAATCATTAGGAGTTCTTTGTATTGCTTCATTTACATAATCATAAGCCAAGTATACATCTTTATTTGTTGTGTAATCTCTTGAATCAGCAGTATCTCTTGCCATTTCATAATAAGTATTTGCAAGACCTACAATTGCCGCATTTTTATAAGTCGCATCATCAAGCAATCTTGAATAAAATTCTAATGCTTGCTGATATTTCTTTGTTTCCAAAGACATATTACCGACTCTGTAAATACCTTCTTTGTAGTTCGGGTTCAAAATGATAGCTGTTTTTAATTCTTCCATAGCGAATTCATGGTCTGCTCTTCTTTCATATACACCGGCAAGGTTTACATATGGTCTGAAGTTTTCCGGTTTAACATATTTTGCCTTTTTGAAAGAATTTATAGCTGCTGCCTGGTTACCTTGTTTCAGGTATAACTCACCCTGCAAATTCCAACCGGGAGAAGACTGAGGATTGATGTGCAATGAGTGGTTTAACCAAGTCAATGCTTTTGTATAATCGCCGCGTCTTGCTTCAACTTGTCCCATGTGGTACATAGAAGTAGCATTGTGAGAATTGCACTTGATAGACTGCAAATAATATTTTTCTGCCTGATCTAAATCACCGTCAAGCATTGCAATATTCCCCAAATTATCATAAGCAGGTGCAAATTGAGGGTTAATCTTTAATGCGACTTTAAACAAATCAGCAGCATCTTTTTTGTTGCCTAATTTTAAAGTAGCAACACCCATTGCGTTATATGCTTCAAAATATGTGCTGTCTAAATCAACCGCTTTTACAAATTCCTGTATTGCGGCATTTGACAGGTTTGTAATGTTTTTAATATATTCAACGTCTGAAGAGGTTTCTCTCATCAAATATACCAAGCCCTGAGCGTAGTGGAACTGAGGATTATTAGGATATTTTTCCAATAATTTATCCAATTCGGACTGCGCAGGTGCAAGTTTCCATTGTTTTGCAAATGACATCAACTGTAATGCTTTTGCTTCCAAATCATTAGGATTCTTAGTCAAAATCTCTTTCAATTTTGCATCAGCTTCTGCGTAATTTGTATATTCAATCATTCTGCCGATATCAACATAGTTCTTTGATATCCCCGCTTTTAAGGGTTGTGCAGAAAATGATTGAGGAGCAAAAAAAACACAAGAAGTCAAAATCATTGATGTAACTAATAATTTTTTACAATTCATTGTTTTCTCCTAACCTTAATATGTTAATATTATTCCAAATCTTATAAAGGTATTGTATAATAGTTATTATAAAAAAGCAATAGAGTTAACAAATGGCATTAAATTTGATTTCAAAAAAAGATTTAGAAGATTTTAAAGGGTATATTTTGGTAGAAAAAAATTTCTCCGAACATACCGCAAAAGCATACTGCTCAGACATTCTCAGCTTTATTATATGGCTGGGGGATGAAGGGTGTGAACAGGCAGATTCTTCAAAAATTAAAGATTATTTACATTTCATGCAGAAATTTGATTACAAAAAAACAACTATTGCCCGAAAGATAGCATCCATAAGAACTTTCTACAAATATTTATCCCGTGAAAAGAAAATTGAGAACAATCCTGCCCAAAATTTAATTTCCCCCAAACGACCGAAAGCTTTACCAAAATTCCTCTCAATGGATGAGATAGAAGAGATACTTAACAATATTAATATATCTACCCCTGCCGGGTATCGTAACCGCGCAATACTTGAGCTTCTATGGGCCAGCGGAATGCGTGTATCGGAGCTCAGCAATCTTAATTTTGGCAATCTTAATCTTGAAAACAACGAAATTACTGTATTTGGTAAAGGGGCAAAAGAACGGATAATCCTTATTACTGACAGGGCAAAAGATTATCTTCAAAAATACATCAAATATGCACGCCCTTTAGTCGCCAAAGGATATGAATTACCTCCTGTGAGCGACGATTCGCCGGTGTTTATTAATAAAACAGGTTACAGATTACAAACCCGTATGGTCAGAAATGTTATAAATGAAATTGTTGAGAAAATTGAATTACCTAAAAAGGTCACTCCGCACATGTTTCGACATAGTTTTGCTACTCATTTGATTGAAAACGGAGCAGATTTAAGGGTAGTGCAGGAGCTACTGGGGCACGCAAGCATTTCAAATACGCAAATATACACTCATATTTCAATGCAGCATATGAAAGAAGTTTACGAACAAACACACCCAAGGGCTTAACATTTCTTAATTATAACTGTTATTAACCTTTCTTGCACCATTAACTTGTTCATAGTAATATATTTTTGCTATGCAATTTATGGATAAGGTAAAAATAAGAATAGTTTCGGGCAAAGGCGGCAACGGGATTGTTGCCTGGCGAAGAGAAAAATACGTAGACAAAGGCGGCCCCGCAGGCGGTGACGGCGGGAACGGCGGAAGCATTTACCTTATTGCAGATGAAAATATGTCTACATTGATGGATTTTACATATAAAACCGTGTTCAAAGCTGAAGCCGGAGAAAACGGATTCAAAAAGAGTATGCACGGTAAAAGCGCAAAAGATTTATGCATAAAAGTACCTGTCGGAACAGTTGTAAAGGACTTGAAAACAGATAACATTATTGCCGACTTAGATGAACACGGGAAAAAAGTTCTCGTAGCAAAAGGCGGCAGAGGTGGCAGGGGGAACATACATTTTTGCACCCCGCAAAATCGTGCCCCTCAGTACTGTGAACCGGGAGAACCCGGAATTGAGCGAAATTTACAGCTTGAATTAAAACTTATAGCCGATGTCGGATTATTAGGGATGCCAAATGCAGGGAAATCGACTTTTATAAGCAGAGTATCATCTGCTAAGCCGAAGATTGCAGATTATCCGTTTACAACAATTATTCCAAATCTTGGAGTCGTAAGAAAACATGATAATGACGGATATGTAATAGCTGATATTCCCGGATTAATTGAAGGAGCATCTGAAGGAGTCGGCTTAGGACACGATTTTCTTCGCCACGTTGAAAGATGTCGTTTCCTCTTGCACATTGTTGATGGTACAGCAGAAAATCCTTTACAAAATTATAAAATTATAAATAACGAACTTAAAAAGTATTCCAAAAAACTCGCGGATTTATTCCAGATTACCGCAATAAATAAAATTGATGCGATAGATGAACCAAGACTTGAAGAATTAAAACAAGAATTTCGTTCGGAAGGAGTTGAAAATATTTATACGATTTCTGCAGTTACAGGAGAAAATATAGAAGAACTTAAAAACGAACTTGAACACAGAGTTGATACAATTCCAAAACCCGTTTCAGATTATGTTGTTGAAGAAGATTTGGAAGCAACAAATAATGATGACAGTTATTGGGAAGTTTATAAGGCCGATAAAAATACCTACGTTGTTGACGGGGGTAAAATTATAAGAATATCTCAGGTCATAAACACAAGAAACACCGAACAGGTAATCCGACTCCAAAATACAATGCGCGCTATGGGGATTATTGATGAATTGAAACGTATCGGAATCCAAAACGGAGATACCGTTGTAGTCGGTAAAATCGAACTTGAATATTGGGATGACGAAATGTATAAACAGGAATTTTAATTTCTGCAAATAAAAAGCCGAAAATAATTCGGCTTAAGTAAAAATATGATTAAGAATTTTGTTATTACAGCTGACTTCCAACTGCCTTATACAGTGTAATATAATCTACAAGGCAATTGATTTTTTGATCTGCAACGAGTTTATCGGTTGAAAGAACATTTTCTCTTAATTGGGTTAAATCAAGCATTGAGATTGTACCTTGTTCATATTTTGCACTGCTCAAATCAAAATCTTTTCTTTCAAGTTCTGACTGCAGCTTGGTATCTTCATATTTTTTATCATCATGTTCAATTGTAGTCAGCGCATTGTTTATTTCCTGAATAGCAGTAAGATTAGTCTGATAATAATTATTTAAAAGACGTTCATAGGTATCTTTCTTCAGACGTAAATTTGCTATTCTTTTACCGCCGGTAAACAGAGGTAAATTTAATCCTGCCGCAAGAGCAGCAAGCGCACTTTTTGTCGTAAACAAACTTCCGAATTCCGAATTAAAAAATAATGCAAGACCGGTAATATTAATTGTTGGCAAGAATTCTTTTTTTGCAACCCTAACATCAATTCCTGCTTTTTCAATCATTTTTTCTGCTGTTATATAGTCAGGTCTTTGTGCAATTATTTCAGATGAAATTTCTTTTGGGATTACCCCGCTGAAATTAACATCATCAAATGATATTCTTGACAAAGTTTCCGCATTTTCAGGGCTCTCGCCTATTAAAACACTCAACTGATTTAATAAAATATTTCTCTGTTTTTTATATTCGGTAAGAGTTGTCTGACCGGCAATAAACGATTTATTTGCTTTTACCGTGTCGGAAGTTGAAGTCAAACCTTGATTGTTTCTTAATAACATCAAATCATAAATCACTTTTCTGTCAGCAACAATTTGTTCCTGCAATTCAATCATTTTATCAAGTTTTACTATATTCAAATATGCAGAACCAACAGCGGATGCAATGCCGATATAGGCACTCCTCTCGTCCTGCAAGGCCTTTTCATAGTCTTTTTTTGACATTTTTGTTTTGTCGTGATTTTTTAAGAAAATATCCGCTTCATAATTAACAAAACCGGGAACGGCAAAATTCCAATCCGCCGATGTACTCCCCGGCATTTTTGCCAATGCCGGTGCAAACCCGACTCCGGCCATAGGAAGTTCATTCCCAAACTGAATTTTTACGACCTGGTAATATTCATCAACAGCAATAGTTGCCATCTTTAAAGAATAATTCTTTTTTATTGCCTGATCTATATAGCCGATTAAAATATCATCATTGAAATTTGACCACCAATTATAATTAATATAATCATATTTAAACTGATCACTTTTCTTTCTCATTTTATGAGTTTTTGATATTGAAACTTTCTTTACCTCCAGCTTTGAGTTTGATTTTGCCATACAAGCAAGAGGACAAAAATCAGATAAAATTAATCCGGCTAAAAGTAATGTAACTATTCTCTTTTTCAATGTTATATTCCTTCTCTTAAATATTTACTTGCAAATTTTATGGCAATATGATAGCATATTATTGTTGCAAATGCAACACATTATTTTTGTAACAAAACAGAACAGAAAAATGCAAAAAGAAAAACATTATATAAATTCGATTTACTATCAGCTGGAACTTACGGCCAAGTATTGTAAATATCTTGGAAGCCAGCTTATAAAAAAAATTAATGTGCCGATAACTCTTGATGAAGTTGTTACGCTGGATACCATCGCAACAAACGGGGAGATGAGCCAACGTGATCTGGCAAAACTTATACTAAAAGACAGATCCTCTACCGGAAGAATTTTAAGTTCTCTTGAAGATAAAGGTTTTGTAAAAAGAACAGCAGATACTAAAAACAATCGGCTTATCAGAAAAATTATGCTGACAGAAGCAGGTAAAAGTACATTATCAGGAATTACGGTAGAATTAAAAGAATATTTACAGAAAATTCCTCAAATTTTATCTGAAGAAAAAATTGATAAAATAAAAGAATCAATGAGTGAATTCAGAGAAATTTTAAAACAGGAAGTAGAATTAAATATATAAGAGGTATAAAGAATGGAAGAACAAAATCAAATTGAGCAGGTTAATGAAGAACAAGAACAAAAACCAAAATCAAAAAAAATCAGAAGAAGAATTGCATTAGTATTTGTTATTGTATTGCTTATTTGTTCAGGAATATATCTTGTAAACGAAATGAAATATGAATCTACTGATGATGCGTATGTTGAAAATATTTCAGTAAGTGTTTCACCGAAAGTTTCAGGACAAATTGAAAATGTATACATCAAAGATAATCAGTATGTAAAAGCAGGCGAACTTGTTGCAACTATTGACAGTGCAGATTATAAAGTAAAAGTTGACCAGGCAGCCGCAAATTATGAAAAAATAAAATATAATCAATCTAATGCAAGAGCAAATTTGATAGCTGCAGAATCTAATATTGAATTGGCTAAAAAAGATTTGGACAGATACAAAAATCTTTATGACAAAGGCGCAGTATCAAAACAAACTCTTGACGCCGCAGAAGTAAAGTATAACAATGCGAAAGCCGGCTTGACTCAGGCACAGCAATCATTACTATCAGAAAATAATAAGACCGTTGCTGATGCTGACCTTGCTAATGCAAAAGCAGCAAAAGACAAGGCAGATTTGGATTTATCATATACAAAAATTTATGCGCCCCAATCAGGTACGGTTGCATCAAGAAGGGTTGAAAAAGGTATGTATGTAAACGTCGGTTCTCCATTGTTTTCACTTGTTCCCGATGAAGTATGGGTTATTGCGAACTTTAAAGAAAATCAGTTGAGATATATGAAGCCGGGACAAAAAGTTGATATTAAAATTGATACTTATCCGGACCACGTTTTTGAAGGAAAAATTGACAGTATTCAAAGAGCATCAGGAGCAAAATCAAGCTTATTCCCGCCTGAAAACGCTGTTGGTTCATTTGTAAAAATCGTTCAAAGAATACCTGTAAAAATTGTATTTACGGAAAAAATTGATAAAGAAAAATATAATGTAGTTCCGGGGATGTCTGTTGTTCCGAGAGTGAGAGTTAAGTAACTAAATCAAGGTAAACGATGTCAACCCAAGTAAATCAAATAGAAGAAGACGAAAATAAATATTTACCGGAGAATCCGTGGCTATCATGCGCACCGATACTTTTGGCAGTCTTTGTTTTCGTTATGGACGGAACTATCGCAAACGTTGCCTTACCGCACATGGCCGGCAGCTTTTCTGCTACAAGAGATGAAAGTATCTGGATTTTGACAAGTTATCTTATTGCTTCAGGGATTGTTATTCCTTCAGTTGATTTCTTCTCAAAATTTTTCGGACGTAAGAATTTTTATATAATCAGTATTTTATTGTTTACACTCGCATCACTCCTTTGCGGAATGGCGCAAACATTAGGACAAATGGTTATATTCAGAGTTTTGCAAGGTGCAGGCGGAGGCGGAATTGTTCCGTTATCTCAGGCAATTATGATGGAAAGTTTTCCTAAAGAACGCAGAGGAACTGCGATGGCTCTTTTCGGAATGGGTGTCATCATTGCTCCTATTGTCGGGCCGGTACTTGGTGGCTGGATTACCGATAACTGGACATGGCCATGGGTATTTTTCATTAATGTACCGTTAGGTTGTATTGCTGCAGTTATGGCAAAAAAATTACTCTTTAATCCGCCTTATGCTCAGCGTCAGCCGGGCGTCAAGATGGATTGGTTTGGATTTGGGTTATTAACACTGTGGCTGATTTGTTTACAGGTATTTTTTGATAAGGGTAATAATGCAGACTGGTTCAATGCAACATGGATTCGTTGGATATTTACCATTTCCTGTCTTGCGGCAATAGGTTTTTTCATATCACAGATATTCAGAAAAAATACACTTGTAGATGTGTCAGTATTTAAGAATAAAGAATTTGTAATCGGGACATTTATTCAGGTTGTTATGAATGCGGTATTGTATTCATCTGTTGCTATTCTCCCTCAATTTTTACAGAGCATGATGGGCTATACTGCGTTTTTAAGCGGGGTTTCAATGATGCCGCGCGGTTTGGGCAGCTTAACCGCTATGGTTATTTGTGCATTTATTGCAGATATTGTTGATAAAAGAAAAATGGTAATTGTCGGATTAGCGTTGATTGGTACAGCAAGTTTAACTTTTGGATTTTTGAATTTGCAAATTGCAACAATAAATATTATGATTCCAAATTATCTGATGGGTATGGGTATGGGATTATCTATGATTCCTATTATCAACCTGTCAATGGAAACATTGGCAAATTCTCAAATGACAAATGCTTCCGGTTTGCAAAACTTATTTAAAAATATTGGGAGTGCAATAGGAACTTCCCTTGTTGCAACTTTCTTAACAAGATTTGCCCAAATGCACCAATTTATGATGGTCGGGAAATTAAGTGATTTAAATCCTGTATTTGTACAGAAAGTTCAGGTAACAGCTGCTGCGCTTTCTCAATATACAAGTATTGATATTGCAAAATACATGGCAATGTATGCTCAATACGGAACTTTGATTAAACAATCAACATTATGGGCATTTATGGATTCATTTAGAATTTTTGGTATGTCATGTTTTATTCTTATTCCGCTTTTGTTCTTATTCAAAAAAAGCAAAAGCCGCGAAATAAAGAAGTCATAATATTTTACGGTCTATTACAAAATAAAAATTTATATAATATCTCCTCCAAACAGAGGAGATATTTGTATTGTTTGTAAAGTCATAAAATAAAATGCCGATATTAGAAATATAGATATGAAAAACGAAAGTTTTTCATACCTCCTCCCCAAGTCTGGTAGCCGTTTTTGAAAACGGCTTTTTTTTATGCCTTGACAAATTTACAAATATAAATATCATGGACATGTCGTTTTTATCGGAGTGATTGATTATGATTACAAAAGAGGTCAATGAGTGGATTAAGAAGGTCGAAAAAGGGAATTATTCTTCCTGGGATATTATGGAAGAGTTTGCTAAATTTTCCAAACAACTTACAAAAGAAGAATTTACCCAAATTACCAAACGCCTTAAAGAACACATTCATCATTAATTTAAAAAAAATTTTGAATTTATCCGATAAAAGGGTGATGTTTTAAATTATAAATGTAATTAAAATATCATTACCATGCAATTAACCGTTCACAATTATGATAAAAACCGTAAAAAGTTGGAATATGTTCAGACCCCGACAAAACCGCGTTTTGCGCCATCTTACATTATAAGCGGGCAAAGAGCAGATGAATTTGTCAAAAAATACAACGAACAATCAGATTCACTTGTCAAAAACTCAATTCTTATGACCGTATCAGGGGCAATTGCCGGATGCGGAATGGCATTATCCCAAAATGCAAAGAAAGTTGGGCTTGTAATAAAATCCGGTGTCGGAGCAATTATTGGGTTAATTGGAGGCATAACAATTTCGCAGCATGAAAAAAATAAATTGATGGATGAATATCATGTTGAAGAAATTTAATTTTTAATATGTTTTATTTAGGGTGTAACATTAAAAATTGTTAAAAATAATTTATTTTCTGCTCTTTTAAATGTATAATTTGTAGAAAACAAAGGATTATATTGAGTATGAAAAAATTATTAGCATTATTTATGACACTTTTGATAGCTTCATTGAACGGCGCATACGCTTTTAGCGAAGTTTATTATCTAAAAAATACGACTCCTGCGGTTATACAACCGAGCGTATTAAACGGATTTTACTCTCAGAATTTTCAGGTAATAGACCAAAAAAATCCTTACTACGCGAAATCTGTTAAAGATCCTGAAGACTATACCGTAGTAATCCTGCAACAAAGCGGGAACAATTCTTTTTATTACTACCAATCAAACGATAACAAAAAAATAAACAAATACATATTAAAAGCAATAAAAAGAGCCGGTATTGAATACGAGCAATCATATAACACAAATATAATAAGCACATTCGATAATGTCGCAAGCAGAACAATACAATCTGCCGGTTCTACGATGCAGAATACCTATGTGTTCAATGACAATGAACCAGCATATTCAAGCAGTTATAACAGTTCAACAACTTCAACAGTGAAAAAAAATTCAAATACATACAAAGGTTATGTGGCAAACGTTGAATCAGGCACAAAAATCAATATTTATCTGCAAAGCGCAATAAATACTGCAACCGCCGTTGAAGGGGACAGGGTTATAGCAGTTCTTACTAATGATTTGACCCATAATGGGTATGTTGTAGCGCCTCAGGGGAGTCTTGTTTACGGTATTTTGACAAAAGCAAGACATGCAACATACGGTTCAAGAAACGGAAGAGTAGTAATTAATTTTAACCAGCTGGTTACCCCTGATGGTAAAACATTCAATATAGAAACGGAAAAAATAGACTTTACAGTAACAAATGAAGGGAAAGTAGGGAAAGTAGCTTCTAATGTTGCAGTTGGTGCAGCTGTTGGGGCGTTGGGCGGACTTATAGTCGGAGCCCTTTCCGGTAATATGGGAGTTGCCACTGCAATAGGCGCAGGAGTCGGAGCAGGCGGGGCCTTAATTGGCGGTGCTGCAGAAAGAGGAGTGGATGCTGAAATCCCGTCTTTTACAGAAATGGAAATTATCCTGACAAAACCGTTTAACACAACGGTAAGCTACTAAAAGAGGTTTAATCGGATGGATAAAAGATTGATTACTATCGGACTTGTAATTTTGGGAGCTGCAATATTTATTAAAGTTGCATTTGTATTGCTTTCTCATGTCAAAGTCGATGAGTTTCACAAAACCGCAATAACATTTATAATTGATTCTTCATCAGCAAATCAACCGAAAATTCCAGCACAAATAAAGTATATTAAATCTCTTTGTGCAGTTTTAGATCCGGAAGATGCAATTAAAATTATAAAAAGTGATAAAACGTCATATTTGATATATGAAGGATCTCCGGGAGAAGGCGTGGCAATTACTAACGCCCTAAAAAAATATACACAAAACGGAAGCAATGAAAATTCATACGGAGAAGCAATTAAAGAAGCAGTTGATTATTCTCTCACCATGAAAAAAATCGGATATAATGCGTCTATTGTTGTAATAGGTAATTTAGAAGAAAATGGGAGCGCAGCAAGCCGTATAAATTGGGATACTTTACCAAAAAACATTAAAAAAACGCAAAAATATTTACCTGAACTTTCCATGATGTTTGTATTTGCCGATCCGCAAAAGCTGGATGAGGTTAAGACAAAATTGAATCCTGTTTTAGGCGAAAACAAACTTATTCTTGTTAATGAAGTGAACCTTCAGAAATCAAACAACAAATTTATTAAGGCCATAGGCAGATAAAGGAGTCACGATGGGTTTTACCATAAGTACAAAAAATAAAGAGCAGTCATTTAATCAGAAAATTGTTTATATAAGTTCAAAACCGAATTATGATTTTCAGGTAGAAACGGATTTTGATTTTATACTTGGTATTCAGTACGACGAAAAAACGAATAAATGCCAACTGGTAAATAAATATAAATATCCTCAATTCAAATTTAAGGGAGAAGTACTACCTGAAAAAATGATTATAGATAAAGTCTGCAAAATAATGATTGAGGGCAGTGATAATTTTATTACCATAAAAATAGGGGAAACTGTCAAGAAGCCAAATTCTGAAAACAAGAAATCATTATTCAATTTTTTAATGCCTGAAAATACGGAAAAAGAAAAATCAAAAATCGAAGCGCAAAGGGTAAAAATAGTAAAAGAAGTTGCAGCAATTATAAATTCACTCAGACGCAAAATTTCTATCAATTCAAAACTCGGGATATTATTGCATTTAGGGCTTTTGCTGTCATCTTTTATATGCGCATTCGGGGTTTCAAATTATCTTATGGGGATTCCTATAAGTAATGACGGAACAACTGTCCAAATACCAATGAATGCTAAGCTTGTTATATTTTATGCATTAATAATTTATTCTGTCGGGTCAATGCTCAAACAGGGAATGTTCTTGTTTATGCAAAGAAAAGCAGGATACGATACAGCAACTCCGATTATCGTTGAAAAATTAATGATAAGCTTATCTCTTGTATTTTATGTCGCAATTTACCTTATTAATTTACTGTATTTTATTTCTGCAAAAATGCCGTTTTTTGCGATATTTATTTCATTATTTTATGCAGGGACATCACTTTCGCTTGCAGTGGGCTGCGGGTATTTTAAACACGGCAGCGCTGTTGCAAGAAAAGAACTTGATAATTATGAATACAGAGAAGATTTTGAAATAGTAATAAAATCCTATCAAAACTGGATAGAAAAATATGCGAATTCTTTAAGCGAAGAAAAAATCCAAAAAATCAAAGATAAATTATTTAACCTTCAATTGTGGGCGAGCTTAGAAATCGGATTGGGAATTTTCACTGCTCCATTTTTGGCATACGGGGTTTCAAACACTTTGGCAATGTGCTTCCCTGAAGCAGCAGGATGGATAAGAATAGGCGGATTAAGATTCAGTCCCATATTTTTGGTTCTTGCAACATTTTTGATTATCTTTGCATTCTTTGCTTTTGTGAGTGCTTTTACGACTCTCAAGAAAATCGGGGGCTCAGATATAATTAAACAGGACGGATTTAGTAATTATCTTTCACATGGTGTTGATATATACGGACTTGAAGGGACTAAAAAACTTGATTCCGAAATGAGAAAATTTATATTTATCGGTGTCGGAATAATTTTAATTGAATTTTCTATGAATATTTCATATTTTACTCAGGAAATCGGCTCGGATATGAAAGGTTTATTTATAAGTTGTGTTGCGGCACTTGTCCCGACAGCACTTTTAATCGCGGAAACAATTATGCTGGCACATACAAAATTTGAAATCTTCGCTTCAGAAGAACTAATTGCAAGGATAGATAAAGACTAATGACATATAAATCAATAATACAAATATTGCTCGTACTTGCAATCATATCAACTATATGTATCAGCATTATGAAACCAAAGATGCATAAACCTCTTATGGTGTTAAACTCTCAATTTAATGTTGAGCACGATGACGGTATTAAGGTTGATGAAAAGAATATTGCGGTAATGGTTCAGGATACCGAAGTTAGTGCTGACGGAAATAAAATTATTGAGAATGAAGGCGGAATAAATTTTGTTGAGCCAAAAATTGAGGATGTTCAGCCAATAAGTTTTACAAAGACAGAAACAAATACCCAAAATATTAATTTTGAAAATCAAAAACCAGCAGCAGTTAACAATATCGGATTTAAGAATAGTAATTCAGGAATAAAAACTACTCCGGCAAAAACAGCAAATAACTCTGTAAAACCAACAACTACGAATATTAAAACTCAGCCGGCAATATCAAATAAACCTGTAACTCAGGTACAACAAACTCCAAAAATAGATTTAAATAAAATCGTAAATAATAATCAGAAAATAATTAATAATCCGGCTCAAACAAGTGCTGCGCAAACGAAAACATCATCTGTTCATACAACAAATACTCCTGTTGAAACAACAAAACCAAAAACAATACCACCTGTTCAGGTGACACAAACTCCGGAAGTTAAGCCGCCTATAAGGGTTGCATCTCAAACAACATCACATAATCCGCCGGTATCTGCAAAAACAGAAACAAAACCTGTTGTTTTAACAGCAGCTCAGGAAGAAATCGCCTGGAATAAATGGCGTTCTAATCTGAACAATCAGATTATGAGAGATTCCAAGCTTCCGACAATGCCAAACGGGATAATTTTTAAATATAAATTTACGGTTGATAAATACGGAAAAATTTCAAATGTCCAAACCTCATCAACAACTCCCGGGTATACTCCTTATGCAATTCAGTTTATTGCACCTGTAATAAGGAGTTATCAGGGCCGTGCAATTTTGAATTTCCCAACCGGATCAAACAGAACATCAACCGAAGTTTCAGGCGCCTGGAAAATTTCAAACAGCTCAAAACTTTCCACACCTGACGATTACCACGATATAGAAAAAATTAAAAAATAGGGAAATAATAATGTATATATGCAGTGAATGCGGAAATGAATATGAAATAAAGCCAAAATATTGTGATTGCGGGAATGATATTTTTATAAATAACGAAGAAGAAGAACAAGATGAGATTCTGCAAGACGAAACCGAACAAATTGAAGATGACTTTGATGAAGAGGAATTAACAATTGAAAGACACAGAAATTTCAGAAAAAAAACATCTTCTCCGACAGGACTTGTCATTTTCGTATTATGCATAATTTTATCATTACTTGTTTTGTTTGTTATCGGAAATCCCAAAAAAGACACAAATACCACAGAAATTACTCAAAAAACAAATGAAAAAATAGAAATCCCTTCAATTGATTCGTATTGGGATAATACTCCGGTTAAAATTTCACAAAAAGAAGAAATAATTCCCGAACAAAAAGAGGAAAATATTTTAGACAAAATTGTACAGCAAATTGTTCCTCCGGAACCGCCTAAAAAACAAATTCCCACAGCTGCAACAATTTCAGTTACAGCGCCTAAAGCAACTCAAACAACTAAAATACAATCAAAGCCAAAGCCGATTACATCATCAGCTCCGGCTCAACCTAAAAAAACAACTCAACAAACTCAGAAATCAAATTCTTCTCAGGGCGGTATGACATTTGAAGATTTAACGAATAAAATAAGAAATCAATATCCTAATCAAAATCAACAAACAACAACTGCAAAAAATCATACCACATCAACAACTAATACAACAAAGACAGCACCTTTGCCGTCTCAAACATCTAACCAAGCTAAAACAGTTACACAAACTCCAGCAATAACAAAAAACTCCTCTCAGGCAACCACAATAACACACACGCAAAGTTCTCAACCGATTGTTCAGACACCTCCTGCAAAATCACAGGCACAATTAAGACAAGAACTTGCAACGTATAAATCAGGTCTGAGAAATACAATAGGAAGAAAAATCGACTTCACCAGAGTTATAGGTGACGGAGAATGCAGTTTATCATTTAAGGTAAACTCAAGCGGCAGATTAATATCAAAAGCGTTTACGAAACAATCTTCAAATATTACACTGAATGATGCCGCATTTAATGCCCTTAATACAACCACAAGCTATAACCCTCCGCCTGAAGGTTATAAAGGTGAAACATTCAAGCTGACTATAAAATTTTACAACGGCAATTTTGAAATATCACTTAATTAGTGTTTCATCCAAAATAATTTCACCTTGTCTGAATATGCGAAGTTCATTATTCATCACTCCAACAACAGTTGATTCCAAACCCTTTGCACTGTACCCGTAATCAGGAATAATCATATCCGCAAGTCCTGTCATATTTTCAAGAGCTTGCTCGTAAGTTTTTGCTGACGGCTGATGCGAAAGGTTGGCGCTTGTTGTTGCAAGTACATGATTTGGTATAGATTCACAAATTTGTCTGAATACTTCATTATCAGGGATTCTGATACCCACAGTCGGCATACCGGAAGTAATATAATCCGGAGTTTTGTCGCTTTTATCTGTAACAATAGTCAAAGCCCCGGGGAAATATTTTTTTATCAAAATTTGCCCGATTTTTGGTATCGGTTTTACATAATCAAGTAAATTATAAATTTCATTCGACATTAAAATAAGTGGTTTTTGTGGCTCACGCTTTTTTATTTCATATATTTTTTTTACAGCTCGCTCATTACCAGGCAGACAACCTAAGCCCCAGACGGTATCTGTCACATAAGCAATAACTCCGTCATTATTTAAACAATCAATAATTTTTTCTTTTTCTATTAACATATTTTTATATTATCATAAATAGTAGCAAATTTTATTTTTATCAACTTTAATATATTATGAAAAGAGAATAATTATGGAAATAAAAAGAATAAATAGCACTCAGAGTTTTAAGGCACTAAATTTTAATAATGTTACGGTTTTTGACAGACAATATGTAAAAAAAGATTTTAAAGAATTAATGAAACTCGGAGAAAAATATAATATCAGACTTACATCAGTATACTCAGATGTACCTGATTTCAGCGCAATCGATATTGACGTAAAACCGCTAAAAAAGGATAATTTAAAATTTTGGCAGAAAATACTTACCCCCACAGGCAGGAGTTCATTCAAAACAGGATATGTATACATAGATGAGCCGCTAAAACCATCTATTTTGGATTCTGTTAATGAAGCTATTAAAAATTTATGCAGTAAATTAGAAAAATAAGAGATTTCAATACAAATAAAGGGAAATTACAGATAGCACTTTCTTGCTTCGCCTTCAACACCTGCATAAAGTTCTACATATTTTTTGGCAGGACTTGCATCGATTTTTGATAATAAAACTTCTTCTATCTGGAAAAATCCGACTTCAGAAATCATTTCTATATCAATTTTAATCGGTTTTCTTTCTCCGTGGTGTATACCTATCCATTTAATAGCGTTAGCACTGTATTTATGGATATCCCCGACTTTTGGCGCAGTATTTATAGAAAGAGGAATTCTTGCTCTGCCTTTTGTCATATCACAACCGTCAGCAATCAATATAATTCCGGCTTCTGTTGAATGAATTTTATGGGACGACATATGTCCTACTATTGCCTCCGTTGTCAGAGCTCTAATAACCACACGTTTATGCAAATCATTTGGGAACAAATGCATCAGTGTACGGTTTATTATTGGTTGAGCAAGAAGTGCAGACATTTTTTCGTGCCCCTGCCTGCTTATTGACATCCCTAAATCATGCATTAAGCCGGCCATAATAACAGCACACATACTGTCTTCAAAAGAGCCGATTTCTTCTTCTTCCAAAGATGTTTTAATTCCGAAATCGTGCAAAATATTGAGCATTTTTATAGCATTACCGACAACCTGACGCATATGAACAGGACCGTGGTCATTGTAGCCAAGACGTCTTATAGAAACATTGTTGGCATATTCCTGCATTTCCTGCAACTCTGCATCATTAAATAAGTAATTAACCAATTCTAAACAAACAGGTCTGTTTTTTAATCTGTTTAAAATCTTAGTTTCTGTCGAAATTTCTTTTACCGATTTCATAACTCACCTTTTGATTGCTGTTTGATATTTATATATTAATAATAAACCATAATGCTAAAAAAGTTAAGTGGGTAAATACAATTTTATACTATTAAAAGTAAAGGTATTTATAATCTTAAATACCTTAATTAGTAATGAATAAATCGAAAGGACAATTTTATGACAAATAAATTAGAAAATATATTAAAAGATAAGACCTTAACAAAAGAACAAAAAATTCAAATAATTAATCAATATTATGATAACTATCAAACAGAAGTAGATAAAGAATTAAATAATTATCTCGTGAAACAATATATTGGTGCAGCATTAGAAATAGGCAGTGCAGCATTACCTGTTGGCGGTATTGGTAAATTAGGAGGAGAAATAGGAAAGCAATTACTTAAAAAACAATTAGGACGTAAAATTTCAGAAAATATTGGTTCAGGTATGTTATTAGGAGGTGCAAGCGGAGGTTTGTTTGGTTTAGGAGAAAGTTTGATTAATGAAACTAATCCTGTATTATCAGCACTAAAGGGTGTGTTATTAGGAACCACAACAGGAGCTACATTAGGTGCTGTCGGGAGTAGGGTTCAAAAAGCAATTAAAGGACAGCAGTTAAAAAATTATGGCAACATAGATAATCTTGATGAAATTTTGAGAAAACAATATAGTAATGATTCAAGAAAATTTTATCAGGATTACATACAAGAAATACAATTAAATAAAAATGGTAATTTTGATTTCTCAAAACGTGGTGTTCAGGAACAATTGCGATGGAATCCCCAACAAGCACAAAACTTTCCTGAAATTGTAAATGATATAAAAAATGCTAAAAGACTGCCTGATGTCCCAAATGAAAAACCTTTAGAGAAACCCGATGTATCCCATTATGAAGTTTACAGAGGTAAAAATGGTGATCACTATATTGAAGTATCAAAAAGTGGTAAAAAAAGATACTACATAACAAAAGATGCTCCTATTGGCAGTGACCATACTACAAGTACGGGTACCAATAAGAGCATCGGGACTTATCTAGAAAGTCCTAATAACATTATACCTTTTATAAATCCAAATTACAATACCCAAAGGGATAATAATTTACTTTATGGAAGCGTTGAAATGAATGTTGATAGTAACCAAATATCCGATTTATTTGGATATACAAATCCATTGACAGGTAGTAACCACATATATACACGTGAAGAAGTCGGGCAAATGTCATCAGATGAATTTGCCAAACACGAAAAAGAGATTGATGCA
>CADCNV010000012.1 GCA_902802825.1 uncultured bacterium | reverse complement strand
AAATATAGGTATAATGTAGAAGGAAATATTTTTATGACAACAATTCAGACTAATGACGGCTCTCAATACAGAAAACCAACAATTATGACAACAGCAGGAGCAGTCCTTACCGGAGGACTTATACAGGAGACCGCAAGTGCTTGCAGTGGTTTTAGTTCTTATCCGCTTATTAATAGAATGCGTAAGCTCAACAACCCCGCAGACAGTACTAAAATTGGGATCGCACTACAAAATGCACTTAACAAAAGCGGATTAAAAGATACTGTAGAAATTATAAATTTCAAATCTGAAAAAAATTATAAAAATATTCTTGACTTACTTAAAGATTCATTTAAGAAGATCCGCACAGGACAATCAACTTTTTCATATGAATATATCCAATCCTTTAATAATATGATAAAGGAAGGTTTTAATGCCGGCTTTTCACCTGTTGGCAATAAAGTCCTTATAAATACAGAAAAGATGGGTCTATCAGGATTCCACGAAATTGGTCATGCTATAAACTTTAATAAAAGTAAATTCTGGAAAGCGTTACATATTTACAATGCAGGGAAACTTTCACTTGCTATATCCGGAATGTTGGCATTGACAGCATTATTGAAACGCCCGAAGGCAGAAGGCGAACAACCGACCGGAACATTTGATAAAGTTACAACATTTATTAAAAATAATGTTGGGAAATTAACATTTGCAGCCGCATTGCCTATGGTAGCCGAAGAAATTATGGCTTCTGTCAGAGGGAATAAACTTGCAAAAGAATTACTAAAACCTGAATTATATGAAAAAGTTGTTAAATCCAATAAATATGGAGCTGCCTCTTACGTCGGTATGGCATTATTATTATCTGTCGGAGCATATGCCGCTAATAAAGTAAGAGATGCAATTGCACATCCAAAACAAGTTGCATAATCTGTTAAATTATATAAAAAAAGAGTACGGACAAACCGTACTCTTTTTTTACTTTTGAAATAACTTATTATTCTTTAGTATATTCTGCATCAATTACATCGTCATCATTGTTTGAAGATGAAGATTCAGAAGATGAATCAGCTTGTGCACTGTCTGTTTGAGCATTTGCACCTTCTTTTTGAACTGCTTCATATGCTTTTTGCGAAATTGCAAACATTGTTTGCTGCAATTCTTCAGATAATTTTTTAAGTTCTTCTGTTGATTTGTTTTCATCCAATGCTTTCTGAAGTGCAGATTTTTGTTCTTCTAATTTAGATTTGTCGGCATCATCAATTTTGCCTTCAAAATCTTTCATTACACGTTCTGCAGATGCAACCATGCTTGATGCATTGTTTTTGATTTCAGCTTCTTCTTTTTTCTTCTTGTCATCAGCAGCGTTTGCTTCTGCTTCTTTTACCATTCTGTCAATATCCTGTTCTGACAGGTTAGAAGAATTTGTTATTGTAATTTTTTGTTCTTTATTAGTTGCTTTATCTTTAGCTGATACGTTAACAATACCGTTAGCATCGATATCAAATGTAACTTCAATTTGCGGGATACCTCTCATTGCAGGTGCTATACCGTCAAGACGGAACATACCCAAAGATTTGTTATCTTTTGCCATAGGTCTTTCACCCTGCAATACCTGAATATCAACCGATGTCTGATTATTTTCAGCAGTTGAAAATACCTGAGATTTTGAAACAGGAATTGTTGTGTTTCTCGGCACTAACGGAGTCATAACACCGCCTAATGTTTCAATACCCAATGTCAACGGAGTAACATCAAGTAATACGATATCTTTAACTTCACCTGCCAAAACGCCTGCCTGAACTGCAGCACCAACTGCTACAACTTCATCAGGGTTAACAGATTGGTTTGGTTCTTTACCGGTATAATCTTTGACAAGTTTCTGTACAGCAGGGATTCTTGAAGAACCACCAACCAATACGACTTCATTGATTTCTGATTTTGAAATACCTGCATCACTTATAGCTTTTTCAACAGGAGCTTTACATCTTTCCAAAAGATCAAATGACAATTCTTCAAATTTTGCTCTTGTCAAGTTCAAATCTAAGTGTTTCGGACCATTAGCATCAGCCGTAATGAACGGCAAGTTGATATTTGTTTCAAATACTGAAGACAATTCGCATTTTGCTTTTTCAGCAGCTTCTTTAACACGCTGCATTGCCTGCTTATCACCTGTCAGGTCAATACCTTCTTGTTTTTTGAATTCTTCGCAAATCCAATCCATTACTTTTTGGTCAAAGTCATCACCACCTAAGTGTGTATCACCTGAAGTTGATAATACTTCGTGAACGCCATCACCGATTTCCAAAATAGAAACATCGAATGTACCGCCACCAAGGTCAAATACCAAAACTTTTTCGGCTTTTTCTTTTTCAAGACCATAAGCCAAAGCAGCAGCTGTCGGTTCGTTTACGATACGCAATACGTCAAGACCTGCAATTTTACCTGCATCTTTTGTTGCCTGACGTTGTGCATCGTTAAAGTATGCAGGAACAGTAATAACTGCTGATGTAACTTTTTCTCCCAAATATGAAGAAGCATCATCTGCAAGTTTTCTCAATATCATTGAAGAAATTTCCTGCGGAGTATAGTCTTTTCCATCAATATTTACTTTATAATTGTCACCCATGTGACGTTTGATTGATGCAATAGTTTTGTCAGGGTTTACGATTGCCTGTCTTTTTGCCAATTGACCAACTAATCTTTCACCTGTTTTTGAAAACCCGACGATAGACGGAGTTGTTCTTGAACCTTCTGCGTTAGCGATGACGGTTGGTTTACCGCCTTCCATAACTGCGACTACTGAGTTTGTTGTACCCAAGTCAATACCAATTGTTTTTGCCATAATATTTATCTCCTTTTTATTAAGATTCAAAGTTACTAAGGCACTAAGGCACTAAGTAATATATTTTATATTCTCTTTATAACACTATTTTTTTTAATTCTGAAAAAAATAAACAAAAAATTAACAATTCAAAAATTTTAAAGGATTAAAGTTATTAATCCTCAATCCATTTTTTGGAATCAAATTTGAGATCAGATACATTCATTTTCAATGATTCGATATATGGCTTTAATTTATTCAAAAGCTCTGTTTTACGCAACAGCAGTTCCTGTGCGACAATAGGCGTTTTACAAGCTATTACCATAACATTTCCTTTTAGCATTGAGTATGGCTTTGAATACTCAGAGAACTTTTCTCCCGCAACTTTAGACCAGAATTTATATAAATTACTGCGCCTTATTGCGCGTTTAAATTCCTTTTGCTCCCCTAACTGAGCAACAAGTTCATCAATATATTGAAATTTTGTATAAAGTATTTTTTTCATAATTTTGCTAAGCAAATTTTTGTGCTAAAATCTTGAAATGAGTTTAAAACAATTAGATATTAGCATAAAAAATTCCAAAAATATATTACTCGTATCCCACATAAATCCTGACGGAGATACACTTGGCAGTATATGCGGAATGTACCATCTTATAAAAGATAATTATAAGAAAAAATGCGATATGGTAATTGTTTCAAAATTGCCTTCAGTATACGAATTTTTGCCCGAAATAGGTAATGCAAAATTCATTGAAGATATGGATTTGTCAAGAGAATACGATTTAGTCATAAATCTTGATGTCGCCTCAATTGACCGTTGTTCGGATGCAAAAGTGTTGTTTGAAAAAGCTAAAAAGACTTTTAATATTGATCACCACGAAACAAACAACTCGTACGCCGATGAAAATATAATTAAGCCATTTGCTTCTGCAACAGGTGAAGTGCTATATGAAATTGCAAAAGAATTAAGCTGGATAATAAGTAAAGATTGCGCAATTTGTTTGTATACCGCAATACTGACAGATACAGGCGGTTTTCGTTTCACAAATACATCCGAAAAAACTATGGTTTATGCAGGAGAACTTATATCAGCAGGAGTAAATCCGTCTGATGTTTTTCAAAAATGTTATGAATCACAATCAAAAGATATGGTGCTTTTTCAAAGCTATTGCGTTAATAAAGCAAAATTTGAAAATAATGATAAAATTGCATATACTGAAGTGTATAAAAAGGATTTGGAAAAGTTTAATTATAACGGAGATGACTTCACTGACGGATTGACGGAAAAACTACGTGCAATTAAGACAACTGAAGTGGCATTTGTTATAAAGGAACTGAATGCAACAACATCAAAACTTTCTATGCGAAGCCGCAGCAAAGATATCGCAAAAATATGCAGTACTTTTGGCGGCGGAGGGCACAAACTCGCTGCAGGAGCAGTAATTAAAGCAGATGTGAAAAATGCCGTAAAAATGGTTCTGGAAGAATTAAGAAAATAAGTTATGCTTAAAGATATAATTAAAACTTTAATGAAAAATAAATATGCACACGCTCTTATTTCGCTGATAAGATCTATTATTAAAAATGATTTTTTCGGAATGGCAGCAGAAATGGGATTTATGCTTGTTGTCGGAATTTTCCCCTTTATGCTGTTTTTAATGGCTGTGTTTGGATGGTTGGGGAATAAGTCATACATGGATCCTGTTTTGAAAGTTCTTTCAACGATTACTCCAAACCAAACTATGGATTTATTAAAGAGTGTATTGAATCAAACAATGATTTTTGGGCACGGGAAATTGATGGCTGTAATCGGTATTTGTACATCGCTGTTTTTATCTTTAAACGGGGTTGCAGTCATATTAAAAGGATTGAACCGCGCATACAAGGTCGAAGAAACCAGAAGTTTTATTTATACAAGAATTTTGTCACTTTTAATGGTGTTTGTAAATATTTTGATTTTATTCCTGACAATTAACATAATTGTATTCGGTAAAGTAATTGTTATGTTTTTTGTCAATAATTTTGGGTTATCGGAAACTACGGCATACACTATTCTGGCATTACGCTGGCCGGTAGCATTTTTGGCATTGTACGTATTGGCATTTTTAAGTTATTACATTCTTCCCGATTTGAAAGGAAATGATAAATTTAAAAGAAAAAGCGCACTACCGGGAACCATATTTTTCACGACATTTTGGTTAATCGGCTCCTGGGGATTTTCGATATATGTTAATAATTTATCAACATATAATATTGTTTTCGGAACAATCGGAGCGTTCTTTATTTTAATGATTTGGCTGTATTATACATCTATTCTTCTATTAATAGGCGGAGAAATGAATTCTAAGGTTTATAACCGTTTAGAACAGAAATCTCAGGAAATTAAAGAAGAACTTGAACAATTAAGGAAAGATACGTTTAAGAAATAATTTTTACGCCCGAACTTGTTCCAAGACGTACGGCTCCGGCTTCAATCATTTTGATTGCAGTTTCTTTATCTCTTATTCCGCCTGACGCTTTGACCTGAAGTCCTGCATCTTTAACTGTTTTATACATAAGCGCAACATCCTCAGCTTTTGCACCTGCTCCGCCTTTTACAAAACCGGTTGAGGTTTTTACAAAATCGGCCCCGCCCAAAATTGAATATTCGCAAGCCCTGATAATTTCGTCTTTATTAAGCAAATCTGTTTCTATAATAACTTTCAGATTATGCCCGCTACATGCCTGCTTGATTGCTTTGATTTCATTGACAATGTAATCTTTATCGTTATCTTTTAATTTTGTTCCGTTTATAACCATATCGATTTCATCTGCACCGTCAGAAACGGCCTTTTGGGTTTCAAAAACTTTAACTTCTGTTGTATTTGCCCCAAGAGGAAACCCGATTACAGTCACTATTTTAACATTTGTATTTTTTAAATGTTCTTTTGCAAGTTTTACATAGCACGGATTTACACATACTCCAAGAAAATCATTCTCTTTTGCTTCATCACAAAGTTTGATTAAGTCTTTTTCAGTTGCATCTTGTTTTAATAAAGTATGTTCAATGTATTTATTCAAATTTTGCATTACAATTCCCCCTCTTTTATAGTATGTTATCTAAAATTTCACTAACCTGATCACTATGATTTAAAGTAAAAAAGTGTAATGAGTTTACTCCGTTTTCTAACAAATTTTCGCATTGTCTAATCGTAAATTCAGTACCGATTTTCATGGTATCATCAGGATATTTTTCAAGTTGCTGTATAAATTTTTTCGGAACGGAAACTCTTGCCATAGAAGTCATTTTTTGAATTTGTTTTAATGTTCTGACAGGCATAATTCCTGCTACAACCGGAATATTTATCCCTGCTTTTTGCACATTCTCGATATAATTAAACAACTTTTCATTATCAAAAAATAATTGTGTAAAAACCGCACTCGCACCGGCATCGACTTTTTTCTTTAAAAATTTTATATCATCTTTCAAGCTTTTGCTTTCTATATGTCCTTCAGGATAACCGGCAACCCCGATAGACAAAGTAGTTTTTGACTGAATAAATTCGACAAGTTCATTTGCATGACTAAAATCAAGCTCTTCAGCATTAATATATTCCGGAATATCCCCTCTTAATGCCAATATATTTTCTATCCCCAAATTTTCAACAGATGTAATATGCTTTTCAATCTCACTTTTTAGCATTGAAACACAAGTAAAATGAGGCATTAAATTGAATTCTAAATCTCTGATATTTTTTATATTTTCAAAACTAAATCTGCTTAAGCCACCGCTTGCGCCATAAGTCATTGAAACCAACACGGGATTATATCGCTTCAATATGCGCAATTCCTCGAACAAATCAGAAATATCCCCGTTTTGCGGCGGGAAAATTTCAAAAGAAATTTTAGGTGTAAAATCACCTATAACTCCATTTCTATCTTGATATATCTCGGAAAGTTCCATAAAAAGATTATACCATTGAAGTTAATAATTTAAAAATTATTTACACAGACAAAGTTTTTTTCCACATTCATCATTCTGCGGAGAATAAGAATTTACAAGCATATTTCTGCTTTGTTTGATATGATACTGACCGGTAAATGATAACGGAGCATTTTGCGGATTACTATATAACACCAAAGTCGGGTCACTCAAAGTAATCTGACCATGGTCTTTAGCTCTTTTGATAATATACTTATCCCCGACAATGTTTACATAATACTTATCACTTGGGTCATTAGCATTATAAAATTCAGTATTATTTCTTAAACCCTTAATCCCAATACCCATTGTACCGTTCATTTCTACACCGTTTTCACTGTTAAGTTCTATTTGGCTTAATTTAACACACTTAGTATCGAGTTTTTGTAAATGATCAAATGCCGGACGGTTTTTATCAATATTTCTGTGTAAATTAAATAAAGAAATAGTCATTCTTCCGTCTGTACTCTGCTGAATTACTGCAGGAATATTATATCTGTTATTATCCCCACCAAACGGATTATAACCGTATTGCATTGGCAGGACAAAAGGTGCACCGTTATTAAGAGCATTGCAGTTTGGATTAGTTCTTATTGCCATTGCTTTATCAATTTCTTTTTTATAATCAGCAATAAATTTTTTATATCTTGGATTATCCAGTTCGGCCCATTCATTATGAACACGTTGTCTGCCCTGCAAATAAACATTTTTCTTTTCCGTATCATAACCGGTAGCCCCTAAATCATCTCCGTCATATAATGTCGGCATACCAGGCATTGCTGATAATATCTGCATCATTGCAAGAATTTTTGACATCGCAGGAGTCATAATTTTTTCAAAAACGTCATTCTCAAAATTCTTTTCGTGCTTTGCATTTGTAAATTTGAAATTGTATTGATTTTTTGCCTGTTCAAGGACTTTTTTAATATTGAAATCTATTGGTTTAACACCGAAAGAATCACCGTCGAATCTTATTGAACCAAATTTACCGGAACTTAAATCTGCAACTGCTTTGCTGATTGCTTTAAAGTTATTATCAAATTCCTCCTGAGACATATTATTTTTATAATCGTTTAATACATCCATGAAACCGGTTCTCAAAGCCATACCCATTGCAACAGCTTTAGGAGAAATGTTATCAAAATTATAATGCTGAACTTCTTCATCAGATACATAATCTAAAGATTTATCCCTTATCAGACGATAAGCATCCATTCTATGTTTTCTATCTTCTACGAATGTAAGATCACTGTAGAACATATCCATATCCAAAGCGGCACAATGTAACGCTCTTGGCTTATCGTGGTTGCCAATAAATGTATATGCATAATTTATTGCAGGAAGTGAAAATGCTTTGAGCAGAGAACCGCTTTCAGACATAAGAGTTGATTTGAAATGATTCGCAAGATCAAAAGTATTTTCATCTGCGTTGAGAGTTTTTGCATCCTCAAATGAACGTGAATATAATTTCACTATATCATAGAAAAATTTTGAATATTGCGCATTGGCAGTAATACCTGTGTCACGCAAAAATTTTGGTAATATATCAGCTTTTGAAGGATAAGTAGGAGATTGTGAACCGTATGCACTGTCAAAAAGACTATCTTCATCAGTAATTTCAGCCACAATATATGAATTTGGATTTTCTGAATATACACCTTGTGAAAACTTTTTCCAAAAAGCGTTTACATCATTCCAAATGTCTTCAAAAGGTTGTTTATGTGTCCTTAAAGCATCAATATCAGCTATATCTTTCGCAGCATCAATTCTCCAATCCAAACCTGCCTGAGTTTTATCTATAATCAAATCTGCAAGTTTGAAGCTGTTTACATTTGTATTTTTTAATGTCGCAAATACGCTTTTAGCAATAAAATCAGCATCAGATGAAGAAATAGCACTGATTCCATTCTTCATTTTTTCAAGAACCAGCATTGCTTCATCTTCCGGAGAACCTGCTTTTGGCAAATTTAAAGACTGTAAATGAGTATTTAAAAGAGCTTTATAATCGTAAGTAATTTCTCCGTTATTTTTGTTATAATCAGCTTTTACATCGGGTGCGAATGCTTTTACTACTGCAAATTTTGCGATTTGCGGAACTATCAGCGGTAATACATACTGACCGAATTCTGTTACTTCTTCACCATTGAACAATTTGTTATCTTTTGATAATTGTTCATTAACTTTATCCAAAATTTTGGCAGTAAATACAGACATTTCATTTTTGTATATATTGTCCATTTCATTATAGGTTTTTGAATATTCATCAGGCAAATTCGGATTACCTTGCTTGTAAATTTCATATCTTGAAACACCAATTTGGTCTTCACTTACGGCTCTTTTTGAAATCAACGGAGAACCTAAAACACCAACAAGATTTGTCCCGAACTCAATTGTTTCAAGCGGCATATTCATAAGCTGCTCAAGAATTTGCTCATTTTTGCCTTCATGCGACAAATTTCTTGATGTTTTATAAAACCCGTTTAGAACATTTTTTACTTCATTTTCAAAAATTTGGGCTTTTAATACTTTTGGGAATTTTTCACCATCAGATAATTCTGTAATTTTTTTAAATGCCGCATGCGGATTTGCCGCATCTACACTATTTAGAGTCTGAGCTACATGTAATCTTAAAATATCATTAGTTTTTCTTGTCCAATATTTACCGCCTTCAATTGTATAATCCTGAACCTGGCAATTTGCCTGTCTGATTTTGGCTTCTTCCAATAAGGCATCTTTATTTGGCATGTTTTTCAAAGTTTTAAGATCATTGTTTGATAAAACAAAATTCAGCTTCGCAATATCAGGGTTTGCATCCCAGGTTTCAAAACCGCTTTCAAATTTCCCGTCAACAACGAAGTTTTCATTTTTCGACATAATTCTTGCAGCTTCATAGCCGTCAAATTTTACTTTATCATCTTTGGATAAATAAGAATTATGCTGGTTAAAACGTAAAACATTTTCCTTAACTGTTTTCGGATTAACTTCAAAGAAATATGGGAATACAGAATCGTCATGCGTACTGAGATCATACCCGTCTTTTGTATTCAATTTTGAATAAGATTTTATTAAAAACTGTGGGTCTTGTTTTTCAGCATCAGTCACAAGTCGTTTATCAAAAAACTGTATATAAGTCGGTTCATTTGGGTTATATTTTTTGTTTGATTTTTCTTCAACATTTCCTGAAGGTGTCTGAGTATATATTTTGGGCGAATTCACTAGCTTCCAGGAAACATTTTCGGTGCGTTTTGGGAAAACACCCAGTGACAAAGGAGAATCTTTTAAATTGCCTGCTCTGAACCATCTGAAATATGGAGAATCTTCGCCCCATCTGAGCATATTTGTAAAATGGGTTCCCATAAGACCTTCATTGACAAATGCTCCATCTGATACAAAGTTCAGATTATGCGCAAACATCTTTTCCTGCAACGTCCTGTAATTATTTATATTCATAAGACTGTTACATGGCTGGAATATATTTTCAATCCAATATTTGTGCGATGTAAAATCTTCTCTTGTAAAAACAGGAAGAGATATAATTCTTGAATACGGATCAAATTTCCCTTCTTCTATATCTTTTTCCAAACCGGCAGCGGTTCCGCCATAAACATTAGTCAAAGTTTTAACAGCATCAAGAGCTTTATCTTGTAATTCTTTATTTATAATCCATTTGCCATGTTCGTCATAAACAACACCAACATTTTGCGAATCAATATTTACAAGTTTCATTGAGCCGCCTTTTGACATTTGTGAACCATTTTGAGTTACAACATTATACGCGGTCCCGTATTCTTTAATACTGTCACCGGCATCGATTTGGATGTATTCTTCTCCCGGATGAGAAACATTGTCATGATTTTTCACAACATAATGATATGCAAATGGTTTATCAGGAAGAATCCCGAATGTTTTGGTCAGATTAATTCTGTTCGATCCCGGATTCATTTTTATTCTGTATCTGCCATCACGTGTCTTGGCATGAGAATTTATAAAATAATTGTTAAATTCATCACTGCCGAGAGTAAACACTTCCAGATAACAATCCTGTTTTTCTTCATCAAAAATATAAGATGTTTCAAAATTTTTGAAACCTTTTTCATCTTTGACCCACTTGTAACCTGTAAAATTAACGTTTTTATTGTTATCTGCTGAACTTAAACTAACTTTCACACAAGGACTCCTTACCGTAAATTATAACAACTATGAATATTATTTTTTGACATAATTTTCAGTTTTATTACAAAATTTTTACAAATAAATAATTAAAATGAATTTTAAATTATATCCCCAAAATAATTCATGATAGAATGGAATTATATGTAATTTAAAAGGAGTAAAAAATGCAGGCAATAGAATTAAAATGTGATATTAAAGATATAAATTTAGCAGAACAAGGCAAAAAACAAATTGATTGGGCATTTAAAGATATGCCGGTTCTAAAGGAAATAAGAGAAAGATTTATAAAAGAACAACCGTTTAGAGGTTTAAAGCTTTCAGCATGCGTACACGTAACAAAAGAAACAGCTGCATTATGCACTGTAATGCAGGCAGGCGGAGCCGATGCCATTCTTGTTGCATCAAACCCTTTGTCTACGCAAGACGATGTTGCCGCTGCACTTGTAAAATACTATAACATTCCTGTATTTGCCGTTGCGGGAGAAACTGCGCATCAATACAAACAACACATTGAAGAAGCAATCAATCATAATCCTGACATCATAATCGATGACGGTTGTGATATGGTTTCAATGATTCACGACAAAAGACCTGATCTCATAGGAAAAATTATTGGCTCAACAGAAGAAACAACAACAGGGATTATAAGACTTCAGGCCCTCGAAAGACAAGGCAAACTTGGTTTTCCTGCAGTGGGAGTAAATACAAGCTTAACAAAACACCTGTATGATAATCGCTACGGCACAGGACAAAGTTCATTTGACGGAGTAATGAGAGCAGCAAACATCCTGGTTGCAGGCAAAACAGTAGTCGTTTCAGGTTACGGTTGGTGTGGCAGAGGAGTTGCACTCAGGGCAAAAGCATTAGGTGCAAACGTAATCGTCTGCGAAGTTGATCCGCTAAAAGCTCTTGAAGCAGCTATGGAAGGATACAGAGTTATGCCTATTGCAAAAGCAGCATTAGAAGGGGATTTATTCCTTGCTGTGACAGGAGATAAGCATGTTGTTGACGTCCAGCATTTGTTAAGTATGAAAGATGGAGCTTTCGTCGGGAATGTCGGGCATTTCGATTGGGAAATCAATGTAGAAGGGCTAAAATCTCATGCCGTTGAAATAAAACAAATAAGACCAAGTTTGGAAGAATATGTTTTAGATAACGGCAAATCTGTTTATGTCCTTTGCGAAGGCCGTCTTGTCAATCTTGTTGCCGCTGAAGGACACCCCGCAAGCGTAATGGATATGAGTTTTGCAAACCAAGCGCTGGGAATTGAATTTCTCGTTAAAAATAAAGGGAAACTCGAAAACAAATTATATACTCTTCCATATGAAGTAGACGAAAAAATTGCAAAATTAAAATTAAAATCTATGGGAATTGAAATTGATACATTAACAAAAGAGCAGCAAGAATACTTAAACAGCTGGAAAATCTAACTCCCACGGCAGTAAAATCACTGTGGCTCTGAAAATAATAAAAACTGATGTTTTTAATCCTGCAATACCCGGGAATTTTTGGGCATTATTTTACTGTTACTTCTTTTGTACAAAATTGCAGCTCATATTGGGAGAAAAAAATCCTAAATCATGCAATCTCTGTCTGAAATTAGGAACTTTATTATCAAAATGACCAAATACAAAAATACTCCCCGATTTTAGTTTTTTGGAAAGGGTGTCCAAAATATCATTTATATACTTCTCATTTAAATATGGAAACACATTACGAATATTAACAACAGTATTCCCTTCATCTTTTATATTTTTTAATTCCGAAAGAATATCCGATTCTTTAAATTTTACCATATTTCTTATTTTTGAATTAACTTCATACCCCTGAGCATCCGACATAATATTATCTTTTATTTTAATGGGGCTATTTAATTTTTCAAAATATTTTTCTGCGCATTTTATATACATTTTCATATTAATAAAATCACTTTTATTTAGATTTATCTTACCTGATTGAGCAGTTTTAATAATTTCAGGATCAATATCACAAGCAATTACAGGAGTAAATTTATTAACCAAACTTGCAAGATTTTTATTCGCTAAAAACAAAGCATAAGTATAAGGTTCCGACCCGTCAGAACACGCTAGAGAATATATATTTACTTTTTTTACATTCATAAAATTCCAAAATATATGATCCATCAAAAAATTCCAATCCATATCATATCGAAAAATATTTGATGTTGTACGAACATTGTTACATGAGAATATATCCAATTTTGTAATTTTTGATGGCTTATATATTCTTGAAGAACTTGTAAAACTTGTATTTGATTTATATTTATCCTGATAAGGACTTAAAGGTAAAATGCGCATACCATACTAAAAATACAAAAAAATTTTTTTTGCTAATAATAAGCATGAAAAAATGGGCCCGGAGGGATTCGAACCCACGACCAAAGGATTATGAGTCCTCTGCGCTACCGCTGCGCCACAGGCCCAGATTTTTTTAGGTTGATTCTGAGGTTTTAAACAACCGTTATTTAATTTTATTTATCGGCTTGCGGTAGCTGCGCTACCTTCCCTCTCCTCGGACGTGACATTTAGTCACCTCCTCGTCGGCAGAGTGCCACAGGCCCAGATTTTTTTAGGTTGATTCTGAGGTTTTAAACAACCGTTATTCAATTTTATTTATGGCTTGCGGTAGCTGCGCTACCTTGCACCCTTTTCAAGTTATCATCAAAATACCAAAAAATCAATACTCACTTAAAAGATTTATTATATCCTCTTTACCAATTCTCGGATTTATTTCCTTTATACTTGTTATTTCATTTGTAGAAATTTCTTCGCCGAATATTTTTTCTAAAAGAATTTTGTCATAATCATACAATATCGAACCATGTTGCAAAATATATCCATGTTTTCGGCATTGTGCAGATCCGATAAGTTTTTTACCTTTATAACATAAATCTGCACCGGTAGAAATTAACATACAATAATCAAAACCGGTTTTCACCTGCTTTTGAGTTCCAAAATCGATATTTATCCCGATTTTTTTAAATTTTTCAATAAAAATTTGGCAAATCTCTTTGTAAGAAGAAACCACATGCTCGCCATGACTGAGATAAGATACAGGGCAAATATAACTGTAAGTGATTTCATTATCGTGCAGCAACGCACGTCCGCCTGTTAACCGTCTTACGACATCTATACCGTTTGATTTTAAAAAATTATAATCCAAGAAATCATCACTCTGATTCCTTCCTAGTGAAATACATGCAGGATTCCACCCATATAATCTAAATATCGGTTCTGACAATTTGTTATCAATCGCATAATCCAACAGGTCAGAATCCGTTTTCATATTCTGCTCCCCTGTTTTAATCTCGAATGGTATAAATTTCATTTCAATTTATCTCGCAAAAATAGAATAACCGTTCGGTCTTAAATCCGGCGCCTTAATTTCCTCTAAAGGTAAAAGTTCTACGCCATGATAATTTGTTGCTTTTGGTTTATGCCCTTCAGGAGCAATAATCTCATTTTTATCCATTTTTTCTATTTTTTGAGTTTCTGCTTGCAACATTTTTTCTTCTTTTTGTTTTTGCCTTTTAGTTTTTTTACTTTCTGATTTATTATTTGCAGCCGGCTGAACTGTATCAGTTTTTGCGTCTGTATAATTATCCATATCCGGTTGTTTGTCATGCAGGAAGATAAAACCTTTGGTATCATAAGGATCTCTCTTTACCTTTTTGGGCTTTTCTTCTTTAATTTTTTCTGCTTTTTCTTTTTTAGCTTTCTTGAAGAACTTTTTGGATTTTGATTTAGCTTCCTGTTCAACCTCATCTACTTCTTTAGCAAGTTCCTGTTCCTGTTGTTCAAGTCCGCGTTCTATTGCTTGCTCTTTTTCAAGCGGAGTCGGCTCTATAGGATCGAGTTTTGACAAATTAGGATCTTCATCTTCCCCGACATATCCGACACCTGAAAGACTTGCAGTTCTATTTTCCAAATTATTTGTATACTTTTCAACATTTGAAACAGTATTATTATAATCTTCTTTAATACTTGACTGTTTCCCGTTTTGAGAATTTTCTCTCAAAACCAATTCCTGCTCGAATTGATTAAATGTTTCATTCCCGACAAACTGCTCCAGTGCCGCTCTTTTAGACAAAAACTCAGATTGTGCGGTTCTTTGTTTATCCATAGCAGTTCTGTAATAAGAATCAGTAATAACAATGATTTCGCGTGAAACATTATTTTTTTGAGCAAGCTCAAATCTTTCTTTACGTTGCTGCGCTAATTTTGCCGTTTGAGTTAATTGTTCTTTTGCAGTCATATAATCATAATACAAATCAACCGTTTTTTGCTGCAAATCCTCTATTTTCCTTATCAAAATAATCATGTCAGCATCCGTAACTTTGGAATATTTATAATTAAGAGCTTTCGTATCCTGCCCCATTATTCCAAGAACATTCGCTCCAATAAGAGATGTACCCGCAAGCAAAGGATTGGACATCCCTGCACCTACAAGAGTGGACATGCTTGCTACTGTTTTTAGCATATTTTTAACAGTACTTTTATTTGGTTTGTCAGCATCAGGATTTGCCAATTTATACAACGCAAAATTTATTGTATCACTTTGACTTGCTGCACCCTGCCACAGCAAAGATAAATCTGCAATCATATCCTGTTCTTCACATTCAAGATCATACGCAATTTCTTTTGATAAATTTTTTATACTCAATTCTCCGTATGACATTTCATGAGGGGCTTCACTTATATCTGTTTTTCTTTTTATAACTTGCTCAAGCGAATCATCATGCCTTTTTTGGACATACGGGTTTTCAGGAATTTCAGAAATACCGACCCTGTATGCAGGGTCTTTGGGAGTTACAATATCCGTTAGTGCAAGATTTGCATTTGCACAGGTTAATCCGCTGATACATATTATTGCTGCCATTAATAACAATTTATTTCGCATTATTCACCCCATTTCCGACAAGAGTCGTATCATAATCATACTGATATAAATTCAGCTCATCTACAACCTTTTTACCTGCAAGCCGCTGCAGTTCAAGGTGATATTTTTTACATAGCTGAATATATTTTTCTTCTTCCAATTGCATATCCTGATAAAGAGTTGACTGAATTGCTATTTCCAAAAAGTCCTCATCATCCATAGCTTTTGCATAATTTTTGCTGTAAAGCATTTCTCTTGAACGAATTTCTTTCAGCAATGCCAAGCTGTTTTTATAATTGTAATATGCACTGATTATTTTATCCTGCAAGTTTTCTATAAGCCCTGCAAGCTCAATCAATTCAGTATCTGTTAAAGGAATTTCCTTTGGTATGTTCTTTCTGTTCAAAAGATTTTGCGCAATCTTACCTGCCCCATATGTCGCAGATTGAATCATATAGTTTTGCCCAAGTAAAGTAGGAGCAAGAGATGCCCCGGATACGATTGCAGAAAGCGTTTTTGCCATAAGAGATGAATGAATTCTTCTTTGGCTTTCAGGTGTTGCAAGCTTTTTAAGCGCAAAGCCGATAACCTGATTATTAGAAACTGTACCTTTCCACAAATTATCTATATCTTCAAGATCCTTTTCTCTCTGAAGTTTTACAATCTGATTAAGAATTTCATCATCTTCAGTTAAAAGTGTATCAGTTTTTTTATAATCTTGCTTAGGCAATTCAATTTTCGGTTTTTCTACCCCTTTCAACTGAACCGCATCATCTGCAATTACAGGCACATGCGATAAAAAAACAACACTTGAAATCCCTAAAGCAACTAACAACTTTTTCATAACAAATTTATACCATTAATATACGAATAAATCTAATGATTGATTAATCTTTACATCAAATGGTGGTTATTCTCTTTACAAAAAAAATTTAAAATTAGCAATGGAAGCTAATAAAGAAGAGCAAAGAAGTTGAGTAAAAATATTTCAAAATCCGAATATATGAGTACACCTTTTAAGGTCCAAAAACAAAAAACCGACCTTAGAAACAAGGCCGATATTTTAAAATCCAAAAAATCTTTCAAAGAAGCAATCGGTTGTTACCTTAATTCTGTTTTGCTTGACCGAAATAACCCCGATACATATTTAAATTTGGGAATATGTTATAAGAATTTGGGAAAATTGAAAAAAGCAATTAATTCATTAGAAAAGGCCGCACTCTTAGACAAAGACAATTTTGAAACTTTTTATGAACTCGGGCTTTGTCATTTGGAGGATGAAACTCCTTGTAAAGCAATAAAATGTTTTATTCATGCCGTTGAATTGGAGCCGGATAACGCAGATGCAATTTATCAGCTGGGATTGGCTCATGAGCAGTGCGACGAACAGGATATGGCAATGATGATTTATCAAAAACTGATTGAAAATTCTCCGACATACCTAAACGCTTACATAAGAAAATCAACACTTTTGGTAAAAATGGAGCTTTTTAATTCTGCACTTGAATTATATAAACAAATTTTAAAAATTAATCCTAATTATATACAGGGATACTATGACATTGCATTTTGCCTCGACAAACTTGGGAAACAGAGGGAAGCAAAACGATATTATCACAAGTTTCTTGAATACAGCCCCTCAGATAAAAACGCAAATTTTGTAATGCGCAGAATGGAAAAACTAAGAAAAATAACAACTTCTGCAACAAAACTTTCACTTGTTTAGGTCATTTTTAAATTCTGTGCTTGTCAAGCAGCACCATTAAAACAGATATATCCGCCGGTTTAATCCCGCCGATTCTGGATGCTTGTGCCAAATCTTTCGGTCTTATTTTTGAAAGTTTGTCTTTTGTTTCGGAAGAAATGTGATTAATTTTTGAATAATCTATATCATCAGGAATTTTGAATTTTTCAAGCTTCCCTGCATTATTGACCTGATCTTCCTGACGTTTTATATATCCCTCATATTTGATTATGACTTCGATTTGTTCATAAACATCTCTTGGAATTTGGATGGCTTTTGTCTGAGAATCAAGCTCTTGTATAATTTTATAATCAATATTTGGTCGTTTTAAAAGTTCAGATGCGCGCATCCCTCTTTCAAGATGCTCGCCATATTTTGCCAAAATCTTGTTAGTTTCTTCATTCGCAGGAATTTTTACTGTTTCAAGGCGTTTAGTTTCTTCTTTAATTAATCTTTGTTTTTCTTCAAACCTGAAGAATTGTTCATCATCAATAAGCCCCAATTTATGACCGATTGGAGTTAACCTCTCATCGGCATTATCCTGCCTTAGCAATAATCTGTATTCAGAACGTGAAGTCAACATTCTATAAGGATCCTGAATATCTTTTGTTACCAAATCATCAATTAATGTTCCGGTATATGATGAACTTCTGGACAATTCAAGCATCTCTGAGCCATTAATATAATTAAATGCATTGATACCCGCAATTAATCCCTGAGCTGCAGCTTCTTCATATCCGCTTGTTCCGTTAATTTGCCCGCCGAAGAAAAGCCCCTTAATTTTTTTAGACATTAACGAATGTGTAGTCTGAATTGCAGGAACATAATCATATTCTACCGCATAAGCCGGTTTGATAATATGGGCTTTTTCAAGTCCCGGCAAGCTTCTTATCATACGAACCTGAACATCATAAGGCAAACTTGTTGAAAATCCCTGAATATAAGTTTCGTAAGTTCCTAAACCTTCCGGTTCAATAAAAATATGATGAGAAGGATTTGACGCAAAACGAACAACTTTATCTTCGATAGACGGACAGTATCTTGGCCCTACCCCCTGAATCAATCCCTGATACATTGGAGATTTATCAAGATTTTCACGAATAATTTTGTGAGTTTCTTCGTTTGTTTTTGTCAGATAACATGGGTATGTTTTTCTTATCGGGCGATTTGGCTTAAATGAAAAGAAATTTAGCTCTTCATCCCCCGGCTGAATAATCATTTTTGCATAATCAATAGTACGCTTATCGACTCTGGCAGGAGTTCCCGTTTTGAGTTTTTTAGTTTCAATACCTAATTTATGCAAACTGTCAGATAAGCCAATTGCGGCCTTTTCACCCAATCTTCCGGCGCTGAATGATCTTAGACCGACAAAAATTCTTCCTTCCAGAGATGTTCCAGTTGTCAATACAACAGCACGTGCCGAATATTCTGCACCGAATTCATCAACGGCGCCGACAATTTCACCATTTTCTACTTTTAATTCCGTTATACAACATTGCTTTATAAAAACATTTTCATTATTTTCGAGTAAATTGCGCATATAGCGGGAATATTCGGCTTTATCAGACTGAGCACGCAGTGCTCTGACAGCAGGCCCTTTTGAGGAATTAAGAGTTTTTAACTGCAGATATGTTGCATCCGTAACTTCCCCCATAACACCGCCTAGAGCATCTATTTCACGCACTAAAGTAGACTTTGCAGGGCCGCCGACAGCAGGATTACAGGGCTGAAGGGCAATATTTTCAACATTCAAAGTTGCCAAAAGAACTTTTAACCCCAATTTTGCACACGCCAAAACTGCTTCACAGCCGGCGTGTCCGCCGCCTACAACAATTACATCATACTGGTTATGCAAATATCCGCTATACATAAAAACATTATAAAATAAACATGCCAAATATGAATGAAACATATTTGGCATGAAAATCTATGTATTTATATATTATTAAAATAATTTCCCGCCGTCAGTAAACCCGACAAGAAGAATCACAGAATATACAACAAGTAAAATAAATACTGCAGTAAAAACAATTGAACCGTGAGTTCTGCACTTATCAGATTTTTTCAGACTTATAATTGCGGATATAAGCGGAAATGCTAAGAATGATAGCATTTTAACACCCGTCTGAACCATTACATCGGCACTGTGATAGTCAATCCCAAAAATTGAAATTGCAATTGGGTATATACAAAATATCAGAGCAAGAATATCATAACCTCTGACCGAACATTCTTTTGAGCAGTTATGTTCTTCACATTGGCAGTTATTTTCTCCGCACTCACATTGATTTTGATTCATTTCTTCTTCCATATTTGACTCCTGTTTATTTGTATGCAAAGCAATAATAACATATTTTTGAAAAAAAATAAAGACACCTTATTTTAGCCAATAAAAAGCCGGTTCGCTTTTGAACCGGTGATTATAAAACTCTCTTCTTATTTGTGTTTTAATACTCTCATAGCATAAATTACTTCACTGCGCGCAAATTGGTCTTGACTCCCGCATTGGAATTTACTTCCGCAGCTATTGAATAAGCCATAATTCTGCGCTTTTTTGCTCCTCTTAATATTAATTCAACACTTTCGCATCTATTCAAGGATGGTGTTGTTATCTTCTTCATAATGTTTATCTCCATTGGGCTAATTACAAATAAGATATCGACACACATTTAGAAAAACTTTAAAAAATTTATAAATATATTAACAAATATTAATAAATTACTAACTTGCAACAAAGCGAAAATAAAGCTATAATTTGATTATGGTAACAATCAGAAGATTAAATTGTTTTGATTATTCAAAGCTGAAAAAACTTATATCATATTTATGCGATGACGACAGCGACAAACTTGCAAGAAACCTTATTCAGGAATCATTGGGGTTTGTTAATGCAATGATGCCGTTATCAATGAAGTTCCGCTCTGAATCGTTTATCCTTATTGAAGATAAAGAAATTCTGGGTTTAATAACTTGTGTTTGCACTCCCGGTAATCATTACAAAATAAATATAACAAGATTAATATTTAAAGAAAACCGATATGAAATAGGCAAACAGCTCGTTGAATTTCTTATACAAAAAATGGGAGGAAAAGGAGCACATACATTCAGTGTTGTTATTGATGAATGTCACAATGAATTGTTTGATTTATTTGTAAACGGCTGCGGATTCAGGCAATGTTCTTCCGAAACTCTGTGGAAAATTGAGCACCCGATTCCCGAAAAAACAAATCTTAAATGGCGCTATGCTCAAAATTCTGATGCGAAAGCGATTTCAGAATTATACAATGGAGAAGTAATTAATATATTCAAACCATCTCTGCTCAGACATTATAAAGAGTTTGAAAGCGAATTCTTTCAGGGTTTTTCAAGATTTTACAAAACAAGATATGTTTATGAAGAATCAAATAAAGTTTTGGCTTACTTCTCAATTACAACCGAGGATAATCTGAATTATATACTTGATATCACTACAAACAGCGGATATGAAATTGATTATGATCAAATCATAAATGCAATGCTTTGTGAAATAGCCAGAAAAAAACGCGCATTTTACCCTATCGTAAAACAGAAAAAATATATAAATAATTCACAAAAACTTGAAGATTATCTGAAATCAAAAAATTACAATCCCATTCAGACACGCCATATTTTAGTAAAAGACTTTTACAAAGCCGTAAAAGAAGAATCAAAAAATTGGAATGTGTTTATCCTTGGTGAAAGTCAAATTTCAGGATAAAATTTTTGCATGCACAAAATACTTGCGTTTTTGAATAAACGTAACTTCCACACTTAAAAATCTACAAACTACCATTATACGTAAATGCTTTAACAAAAAAAATATTTATCCTTCAGCGGTTAACTCATCCCAGATGCTTGGTACTACGATCAATGCAGTGTAAACGATAAACCCGAAAAGGATTAAATTGATAGCCATGATAACCTCCTTTGGTTTCTCTTGCCATCGTTTTGAATAATTTTTCAATCATCCATGCATATTAATCCCAAAATAATAAAAAAAATAACATTGAATTTTTGGGGTAAAATATAAATATGGCAGAATTTAATCCTAAAGAAATTCCGAATCTGTTTAAAAATCTTTGCTGTTCGCAGTGTCGAAATGATTTCACATCAGATTCAGTATCAATTAAAGAAATTGAAGGAGATATTTTAATTTGCAATTTGACCTGTCAAATATGCGGAAAAAATTTTGGCGACGTCGTTTTAAATTTTAATCAAAAAAGCGATATTCATAATGCTTTAGAGATTATAGAAGGACCGCCACCAATTACATCTGATGACGTTATTGATGCACACAGATTTATAAAAAAAATGAAGTAATTTTTACAAAATACCGCAAATTTTATTTTTCTAAAACTTAATACTACAAAATGGAGTTTTCAAAATGTTAGTTTCAAAAATATATCAACCTCGAACAGTAAAAAATGTAAGTAAACCAAAATCTTGTCTTATTAACAAAAAATCAAAAGAAATCAAAACAAAGCAGCTGACATTTGCAGTAGGAGCCGGAGGAGTACCACCTGAAGGAAATGATAAATTTCCCTCTTCATTCAAAAAAACATTCTCTGCTGAAACTTTAAAAAAGATAAGATTATTTACTAAAGATATGAATAAATTAACCCGCAAAGGATTTGATATTTTAAATAAATATTCGAATATTACAAAATAATTTTTAGAATAAAAAAGCGGCTGACATAAACAGCCGCTTTTTTATTGTTTATATTTTCAGTTATTTATTTTGTTGCTGCACAGTGCTTTTAATGTGCAATTCTCTTAACTGTTGAATTGAAGCTTCACCCGGAGCACCTGACATTAAACATTTAGCGCCCGCATTTTTCGGGAATGCAATAACATCACGGATTGAATCAGTTCTTGCAAGTAATGCAACAAGACGGTCTAACCCGATAGCCAAACCCGCATGAGGAGGGGTCCCGTATTGCAAAGCATTAACCATAAATCCGAATTTTTCTTCTGCTTCTTCCTGAGTTAAACCTAACGCCTTAAAGATCTCTTGCTGAACTTCTGATGAGTGGATTCTGACTGAACCGCCGCCAAGTTCTGTTCCGTTGTAAACAATATCATAAGCGATAGATTTTACATTTCCCAAATCACCTGATTTCAACTTATCCATATCTTCCAAGTTTGGAGAAGTAAACGGATGGTGCATAGCCATAAATCTTTGTTCTTCGTCGCTCCATTCAAACATCGGGAAGTCTACAACCCATAACAATGCATGTTTTGATTCATCAATAAGATTTAGCATTTTTCCGAAATGTAATCTTAATCTTCCCATAATGTCATAAACAAGTTTTGGTCTGTCTGCGAGGAAGAAAATTATATCGCCCGCCTGAGCGCCTGCTCTTTCCTGAATTGCCTTTGCCTGTTCATCCGTAACGAATTTCAATACAGGAGATTTTGGAGTCCCGTCTTCCTGATAAATAATATTTGCTAATGCCTTTGCACCAAATGAAACAGCGATTTTTGTAATATCATCAATTTCTTTCCTTGAGAACTTAGCTCCGCCCGGGATTCTTATACCGCGAACAATACCGCCTTGCTGCAATGTATTTTTAACAATCTGGAATTCCGATTGCATAATTATATCGCCGATATCAAACAATTCCAAGCCGAATCTTGTATCGGGTTTATCAGAACCAAATCTGTCCATCGCTTCCTGCCATGAAATCTGAGTAAACGGCGGCTTAACTTCAACCCCTGCGGCTTTGAACGCATCAACAATCAAGCCCTCAACAACTTTTATTACATCCTGTTGTTTTACAAAAGACATTTCAATATCGACTTGTGTAAATTCAGGTTGTCTGTCAGCACGCAAATCTTCATCTCTGAAACATTTTGCTATTTGATAATATCTTTCAATACCGCCAACCATCAAAAGTTGTTTAAATATTTGTGGTGACTGAGGAAGTGCAAAGAATTTACCTTCCTGTACTCTTGACGGTACAAGATAATCTCTTGCTCCTTCCGGAGTTGTTTTTATCAGAATAGGTGTTTCAACTTCCAAAAAGTCTAAACCGTTCATATAATTTCTGATTGCAGTAACAATATTGTGACGCAAAACGAGTTTTGAAAGCATTGATTCACGTCTTAAATCAAGATATCTGTATTTTAAACGAATATCTTCAGAAACATTTTCATCATCAAGAACAAACGGAAGAACTTTTGATTCTGAAAGGATTTCAACAGAATCAGGATACATTTCAACCTGTCCTGTAGGATATTTTTCGTTATAAGTTTCCGGAGGTCTTTTTGTGATTTTACCCGTAACTTTTATGACATATTCGCTTCTTACTTTACCGAACACTTCATGAACCTGCGGATTTATCTGCGGATTTGCAACAAGTTGAAATACTCCGCTTCTGTCACGCAATTCAATAAATAAAATTCCGCCCAAATCGCGGACAGTTGCAACCCAACCTGACAGGGTAACTGTTTTGTCAATATCCTCTAATCTTAATTTCCCACATTCATGGTCTTTAAATTCTGTTTTAATCATCTCTTATATTCCTTTTTCTATTTATATTTTGCAAAATTAATTTTATCACAAACAAAAAAACATTAGACAATAATATTGATTTTTGGTAAATTTTCTTTATGATTTCATTTGACAGTCTAATCTTAAAAGCTTTTATTGATGAAAACAAAGAGTTCATCAGCGGGGCAAGAATTAATAAAATTCAGCAGCCAACCCGCAGAGAACTGATTTTATCATTGCGCAATGACGGAGTAACAAAGCAATTCTATATAAACATTACACCCGAATTTTATCACGTTTGTTTTATTTCTGAGGAGAATTCAAAAAAAAGAATGATTGAAATTCCTCAAAAACCGCCAATGTTTTGTATGCTTTTGCGCAAATATCTTAATAATTCACGCATAGCCAAAATTGAACAACCGAACGGAGAAAGAATTTTAGAGCTATATATTGAAACCTTTAATGAAATCGGGGATAAAATTTATCTTTGTCTTGCAATTGAACTTATGGGGAAATATTCAAATATAATTTTATATAATACCGATACAAATATTATTTTGGGATGTGCACACAATGTAGGGGCAGATAAAAGTCAGGTAAGAGAAGTTTACGGGCAAATCCCATACACATATCCGCCTGAACATTCGTCAAAATATTTTATCGAAGAACGATACGGGTTCTTAAAAAGTTCCGGACAAAAAATATTCAGTAATAATACCAGTTTAATAATTGATAACTACTATGCGACACTGATAAATAAAGCAAAATTCAAGGCCCTGAAATCAGAATACGTTAATATTACCAATCAAAAGCTAAAAAAATGCAAAAAGACTCTAAACGAAATGTCTTTACAATTAAAGAGAAGCGAAAATTTTGACAAATACCGTCTTTATGGGGATTTACTCATGGCAAATCTTTATAATTTAAAAGACTATTCAAACGAGGCAAAAGTATTCGATTATGAAAATAATCAAGGAGTAACAATTCCGCTGAAAAACACAAAAAACATAAAAGAAAACGCAAACGATTATTATAAAAAATACAACAAAGGCAAAAACGCAGGGATAAAATTAAACGAATTAATTGAGGAAAACAAGCAAAACAAAGAATATCTGGAAAGCGTTTTGTATTCAATTGAAATAGCTAAAAATACTGAAGAGCTGAGAGAAATAGAACAAGAATTATTTACCCCTCTACCTATGGGAAAGGGTAGAATTTCAATGCAAAGTATGAGCATTAGAAATTTCGGTGAAGGTATAACCTTTATAGAAAAACCAAATCAAACAAGAATTTATATAGGCAAAAACAATAAACAAAATGATTACATTATATCAAAATTGGCATCTGATGAAGATTTTTGGTTCCACACTAAAGATTGCCCGGGTTCTCATGTTTTACTGAAAACCCAAAATCTGACAGATGAATTAATTTTGGAATGTGCAAAACTTGCAAAAGAAAATTCGCAAGGGAAAAATTCTTCTAAAATCGGAGTTATTTATACAAAACGCAAATACCTGCGCAAACCGCCAAAAGCAAACTTAGGATATGTAACATACAAAAATGAAAAAGAAATAGTTATTGATTAATTATGATATAATCAGTAAAAAGAGGAAATTATGCCGCATTTTTTTATAAATTCAAACCAAGTTACAAATAATGAAATAACAATATCCGATAAAGAAAATTATTTTCATATCGCCCGTTCTCTGCGTGCAAGAACAGGGGAAAGCTTATTACTTATTGACGAAAACAAAATTCAATACGAAACAACTATTGCATCTATTACAAACGATAAAATTACGGTAAGAATTGATAAATTTTATCCGTCAAAAAGATTTCTTGATTTTGAACTTTATCTTGCTCAGAGCCCGCTACGAAGTGACGCCCAAAACCTTTTGATTGAAAAAGCAACCGAACTTGGAGTAAGCGGAGTTTATCCCGTTAAAACCGACAATTGCGCGCTAAATAACGAGATGATAGACAAAAAAATCGAAAAATGGCAAAAGATTATGTATGAAAGCTCAAAACAATGCGAAAGAGCAGATATACCAACCTGTTACCCGCGCACAACATTTGAAAAACTCTTATCTGAAAACAATTTTGACAAAATACTTGTTTTTTGTGAAAGAATTGCATCAAAAACAATACGGGAATCCTTCAATGAAAATCCGATTAAAACAGGAGATAAAATTCTTGTAATAATTGGACCGGAGGGCGGTTTTTCGCAAAAAGAATTTGACGGATTTAAACAACTTTTAATAGGAGGGGATTCTTCGCACTCCGTCATTCTGAGGGCAAAGCCCGAAGAATCTCCTGCTCAGAATGACATACAACTTGAAATGCTCACTCTTGAATACTCAAATTATAAAAAATAAAATTCAAAATGATGAAATCTTAAATAATTTAGCAAGCTTTTTTAATAATGATATCCGGCTTGTTGGCGGAGCAGTACGCGATATTTTGTCAGACAAAAAAATCTTAGACAGAGATTTAATAGTGACAGATACGGATGCAAGAGATTTTTCTTTAAAAGTTGCCGATTTTTTAGGAGGAACATTCGTTCCTCTTGATGAAACAAACAAAATTTACAGAGTAGTTTTGGAGGACAAAATCAATTATCTTGACATAACAAATCCTGTTGAAAATTCACTTGAAAAAGACATATTAAGAAGGGATTTAAGAATCAATGCCATTGCAGTAAATATCAAAAACGGGGAAATTTTTGACCCGACAAACGGTTTGAAAGATTTCGAAAATAAAATTTTAAACGGTATAAAAGAAGAAAACTTTACTGATGACCCGCTACGATTACTTAGAATTTTCAGATTCCACTCAACTTTGGGCTTTGAAATCTCTAAAGGGCTTATGGGCATAGCAAAAAAATACGCACACCTGATTAACAAACCTGCAAAAGAACGTGTTGAGTACGAAATAATGAAACTATTCAATGGGGAATATGCTCATAGCGCACTGTTGGAAATGGATGAATGCGGTATTTTGGAATTAATATTTCCCTTTGTTAAAGAACTGAAACAGGTTCCTCCTAATGCTCATCATCATTTGGATTTATTTCACCACAGCATTGAAACGGTAAAACAAATTCAGATTTTATATGAAAATTCTTCGGATTTTGTAAAACAACACTTGGATAAAGTCGATTTCGGGGGCTTTTCTCGTCTTGCACATTTGAAACTGTCTGCCTTCATGCATGATATTGGCAAATTTTCAACATGGTTTATTGAAAAAGATACCGGCCGCCACAGATTTTATAAGCATGATGATGTCGGCTCAAAAATGGCACCGGAAATTTTAAGGAATTTGGCATTTTCAAACAAGCAAATTAAATATGTACAGAAAATGATTAAAAATCACATGTACGCAACTATGGTAGTTTGTTCTCCCGAATTGACAGATAAAATTATGATGCGTTACGTTCGCAAAATGGAAGATGACTCAATTGATGCAATAATAATTGGTAAAGCAGACAGATTGTCCGCACTTGGCCCTGAAATTACGGAAGATATTGTCAACGAAAATCTCACTATGCTCGACAAACTTTTAAATTTTTATATTGACAGCCTTGAAACAATAAAACCACTGCCAAAATTATTAGACGGCAATGAAATTATGGAATTACTAAATATTACCCCGTCACCTCAGCTCGGCAAGATTTTAAACGAGCTTCACGAAGCGCAGTTAAACGGGGATATAACAACAAAAGAACAGGCCGTTGAATTTATAAAGCACATAAAGTAATATTGGTTTCTTAATAAGATATAAAGAAAATATTAATATTTTTCCTCAGATATAAAGATTATGTAATGAAATCTTAATATCGTTAAAATTTAATTTATAATGTTAATGTAAATAAGACTTATATGGAGAAGATTAGTATGTGCACTTTAAAAGAAGCATTAACAGAACTAGAAAATGTAGATAACACAACAAAAAATAAAGTTGAAAACGAATTAGTAAGTATCGGTTCTTCAGCAGTTCCAAGTTTGGTAGACAAATTACAGGTTGTAAGAGGAATCAAAAGAGGTGTTGTTGCAATGACATTAATCAGAATCGGCGATGCATCGGTTGAATACTTGAAAAAAGCAGCTCAAGATAACAAAGATTTTGAATGGGTTGCTCAATACCTTATCAGAGAAATTAAGGGCTCAAAAGTTGCTTAAGTTAAAAGTTTAATAATAGGAAAGATTGGCGATGAGCCAATCTTTTTTTATGGTACTATTTGGATATGGGTAAAACAGAGAGCTTGAAATACACGTGTTTATTTGGCGGCGGTGCTATTAGAGGAGCAGGGCATGTCGGAGCGCTAAAAGCTTTTGACGAGTTGGGCATAGAATGTGTCAGCTACGGCGGTTCTTCTGTGGGTTCTATAGTTGCGGCACTTACTGCGGTGGGATATACAAGCAGCGAAATAGAAGAAATATTTTTATCAGTAAATTTCGAACTTTTCAGGGACATTTCATTCGGATTCAGTCCAAAATTCGCACTCAGCAAGGGAGAAGTTTTTCTCGATTGGTTCAGAGAGCTTATTGAAAAAAAATTCTACGGTTCAGCATACAAAAAAGGCGAAAATGAACCAATAAAATTTAAGGATATTGATAAAGAATTATTTATTATTTCAACTAATATGAAAGATTTTTCATGCTGCGAATTTTCAACTTACGAAACCCCGAATTTTGAAATAGCAATGGCAGTAAGAATATCATGCTGTGCCCCCGGACTTATGCGGGCGGTGGATATTGACAATAAGCTTCTGGTTGATGGGGATCTGATGAAGGGAAAACCAATGTGGTACCTGTCAAAACAGCTAAGAGAAAGCAAAAATCGCATTTGTGAAATTCGGCTTGAAGGAAATTTTAGCGGGAATGATTCTAATGTCCTAAATTATATTAATGGAATTTATTCCTGTATGACTTATACAGAAACATCCTTTATTGCGCACACTTTTGGCAAAAATGACAAGTATGATTACCTGGTAATTAACACAGGAGATGTCGTACTTTTTGATTTTAATTCCCCACAGGAGAAAAGAAATGAAATAATTTCTGCAGGTTATGAAGCAACAATGGATTATTTTAAAAACAAATTACCTGCAAAAAAGCAAAAGATATATTCTGTTTACAATAAACTCCTTGAATACATGCGTAAAATTCAAAAACAAATATTAAGAAGAAAATATGCAAAAGCAAAGGAATTTTTGGGTGAAACTTTTATATTACTTTCTGACACAAAAGATCTTATAGACGAGAAAATTTATAAAGAAATCCGGATATTCCAAAAGCTGCTGTTTTCTAATGTAAAAATTGGCTTAATCGGCCAGAACTGCAATAATTTGGATACAATAAAAGCTCAATTATTGGTTGTAATTGATTTGTTAACGGATAAAACGAATGAATTTGAGCAATATTTCAAAGAATTTTCCGTTTGACATTAGAAAATGTTTATAATAACATTTACTTGCTGTAATTGAGCAGCGGGAATTGACAATTTTATCTAAAACCGCGCTCCAGTGGCACTCTGCCGAGAAAAAGTTGACTAAATGTCAAGTTTTTCGAGAGGTCGGTAGACGCCGAGAGCAAAGCAAATTTGACAACTAAATAGTATAAAACCGCGCTCCAGTGGCGGAATCGGTAGACGCGTTGGACTTAAAATCCAATCGGGGCTCAACCTCGGTGCCAGTTCAAGTCTGGCCTGGAGCATTTTTACAAGACTCAACATTTGTTGAGTCTTTTTCAATTTAGGAGTTTAGTATGAGTGAAAAATCAGAAAAAGCAAAAGAATTATTTAAATCCGGTTATAACTGTTCGCAAGCGGTTTTAGGCGTTTTTTGCGAAGAATTTGGTTTGGATTTTGAAACAGCGATGAAGCTTGCATCTTCATTTGGCGGCGGAATGGGGAGAATGCGTGAAGTTTGCGGAACAGTTAGCGGTATGTTTATGGCTGCTGGATTGGCATTTGCATCTGCAAGCGATTCAGCACTTGAAAAAGGAGAACATTACAAGCGCATACAGGAGCTTGCAAAAAGATTCAGAGATAAAAACGGAAGTATAATTTGCAGAGAATTACTGCAGGGGATTGAATCTTCAACTACGCCGACTCCAAGTGAACGAAATCAAAGCTATTATAAAAAGCGTCCATGCGTTGAGCTTGTAGGCGACAGCGTCGAGATTTTTGAAGAATTTTTAAAAGAATCAAAATCTAAAGTTTTATAATAATAAAAATAAAATTACCCATATAATTAGCAATTTTACTGATAATTCGGACAAAGTTATCGCTTAATATTTTTTTGAGTGTAATTATGTCTGAAAAATTGTTATACAAAAAAATGAATTTAGATGAGCTTGTTGTACTTTCGCAACAGGAAGATTTAAGAGCGCTTGAAGAAAAAAACGAAAAAGAATTTCCAGAAATGCAAAATGCTTTAAGGGTTGGTTAAACCATATAGTAACAAACACTTATTATGACTATTTACGCAAAAATAAAAATAAACCGGAAACAATACCCATTGAGTATTCATGCCCGACAGACGGCGGGAATATAAGTATTGAGATTCCGGATAAGCATATAAAACCAATGGAAAAATGCATCAGTGCAGAATGTGAACGACAGGTAAAAAAAGCAATAAGGGGACTGCCCGAGCATTTCAGAGTTGCAATAATACTGAGAGAATTTCAGGGTTTAAGTTACGAAGAAATTGCCAATAATACCAATGCAAGCATTGGGACAGTAAAATCAAGAATTTCCCGCGCCAGAATGAAGTTACATCAGGATTTAAAAAATTACACAATATAAAGGAGATTTATATGGATAAAAATTTTAATTGTTCACAGATTGAAGTTCTGATGAGCTATTACGCACAAGGAAAACTCGCGCCATCCCTTATTAAATATATAGAAAACCATGTAAACTCATGTCCTGAGTGTAAAAGGAAATTTGAAAAAATTAATAACAAAACTCAATATGGCAATACATTTTATAATAAAAAAGCCAATGATGAAAATATACTAATCGGGAATTTGTCTGCATATATAGATAATGAACTTGAAACATCAGAAAATGTAAAAATTAAAAAAATGACAATTTCCAACCCGACAGCAAGACAAAAACTGGAATCAATGTACAAATTTCAAAAACTAATTCATTCGGCTTATGAAAAAACAAAAAATGACACCAAAATAGATTATTCAAAGAATATTTTGGCAATGATAAATCAACCTGATGATTACACTACAACTTATTTCCGCAATATTATAATAATGTTTTTGCTGTTATGTATTGCCATTGTATGTGGTTTTTTATATTTATACTTTTAAATTACCTCTGTTCATAAATGCCTGCATATAAGTATGATGAATAGCGGCCATTGCTCTGTCCCCCGGAGTTTTAGGATTTTGAATACTAGGACTCGGGTTATTCATTCTTGCAATATTTGTTTGTTGCCTTTCGGCAGCATAACGATTTCTCAATATAGGAGTGATTATATTGCAGGAAATAATAGAACCGATTGTAGTAGCAATAAGCCCCAAGCCATTCTTATGGAGTTCAAAACTTCTCAGAGGGGCACCTTTTAACTTTACATCTTTTAATATATTAAAATCAAATTTACCTATTAAATCTTTAAAACCATTTTTTATCAGATGATTTTTTACATCACTTGGAATCCACTTCCCTGTTTTTGCAAGTTTATCTGCTATACCGGTAAATGAACGGGTTACAAAGTAAAATGACAGAATATTCACACATGCATCCATAAATTCCTGTGGAATAAGGAACATTTTTTGTTCCTTTGAAACCTTGTCATTCATCATAATTGCGGCAATTTGTGCCATTGAAGACATAATCCATCCAATTGTACCTGTATGAATCAGCATTTTGCCTGCATCGGTCTGATACTTTACGTAAATTTTATCCCAAATAGATAAGGCGGCATTTACTTTAGACATTATTCAGCCCCCTTCCATTTTTGAATTTTTCAATACTGACACGGGGGATGTATGAACTTGTCATAGAATTATTAACAAGATTATTTTTTTCTGCATTAGGAGATAACACGGGTTTTGCAATTTCTTTATCAAGCTTATTTTTTTCATGTTCGTTTATTTTTTTTACGAAATGATTTGTCAGATATTTAGTTAATGGTGCATCTATCGCAAAATTTGTAAACAACATAATCCCAAGGGATAAGAATGTACCTATTGTAAATTTATGTTGTTGTAAACCTTTAATTGTCGTATGCGCAATACCTTTCGGGAAAAAGAATGATTCTATCGCTTTCTCTGCTTTTATCGGGTTCTGTGTGAATTTTTCTACGGCTTTAATTGCATAATATCTGACCAAAAAACCTGTAGTCGTACCTGCAATAATCTTAGCGGTTGTTCTTGCTGCAGAAACTTTTCGTGTTTCTTCATCAACTCTTTTGTTGTACAAATCTATAAACGGCTGGCTCATTAATGCCGATTCCATGGACGGCAAACTGTCGAAGACCCACTTTGCGGTTCTCCGAGCAAAACTTGAAAAAGGTTTTACACTAAGGTTAGACATACACACATTCACCCACTATATAAAAAATTTTATGGGCTAATAATTGCCATGATTATTGTTGAGGATTTACAAAATTTTACAATTATAAAATTGCACCTTTTGGCACAACAGTAACTCCGCCTTCAGATACATGGAAACCACGTTTTAAATCTTCTTCTTTATTAAAACCAATCTTTGTATGCGGCGGAATAATAACATTTTTATCAATAATTGCCTTTTTAATTTGTGAATATCTGCCGACTTCAACATTTTCCATCAAAATACTGTCTACTACACTTGAATAACTGTTAATTCTTACTTTCGGCGATAATACGCAGTGAGAAAGTCCGCCGCCGGAAATTATGCATCCTTCCGATACCATAGAATTAGTTGCCATACCGACTCTGTCGCCCTCTTCCCAAACAAATTTTGCAGGCGGGTAGTTATAATTAAAGGTTCTCAAAGGCCACTCTTTTGAATATAAATTCAACTCCGGATTATAAGACAATAGATCCATATTTGCCTGCCAATATGCATCAATACTTCCTACATCCTTCCAATAACCCTGTTCTGCTTTTGTCATTCCGGGAAATGAATTTTGAGCAAAATTGTATACATAAATATTTTTGCCTTCTGACAATAACATCGGTATTACATTTTTACCAAAATCATGAGACGAATCCTGTTTTTGAGCATCTCTGTTTAATGCATCAAGCAAAATTTCTTTATCGAAAATATAATTTCCCATAGATGCAAGACACATATTCGGATTTCCGGGAATAGATTTTGGTCTGTAATTTGGTTTTTCAACAAAATTTATTAAACGCCAATTCTCATCGACTTCCATAATCCCAAACTCGGAAGCTTCCTCTATCGGAATCGGAATACCCGAAATTGATAAATCCGCATTGTTTTCTTTATGGAAATCGAGCATTTGATCAACATGCATTTTATATATATGATCTCCCCCAAATATACAAACATAGCGGGGATCTTCATCAGTTATATGAAAAATATTTTGATAAATTGCATCCGCGGTACCTTTATACCAGTCATTACCAGTTCTCATCTGAGCAGGAGCAAGATCTACATATTGATTTAAAAACGGGGATAATGTCCAACCCCTTGTGATATGCTTATTGAGGGAATCTGATTTGTACTGAGTCAAAACTTTTATTTTAAAAAAGCCGGAATTAATAAAGTTATTGAGCACAAAATCAATAATTCTGTATCTCCCGCCAAACGGAACAGCAGGTTTTGCTCTGTCTTTAGTCAAAGGATAAAGTCTTTTGCCTTCTCCGCCTGCCAAAATCATAACCAATGCATTGTCAATACTCATATATAACCCTCATTAAAATACGATTTCATTGTATAACAAATTTTAAAAAACGTCATTAATACAAAATAATTAATTTTAATTTTATAAAAGCTTCTCCTCCAAATGGAGGATTTTTTATAAAATATTAAAGTTTTTATATTTTATTGCCGTAAATATACACAGAAGGTTCATGACAATGCCGGAATAACAAATCCGGCACAAAGAGGAAATATTATGAGTAAAGAAGAGAAAAAGCAGTCAGGAGTTTCAATATTCGGTCAATCTGATTTTATGATAGATGCGGACCCTATTGAAGAAATGTTTGCTTTGAACTTAGGCGATTTTTTAAGTGAAAGCTTAATATCTGAGGATCTTGCAAAAAAAATCAGCGTAAAATCAAATAAAAAAGAACGGCTTATTAACCAGTTAAAGGAATTAATAGATTTATATTCATCAAAAAACACTCTTTGTGTACTTGATTTTGACAATAAAGAAGAAATTGCGATTTACACATCCATTGCAAAATCTATTGTACAGATGCTTGAAGTTGAAGGATGCAGAATATTCTTTGAAAAAGACAACAAGTATATCCTTACCGGGAATTCAGGAAGTGATAATGCAGATTTCAGATTTAATTCCGAAGAACTTATTCACAATGAAGCAATTGAAAAAGATGAATATATTTGCATACCTATAAGAAATTCAATAACACCAATCGGGGCTATTGAAATAAAAATTTCAAAAAAACTTGATGATGATTTTCTTGATGTTGTTTTGAGTATTGCAAACCTTTTGGGTACAACAATTACACTTCAAAAAGTTATTGAAGATACTCACAATGAAATAGATAACGATAACTCATCAGAGTTTGATTTGAAAAAATTGAGAGGTGATTTGACAGCATTAATCGGTGATTTGTGCGATTATCAGCAGAGTTTTGTTGAGTCACTTGCAACAGCTGTTGACAGAAAAGGGCAATATACTGTCGCACATTCACGCAACAGCGCAAAATTATCAAGAAATATCTGCTCAAAATTAGGTTTGAATGAAAAAACAACAGATTTGATATATTATGCGGCCTTACTGCAAAATATAGGTAAAATCACATTGCCTGAAAAACTTTTTGCAACAAACGGCAAATTATCATCTGACGAACTGAATAAGATTAAAAATCACACAAATATCGGGGTTAACCTGCTGATGAATATTAACTTCTTATCAGAAGTTGTTCCGTATATTACGTATCAAACCGAACGAGTAGACGGCAGCGGAACTCCTGAGGGTTTAAAAGGGCAATCAATCCCGTTGGGTTCGAGGATTATTGCAGTATCAGACGCATATTGTGCAATGACATCAGACAGACCATACCGCAAGGCAATGGATAGCGAAAAAGCACTTTCAATAATGAAAGAAGAATCCGGCAAAAAATGGGATGAAGATGTTATTAATGCTTTAATTCAGGCAGTAAAATAAATACACATAAAACATATTATAATCACTAGTTGAGAGATTAAAACTTTCTACTTGTTCACTTTTCTTTTTGATTGCGACGCAAAAAGAAAAGTGAACCGAAAAGAAAAACACGCTTAATCACAGCAATGCCTGTCGGCATCGCCACGCTCTCAAGATATTAGTCGAGGGTGTGCGTACGTTTTTGTCCTAACGGACAAAAATCAATCAGAGGCCTAAATAACGGCGCCTTTGATAAAAACTTTCCAAGTGCGCTGCGTAGTTTTAGCAGCGCTAGGAGATTTTTGCCTAAAAGGCAAAACCATATATTACTGCGTAAGCAGTCTTATGTCGCCGCAGGCGATATTGTAATCTGCGAAGTTTTCTTTTCTTTGGTTCATTTCTTTTCTTTTGCTCCGCAAACAAAAGAAAAGAAATGAACATAATATACTTATAATATGTTTTATGTAAAAGTATATTAAATATAAAATTTATATTAAGACGCTAAAAAGCGTGGTATAATAGTTTTATCGACAGGTGTAAATTATAAAGGAGACAGAACTATGATACCTATTTTTGATTCAAAACGTCAGTACGCACAAATCGGTGCTGAGGCCGAAAAAGCAGTTTGCGAAGTTATGAGAAGCGGATGCTATATTTTAGGGCCAAATGTTAAAGCGCTGGAAAGTGAACTTGCTTCATATATCGGCTGCAAATATACAGTTGCATTAAACTCAGGAACTGACGCTTTACATATTGCATTGCGTGCTTTAAATATCGGTGCTGGAGATGAAGTTATTACAACAGCATTTACATTTGTTGCAACCGCAGAAGCAATCGGCATGGTTGGAGCAAAACCTGTGTTTGTTGATATTAACCCTGATACATTCAATATTGACCCGAAAGCTATTGAAGCAGCTATTACTCCTAATACAAAGGCAATTATACCTGTTCATTTATACGGTCAGCCATGCGATATGGATGCAATTATGGACATTGCTCACAGACATAATCTGAGAGTTATTGAAGATTGCTGTCAGGCAATCGGTTCATTATACAAAGGCAAAATGGTCGGTACTTTCGGCGATATCGGATGTTACAGTTTCTATCCGACTAAAAACCTCGGAACAATGGGTGATGGCGGACTTTGTACAGTAAATTCTGAAGAATTGAGAGATCATTTGATTGCATTGAGAAACCACGGTTCTATGGTTCGTTATCACAACGATGAATTGGGTGTAAACTCAAGATTAGACGAAATTCAGGCGGCTATTTTAAGAGTAAAAGCAAAACATATTGATGAATGGAATACCGCAAGAAGAGAACACGCCGCATACTATAATCAATTATTCTCAAAATGTGCAGATGTTCAGACTCCAAAAGAACTTGACGATACATATTGTGTTTACCATCAATACACAGTTAAAATTCCTAACAGAGATGAAGTTCACAAAATGCTTGGCGAAGCAGGTATTGGCGCAATGCTTTATTATCCGATTCCACTACATTTCCAGAAAGTTAATGCTTGGCTCGGAATGGGTAAGGGCTCATTGCCTGTAACTGAAGCAAACACAGAATGTGTAATTTCTCTTCCAATGTTCCCTGAACTTACAAGAGAAGAACAGGAAACAGTTGCGTCAACATTGATTTCCTGCATTGAAAAATCAAAATCAACTGTTGGTGTATAACAAATCAAATATACAAAAGTAAATATGTTAAAAAAAGAAAAAATACCCTTTTAAAAGGGTATTTTTTCTAAAATCTTGGTCTACTCCTATAATAACCCTTTACTTGTGTTCCGTCAGAACGGGTATATGAATTTACATAAATTAAATTCCCTGCCTGCATTTGTTGTTTTGCTTGTGCCTCAGGCATAACTTTGCCTGCTGCCAATTGTTGATTTATAAAATTTTCTAAACGGGCAAATTCATCAGATGACATTTGCCCTATTTCTTCATTTGTAAAGATTCTGTTTGTATCAATATCTTTAAAATCAATATCCATATTGACTTGCCCTTCCAAACGATTTGGTTTGTATTCAACCGCATCTTCTAAATCTCCCATT
>CADCNV010000011.1:43020-44264 GCA_902802825.1 uncultured bacterium | reverse complement strand
AAGCAGGTCGGAGAAATATTATTTGACAAATTAGAATTAAAATCGTCAAAAAAGCGCGGCAAAACAAAAAATTCAACAAGTGCCGAGGTATTAAATGCACTTGCGCAAGAACATGAAATTGCCCGTTTGATTCTTGAATACCGAAAGTATGCGAAATTGAAATCAACATATACTGAGGCATTACCTGCTTTGATTGATTCTAAAGATAATCGAATACATACAACATTTAATCAAACCGTAACAACAACAGGGCGGCTGTCATCTTCAAATCCGAATTTGCAGAATATTCCGATAAGAACTCCTGAGGGAAATAAAATAAGAAGGGCTTTTGTACCGAAAGATGCGCAAAATTATTTTATAATGTCTGCTGATTATTCGCAAATTGAATTAAGATTATTGGCTCATGTTTCAGGGGATGAAAATTTAATAAAGGCATTTAAATCAGGAATAGATGTTCATACATTAACGGCATCAAAAGTTTTTGGTGTTCCGGTTGAAGAAGTTACAAAGGAAATGCGCTACAAATCAAAAGCTGTTAATTTTGGGATTGTGTATGGACAAAGCAAATACGGACTAGCAAAAGCTTTGCAAATTACTGCTGATGAAGCACAAAATTTCATTGATAAATACTTTCTTGCTTATCCGAAGATTCAATTGTATATGCAAGCAATGGTTGAACTTGTTCAAAAGCAGGAATATGTTGAAACTATATTCGGACGTAAACGGTATTTAGCAGATGAAATTAACAGCCCGAACGGAATGATAAGAGAGTTTGCAAAACGTGCGGCAATAAATCATCCTATGCAGGGTTCGGCTTCCGATTTAATAAAGATTGCAATGATTGATTTTTATAAGAAATTAAAGGATAATAATTTAAAGTCAAAACTTATATTACAGGTGCATGACGAACTTGTGGTAGAAGTCGAAAAATCAGAACTTGAAACAATAAAAAAACTGATTTTGGAAGCAATGGAATTAAATCAACCGCTGCGTGTACCGTTATTGGTTGATATAAATACGGGTGAATCATGGAAAGAATCTTAGCAATTATATTTGCAGTAATTTTAGTTATAAGCGGATTGAGTGTAAAGGCAGAAGAAACGTTTGATTTGAGTTCACTTATTACTGCGCAGGATGTTAGTTATCAGGATTGTATAAAGGTTTTTAATACTGATAATGTTCATCTTTTATATTTAACGGTTGCAGCAGTAAATGCTAATCATTTTAAGATTGATGAAATACAG
>CADCNV010000011.1:0-42998 GCA_902802825.1 uncultured bacterium | reverse complement strand
ACAGTCAAGATCGGGGTTCATTTTGTTCACGGCTGTCGGGAAGCAGTTTTTGGCTTCAATATCAAATGTAAATACAAATCAGGGTATGTTAAGGGTTACCCCCGTTGATGATAATTATTATTTCCAACCGGGCATAGTTGCAAATATTTTCAAGTATATTGAATTGAATTTGAAAACAAAATTAGAAACTCTCAATTAATTTGAGGGAAAATTCTTTTTGCATTTTTGGTGGTTGTTCTTGCGACTTCTCCAAAGGAAATACCGCGCAGGTTTGCGATTTCCTGTGCGACATATTTGACGTATGACGGCTGATTTTCTTTCCCCCGAAACGGAACAGGGGTCAGATACGGGTCGTCAGTTTCAAGTAAAAGACTTTCAAGAGGAATGTTTTGCGCTACTTCGCTTTATACATTCTTTGGCAAATTCTAAACTGCCTGAAAAACAGTGCATAATTACCTGAGAATTTTTGTTGTGTTCTTTGAGTATATTAAGCGTGTCAAAATATGCCTCACGGCAGTGTACGTTAATTGGCAGATTCATTTGATTCGCAAATTCTATTTGCTTTATAAAAACTTCTTTCTGTAAATCAACAAAACTCTTATCCCAATAGTAATCTAATCCTATTTCGCCGACTCCGATAATTTTATTGTTATTTTTTATAATGTTTCCCATATCAGTAAGAGTTTTATCGCTGAAACATTTTACTTCTTCGGGGAAAACACCGACATAACCAAAAACTTTTTCATATTTTTTTGTAAGTTCATCAACTTCAAAAATGCTTTTATCGTCATAAGATGGTACAATTATTGTAATATTTTCATCGATGCAATTTTGAAGTGCCTCTTCAACAGAACGCTCTTTGAGCATATTTATATGTGAATGAGTATTTATAATTTGTTCTTTATTCATAAATTTATTATAGCATAATGCTGCAAATAATTTTGTTGTATAATTTGTCTATGAACGATAATTTAAAAATATCAATAGCGCATTTGTATCCTAAGTTACTGAATTTGTATGGTGATTTGGGAAATGTTATAACGTTAAAAAAACGCTGCGAGTGGCGCGGGATTGAAGTTGAATTTGAGGAAATAAACATAGGAGATAAAATAAATTCTCATGACCTGTATTTTATTGGCGGCGGGCAGGACAAACAACAGGAAGAAGTTGTTGAAGAATTGTACTCGCATAAAGAAAATCTTTTATCTCAAAGGGATGATGGTGCGGTATTTTTAGGTATTTGCGGAGGGTATCAGTTATTTGGTCATTATTATCAGCCGCATGGTAAAGACAAATTAAACGGATTATCTTTGATGGACGCATATACTGTTGCCGGGAGCAAAAGATTTATCGGAAATGTTACGGTTGAAACGAATTTTCTTTCTCCAAATACTCTTGTCGGTTTCGAAAATCACAGCGGATTAACTTATCTCGAAGGAGAATCAAAACCGTTAGGTAAAGTTATTGTCGGAAATGGTAATAACGGTAAGGACGGATTTGAAGGCGGCAGATTTAAAAATGTTTTCGGAACATATCTGCATGGCTCTCTGCTTCCTAAAAATCCGCATTTCGCAGATTATTTAATCTCTCTTGCTTTAGAAAAACGCTATGGAGAAAAAATAGAATTATCTCCGCTTGATGATAAATTCGAACTTGATGCGCATGCTTCGGTTATAAATAAAAAGTACTAACGTAAGAATCTGAAATACAAATAAACAGAGCTTAAAATCAAAGATATTGTTGTAACCAATGCTCCGTATTTCATAAATTTAAAGAATGAAATTTTGTGTCCTTTAGATGCCGCTGTTTCGCTTACCAATACATTTGCTGCTGCTCCGATTATTGTCAAATTCCCGCCAAGGCAAGCACCTAAAGATAAAGCCCACCACAATGCGTGAGTATGTCCTGTTATGGCATTAGGATTCGCAGGGTTAATAAGTTCGGAAATCAACGGTGCCATTGTTGCTGTGTATGGAATATTATCAATAATTCCTGATAAAATACCTGAAGCCCACAAAATAATCATTGTAGCGGCCTTTAAGCTACCCCCTGTAAGTGTAATCAAACCGTCTGCGAGGAATTTTATTCCCCCGTTTGCTTCAAAACCGCCGATAATTATAAATAAGCCGACAAAGAAAAAGATTGTAAGCCATTCAACATCTCGGTATATTTCTTTCGGTTTTTCAAACAGCAGTAAAAATGCCGCACCTGCAACCGCAAATACAAAAGCAGGAATGTGTGTCATATCGTGAGTTACAAATCCCAAAATTACAAGTAAAATCGTTATAACTGAACGAATCATAAGATTTTTGTTTGTTATAGTTTGAGAATTATCAATAGTTGCAATTCTCTGCATTGTTTCAGGAGTTGCTTTTAAGCCCTTTCTGAATATCCATATTAATAATCCGATGGATATTAAAAAAATTGTTGTAACAATCGGTGTAAGCTCCATAACAAAGTCCATAAAGCTTAAACCTGCTCTTGTTCCAATGATTATGTTTGGCGGATCTCCAATAAGTGTCGCCGTTCCCCCTATGTTTGAAGCTAAAACCTCCGTAATTAAAAACGGAACAGGGTCGGTATCAAATTCTTTTGCGATTACAAATGTAATCGGCATCATAAGAACAACGGTTGTAACATTATCTAAAAATGCGGATGCAATAGCCGTAAATGCAGCAAGAGAAAACAATACGGTTTTCGGATGCCCTTTTGTAAGGTGCAGAAGTTCTAATGCAAGCCATTTAAATACTCCGCTTCTGCTTGAAATATGAACAATAATCATCATGCCGATTAACAAAAAGATTACCTGAAAATCTACATGTTGAAATACCCCTTTTATTAAAATATTTGTTGTTTTATCAAAGTGAGTTTCAAACGGTATCAGCCCGAGTAACATCGTAAGTGCCGCACCTGCGAGTGCAACGACAGATTTCTGTATCTTTTCGCTGGCAATAAAAATATATGCAACCAACAGAATCAAGCCCGATATAAGCATTCCGTGTTCATGTATAAATTCCATAAAATCCTTCTCTCTGTATATTAATCATGTTTATTCTAGCATAAACAAAATAGTAAAGAGTATTTATTGTTTCAATCTTTCAATTTCTGCTCTTAAATTGTCAAGCTCTGTTTTAACCGGATCAGGAATTCGGTTGTGCATCAAATTGCCGTCTTCATCAACAGTAGCGCGTTGAACAATCCTTCCAGGAACTCCGACAACCGTAGAATGCGAGGGAACATCTTCAATTACAACAGAGCCGGCACCGATTCTGACATGATCTGCAATAATAATGTCACCTAAAACTTTTGCTCCGGCACCGATAATTACATGATTCCCAATAGTCGGATGACGTTTGCCGCTGTCATTTCCCGTTCCGCCAAGAGTTACCTGCTGATAAACCAGAACATCATCACCGATTATTGTCGTTTCCCCGATTACGACTCCTTCTCCGTGGTCAATAAAAAATCTTCTGCCGATTTGCGCTGCGGGGTGAATTTCAATGCCTGTTATTATTCTTGTCAGGTATGAAATCATTCTGGCAACAAGTTTAAGTCCCCATTTATGAAATTTATGAGCGAGACGGTATGCAATAATTGCGTGTAATCCGGGGTAGCACAAAATTACTTCTGCAAGATTTCTTGCTGCCGGATCATTATCATAAATTGTTTGTATATCTTCTTTTACTTTTGATATTCCGCGTTTAATCGTTTCAAACATTAGTGTACCAATTTTGCGAATTTGCGCTTTCCTGCCTGTAATACTACGCTTTCATCAAAATTAACGGAATAAGCCATATCGGCAATTTTTTCTCCGTCAATTTTGACTCCGCCGCCCTGAATCAGTCGTTTCGCTTCCCCTTTACTTGATGTAAAACCAAGCTCAACAATTAAATCCAAAATACCTTTACCGTTTTCAACTTTTACTTCCTGTATATCATCAGGAATACCCTTATTTGATACTACGTTGATAAATTCTTCCTGGGCTTTGTCAGCGCCGTCTTTGCCGTGATATTCTTCTGTAATTGTGTGAGCAAGCTGCATTTTTAAGTTGCGCGGATTTATTGAGCCGTCAGATATTTCTCTGTCATAACGTTCAAGGTCTTCTTTAGATGTATCAGTCAATAAGCTGAAATATCTTGTAATCATATTATCAGGGATACTCATCAGCTTGCCGAACATATCTTTTGCGCTGTCGGTAAGTGATATACAGTGTTCAGGATAAGTCTTTGACATTTTAACAACTCCGTCTGTTCCTTCCAGTAACGGTAAAAGAACAACAAGCTGAGGATATTTTTTGCCGTATGCACTTTGAATATCTCTGCCCAAAAGTGTATTAAATCTTTGGTCTGTTCCGCCTAATTCGATATCCGCATCAATTGCAACCGAGTCATATGCCTGCATTAAAGGATAATAAAACTCGACAATAGAAATCGGTTTACCTTCACTATATCGTTTTGCAAAATCATCACGAGTCATCATTTGTGCAACAGTAACTTTTCCTGCAAGTGCGAGAAGCTCTGTAAATTTCATCGGGTGAAGCCAGTCTGCGTTATTAACTACTTCCGCTTTTGAAACATCAAGAACTTTTGCCATCTGTTCAAAGTATGTTTTTGCATTTTCTTCAACTTGTTCTTTTGTAAGAGCCGGTCTTGTTTCCGATTTTCCGGAAGGGTCGCCAATCATAGCTGTTGCCCCGCCGACTAATAGAACAATCTTATGCCCTAAGGACTGAAATTCTTTTAATTTCCTCATAACTACCGTATGCCCAAGGTGCAAATCCGGTCTTGTCGGGTCCATTCCGAGTTTAACTCTTAACGGTGTATTTGTATCACTTGCGTGCTGAAGTTTTGCAGCAAGTTCTTCTACTCCGCCCGGTAAAACTTCGGCGTTTCTTGCTATATACATTGCCTGATCTATAAATTCCTGTCTGATTTCTGTTGTCATTGATATTTCCTTTATTTTTTATCTGTAATTAGTAAATTGCAATGGTGTGTTGTATGCATCTTCATTTTGACGAACCATTTGTATGACTGCCTGCAAATCATCTCTGCTTTTCCCTGATACTCTAATCTGTTCGCCTTGAATTGAAGCTTGTACCTTGAGTTTGGTATTTTTAATGTCGTTTGTAATCTTTTTTGCAAGTTCTTGAGTCAGCCCTTTTTTAAGATTAACCACCTGACGTACGTTCCCGCCTAAAGCGTTCTCAACTTTTTGAGGATCTAATATTTTCAAGCTCAGATTTCTCTTAGAAAATTTTGACTGCAAAATATCATTGATATTGCGCAATTTCATTTCGTCTTCTGTTGTAATTGTTATTGCTTTGCCTTCTTCAAGTTCAACTGTTGAATTGGAATTTTTAAAGTCAAAACGGGATAACAATTCTTTTTTTACCTGTTCGACAGCGTTAACAACTTCCTGTTTATCGTATTCTGATACAATATCAAAACTGCAATCTTTAGCCATAATAATTACCCTCTTGTGTCTTATTTTAAGATTCTTCGCTTATGTCATTCTGAGGGCATCGCCCGAAGAATCTCATAATATTCGCTCAGAATGACGATTTTATTTTACCATAAACAAAAAGAAAGGTAGAATTATCAAATTCTACCTACTAAAATCACACTAATTATTTTCTATTACGGGGAAATTTTATTTTTTAATTTTCGAATAAATGTTCGATATAAAATTTTTACATTTGTCAAATGCCTGGGATGCATTTGTTTTAATGTAGTTATAACCTTGTTTTATCAATTTTGAACCTTTTTTAAAGGCGAATAAGCCAAGAGCTGCCGCACCAAGTCCTAAAAGAACTTTTTTAATAGTGCTGTATTCTTTTTGTCTTTTTGTCTGGTATGTGTCTGTTTGAGGTTGTCCGTTATTAATTTTTGGAGCGGTACCGTCAGCAAACCCGTATGAAGACGTTGTAATGGTTGTCGGGTATTGTCTTTCAATCATTGACATTCCTATGTCATCTGTCATTGCGGGATTTCTTAAACCATACAAAATACTGTTGTCCATAAAACGATAACCTACTTATAACCTTTACATCTATATAAAGTATTTTTGTGTAAAATAATTTACTTTTTTTGAAAAATTTGCTTTAATATTCTTAACAATTACAATAATATGAGGAATAGTTTATGAATATGTTCAAGCGTTGGTATGATGCAGATTCAGTCGTAAGTAAGACTATAAACGATATGGAAAAATTACCTGAGGATTTGCAGGTATTATGTGCCGAATATATTATTGATGATTTACTAAAAGATGTAGAATTGCCAAATATGAGCTTAGAAGATCAGTATGATTACATCATGCGCAGATGGTATGATAAAAATATTAAAGTATCGCATGCCATTGAATATTTAAGACTTTGCCCCGATGATATAAGACGTGAAACTGCGCTTAAAGTACAAAAGTATATGAAAAATCTTAACAAATAGATTAATTTTAAATTATATTGTTTAATATAATCGGAGGGATATTTGTGTCTGAAGAAATTAATAAGAAAGTAATAAACTTATTTTCTACACATAGTAAAAACAAATTATCTAAAGACGAACAGAAAAAGATAAAATATTATGCCGGATTTAGTTATGTCAAAATTAAAAAAGATTCAAACGGCAAAAAGTTTCGCAAGGATTATTTGTTGAATTATGCTTCGCAGTGCCATTATATGGTTACCGTCATGCGTGAAATTGAGGGTGAAGTTGTATTATATTCTTATGATGTTCCTAATGATGATTTGTTTAAATTTATGAAATCATTTGATGAAAATACTTTGGACGGTACAATAATAGAAATCAGCAAATATTTCCCGAATGAGATAGTATAATATTTTCTTTCCCCTTTGGGAGAGAATCATGGAGAGGGGTTCTTTTACCCGATGTGTTTTTTTACGAAATATAATGAAAGTTTGTATAAATGTTTTAAGCCATATCAGTATGTTGGGGGCGAATTTTTGTCACACAATAAAGATTTTGACAAGGCGAAAGTTCGTGTTGCAATGGCTTTTCCCGATAAATATGAGATAGGGATTTCTAATTTGGGTGTCAGAGTTCTGTATGAGCTTGTAAACAGAGAATCGGGCTACATGTGTGACAGAGTTTATGCCCCCGAAAAAGATTTTACTCCCGAACCGTTATATGCGCTTGAATCTAAAAGACCATTAAAAGATTTTGATGTAGTGGGGTTTTCTTTGCAGTATGAAATGGCGTATCCTACTGTTTTAAAAATGTTGGAAATGGCCGGTATTCCATATCGTAATGAAGACAGAACCGATGATGATCCGATAATTATTGCAGGAGGCCCCTGCACGTTTAATCCTTTGCCGATGGCTGATTTTGTTGATGTATTCACGATAGGTGACGGAGAAGATACTATCATTGAAATTTGCAGAATTTTGGAAGAAACAAAAGGTTTGCCACGTCAGGAAAGAATTAAAAGATTATGTGATGACCCCAAAAATGGCCGCTGGTCAAAGGGAGTAAATGATAAAGCAGATAAAAGAATAGCTCAGTTAAAACTTGAGACTGCATTAACGTCTTATCCTATCCCGTTTTCATCTTCCGTTCAGGACAGGGCGGTTGTTGAAATTCGCAGAGGATGTGGCAGAATGTGTCGTTTTTGCCAGCCGGGGCATGTGACTTTGCCGATAAGAGAACGAAGTGCTGAAGATATTATTACAATTGCAAAAGAGCTTGTTCAAAATACCGGCTATGAAGAATATTCGCTTTTATCTCTGTCATCAAATGATTACTCAAATATAAATGAGGTAATAAAGGAACTTGCTGTTGATTTTAATGAGAAAAAAGTATCCGTGACTCTACCGAGTCAGCGAATTGACGGCTTTAATCTCGAACTTGCAAATCTTGTCCAAAGTGTTCGTAAATCGACCATGACCCTTGCTCCAGAGGCAGGAAGCCAAAGATTAAGAGATGTAATCAAAAAAAATATTACTAAAGAACAGATTGAAAATGCTGTTTTGACTTTGTATGAAAACGGATGGAGCCGTGTAAAACTTTATTTTATCTGTGGTTTGCCGACTGAAACTCTCGAAGACATGGATGAAATGGCAAATTTATTATCAGGTCTCAGATACAAATCAAAGCTTATAAAGAAGGAAAAGGGTTTGAATCATACACTGGAATTGACTTGTACATTGTCAATTTTCGTACCCAAACCTTTTACTCCTTTCCAATGGTGTCCGCAAATGGATTTAGACACCGTAAAAGTACATATCGACTATCTGATGGAACGGATGAAAAAAGTAAAATGCGTGAAAATTAATTACAGTGATAAATATTTATCATTGCTTGAAGCGGTTTTGACAAGGGGCGATGAGTCATTGTGCAAATATATTGAAGCATTATATAAAAAGGGCTCGTACCTTGATTCTTGGGGCGAGAATTTTAAATGGAAAATGTGGTTTGAAACTGCTCAGGAGTGCGGAATAGATTTGGAAGCTTTAGCGAATAAGCAATATGATTTAAATTCGCCCCTGCCTTGGGATTTCATAAATGTCGGTTTAGATAAAAAATGGTTGATTGATGAATATAACAATGCCTTTGAAGTTGATGAAAATTCTTCGCATATAGTGCCGACTTGTCAGACCCAATGCGTAAATTGCGGAGTATGCCGAAACTTTAAAACTCACAAAGTAATGGCTGAATCTTTTGTTGCAAGTAAACCGGCTCAGGAACTTGCAAATGCACCGAAAAGGCATATAGAAGACATCGATCAGAAAGATATAAAAGAGGTTTTTCGGTACAGGATAAAACTCACAAAAACAGGTATATTAAAGTATTTTTCTCATTTAGACTGGCAAAATACTTTTTTAAAGGCAATGCAGAGAACTAATCTGAAAATAGCATATTCGTACGGTTATAACCCAAAAATGAAAATATCGATGGGGATAGCGCTGCCTTTGTTTTGTGAAAGTGAAACAGAGCTTGTTGATATTTGTTTGTGGGAAAATGACACGGTTGATTATGTCGAGTCAGAGGTGCAGAAGGTTCTTCCTGAAGGTTCAAAGATATTAAGAGTTGAACAAATTCCTCAAAGTGTTCCTGCAATTGAAGAAGAAGTTTATTGGGCTGAGTATGAAGTAAAGATTTTTGACGAAAATGTTTACGATTTCGGACAATTTGTGTATAATACACTTAGAGTTTTGGAGTCTGATGAAATTTTAATAGACAAAAAAAAAACTAAAAAAGGTTTAGACAAAACAATAGATTATAAGCATTCAATCGGGGAATTCCGGTTTGAGAGCGGCAGTCTGTTCATAGTATTAAAGACAGGTAAGAGTACAAATGTACCACCGTTAAGAGCGGATGCGTTGATGCATCTTATTGCTCCTGATGTTATGTTTAATATAAAACGTACAAAATTTTTAACGGAAAACCTGCACGAGTTATAGTAGAGGAAAGATTTTTATGAGTAACAACAGAAACAATCAAAAACAACAAAATCAGGTTATTGACAAAAAAATTGTAATTGCAGAGCGTGATAACATTGCGGCATTGCTTGAAAATAAAAAAGTTACGGACTTTTTTATACAAAGAGGAGATGTTTTATTAGGCGATGTTTATCTTGCAAGTGTAGATAACATTTTACCAAGTATAGATGCGGCATTTGTAAATGTAGGAACGGATAAAATGGGTTTTTTACATGCTGAAGATGTTATGGGTAAAGGTTCATTAAAGGAGAAGTTATCTCCGAAGCAGAAGCTTGTTGTTCAGGTCGTAAAAGAACCTACCGGTCACAAAGGTCCGAGAGTTACAACTGAAATCAGTCTCCCCGGAAGATTTTTGGTTTTGATGCCGTATGAACCCGGGGTCAGTGTTTCCAAAAAGATTGAAAATTCAAAAGAACGTGCAAGATTAAAGGCAATTGTAAATCTTATTAAGCCGGTTGGAGTAGGCGTAATTATCAGAACGGAAGCAGATGGTCAGTCAGAAGCTGATATTCAGGAAGATTTGGAAATCTTGCTGGAAAAATGGAATAATATTATTACATCTTCCGAAACTCTCGATGCACCGAGTTTGATTTATCGTGATCAGGATTTGTTATATAAGGTTATAAGAGAAGCATGCACTGAAGATGTATCAGAAATTATTGTGGATACTCCGTTTGCACTCAATCGTGTACAAAATATTCTTCAGAATTGGCACATTAACAAAGGCGTAAAAGTTACTTTATATAAGGGTAATGAGCCGCTTTTGATTGCAATGGATATTCATAAAGAAATAAAAGCCGCTTTGAATGTAAAGGTTAATATGCCTTCAGGCGGTTATTTGTTTATTCAGCAGACAGAGGCACTTACTGTTATTGATGTTAACAGCGGGAAATTTGTAAGTTCTGCTACACAGGACGAAACAATTTTGAAAACAAATATTGAAGCCGTCCATGAAATAGCAAGGCAATTGCGTCTTCGTAATATTGGCGGTATGGTTATTGTTGACTTTATTGATATGACGAGTCGTGCTGATAAGCTTGCAATGCTGGAAGAACTTGAGATTGCTCTTGAAGCAGATAAAGCCAAACCACAGGTTGGTCAATTGTCTGATTTGGGACTTGTTGAATTAACTCGCCACAGACAGGGGCAATCATTGGCCGAAATATTTACTAAAAAGTGCCCGCATTGTCAGGGCTCGGGGTGTTCGGTAATTGATTTTAATTTCGCAACTCCTGTTGCAGAAGGTGAGTACAGAGCAAAAGCGGCAAAAGTAAAATTGCCTTCTGGTGCGTTTAAAAAGAACAATAAGTTCAATAAAAATAATAACAGACCGCAAAATGAAGAAATTGTTGAAGCTAATTCAGAAGAAGTTGCAGAAAAACCGGTAATAGAAACAGAACCTGCTGTTGCTGCTGTTGAAGAAACAATTAAAAAAGAAAATAACAGACGCAATAGGAAGAATCGCTTCAATAAGAATAAAAATGATGCGCAGATTTCGGAACCTAAGAATGAAGAAATAGCAGTTCCTGCAGAAGAAATTCCGTCTGAACCTGTTGAAGAACCCAAAAAACAGACAAGAAGGAAATCAACCGGAAAAACTAAAGCTGAAAAAAACGTAGAAGAAGCAGTACCTGAAAAGACCGCTGAAGAAGTTAAAGAAGAAAAATCTAAAAAGCGTCCAAATCGTGGGGCTTCTAAAAAAACTAAAACTGCAAAAAAGAAGGTTGAAAATGAAGAATAATTTGATAAAAATTATATTGGTGCTGTGTGGGGTATTTTTAACCCCACAGGTCTCTTTTGCCGCTAAAATTACTCCTGAAATGAAAGTGGTAATTACTAAGTTTGGGCTTGCGATGGCAGGTGTTGTGGCATTTTCACTGATACTTTATATCGGGTTGTCTTTGTATAATAAGTTTTTTGTCGGGGAGCAAATAAAGGATTTTAATTTGAGAAAAGATTCTCTAAGAACTCCTTCAGATAAAGATGAAGCAGTTATGATGTTCATTGCAAAAAATCGATTGAGGTAGTTATGAAAATGGGCTTTTCAGCTTTTGGATTTCTTGTTGTTATTGCTGTTGTGTGCATTTTGTATTTTTTATTTTGGAATAATGGCAAATCTGTTCAATCTTTTGTTAACGAAAGAAAAGTTATTCAGGAAAAGCAGAATAATATAAATTCTCAGATTGAAAATATTCAGAATGCAAAAGAAAAAAGGTTAAAGCGCATAAAATATAGTTTGGAGCAGGTTTATTAATGAAGAAATCAACTCTTTTTGATATTATATCTCCGGTTATGGCCGGCCCGTCAAGTTCTCATACTGCGGGTGCTGTTCGTTTGGGTTTGCTCGCAAGAAATATATATAAAAAAAATCCAAAGAAGGTTGTATTCAAACTATATAATTCTTATGCTCATACTGGTAAAGGCCATGGTACAGATAAGGGGCTTTTGGCCGGAATTCTTGGCTTAAGAGTAGACGATCGCAGAATAAAAAATATTTTTGATGCTGATATTGCAAAAAATATTGAGTATAGGTTTGAATATTATGATAATTTTCGCCGTCATCCGAATGCTGTTGATATTGAACTCTATGGCGATTATGATATGAAAATTTGCGGGGATTCCGTTGGCGCAGGAGAAATTCTTATTACAAAAATAAATGATTTTAATGTTTCGTTATCAGGGAATTACAATACATTGATTCTTGTTTATAAAGATAAGCCGGGCGTAATATCTTCTGTTACATCGCATTTGCAGTATGCAAATATCAATATTGCATCTTTAAGCTGTGATAGAAGTGCAAAAGGGCAGGATGCATCTATGATAATATGTATTGACGGAAATTTAAAAGAAGATATTGTCCAAAATATTGAAAAAATGGATGATATTTATTTTGTGACTTATGTAGAAAAACTGGAAAATTAAAATGGATATAAATATAAGTACATTTGAACAATTGCATAATGTTTGTATTTCAACAAATAAGCCGATTTATGAAATCGCTCAGGAAGTTATGGCCACATCTGAAGATATTTCTGTAAATGAAGTAAGAAGTTTTGCTTTGCGTAGTTTGTTTGCGATGAAAGAAGCAATTAATTCAGGAATGCGTAGTGATGAGCTTTCTATGAGCGGAATGTGCGGAGATGACTGCGCCAAGCTTCAAAAAAGATTTGAAAAAGAACATTCAATGTTTGGCCGATTGTTTGAAAATATTTTAGAATATGCACTTGCAACAAGTGAAGAAAACATAAGAATGGGAACAATTGTGGCCTGTCCGACTGCCGGTTCGTGCGGAATTTTACCTGCTGCATTGATTGCTGTCAGCAGAGAATATGGTTACTCGGAAGAAGAACAAATAAATGCCCTTATTACAGCGGGAGAAATCGGAAGAATTATATCAATAAAAGTTGCTCTTGCAGGTGCTGTTGCAGGATGCCAGGCAGAATGTGGTACAGCAAGCGCTATGGCGGCAGCTGCAGTTTGCCAATTAAGAGGTGGGAATGTTCGTCAAATACTGAATGCTTCTGCTCTTGCTCTGAAAAATCTTCTTGGACTTACCTGTGATCCTGTTGCAGGGCTGGTTGAGGTGCCGTGCGTAAAACGGAATCCGTTTCTGGCTGTCCATTCTGTTACGGCAGTAGAACTTGCTTTATCCGGGGTTGAATCAAAAATTCCTATTGATGAGGTCATAGATTCAATGGCTCAGACAGGTGCTCTGATGTCCCCGATGTTAAAGGAAAGTTCTCAGGCAGGTCTTGCTACTACAAAAACCGGCTTAAAAATTAAAGATCATGTATTTGGTGAAAAATAGTTTATGAAAAAAAATATTTTTATTGCGATTTTAATTTTAATAATTTTTATTTTGCTCTATAAAATTTTCCATCCTGCAGTTGTTACGCAGAGAAAAATTCCTTTAAATTCTGTTTCATCTGAATTGAATACCGATACCAATAATACGCTAAATTACGGTGAAAACAATCATACAGTTGAGTCTCCTTTAAAACCTGAATTCAGAATAAATAATGATTATCCTCATCGAAGAGTAAGTGATAATGAATTGCCAGATGTAAAATATCAACAAGAAAATAATAATTATCAGGATTCCGATGCGTTTTATAAATCCGTAAGCCCAAATTCCGGTGTTTATTCGGATAATTATGTGAATCAAAATGGCTTTAATAAAAATAATGATAATCGCGCAAAATCTGAACAATTAAAATCAAATAATATGCAAAAAAGTTTATCTATGTGTTCTCCATACAAAGAAACTTTAACGACAGAATATATGGGAATGAGTATGACTTATACTATAGATATATTGGGTTGGGTAAATAATAAGTGTGTCTTAAATTTTGAATCACATATTAATGGAACAGGCAATTCTTTTTCTGATATGTATGATGTGCCGGCTGATTCAGCTCAGGTTTTTGGTTTTGCTCCAAAGGTCAGGTGTGAATTTACAAAAAAACAGCTTCTTTATGTCGGGGATAATATTTTGGAAGAGAACAATCGTAATCGTAATATGTTAAAAAATCCTGATCAAATTGAATTTCCTGATTTGAGCGAGATGTCTTTTTCCGATTTAAAACTTTTACAAATAATATTAAATGACAGGGCTTGTAAAGTTATAAATGCGGATGATTTTATTCAGATATTTGAAGGTTTGTTTCAATTTTAAATTATGTGTATTTAATTCTGTAATTTTCTTGCATATTGTCTATATTGATAGTAAAATGTCAATTGTAGGGGAGTAACTATGGAATTTTTCAGAAAACACCAAAAAGCTTTTATAATAGTAATGGGAACTTGTTTCCTGTTGTGGACTTTCGGGTCTATGTTATATATGGCTGTAGCTTTAATGAAATAATTGAAGTATGAAGATAAAAACTATAATTAAATATATATTTTTATGTTTGGCAATAGCCGGAGTTACCGGAATTACGTGTAACTGTTCTTTTGCTGCGCCTGCTCAGTCATCGGCTCAATTAAAGCAGCAGTTAAGGCAAACAAACAACAAAAGAAATTATCTTCAACAACAGAAAAAAAATGCGGATTTGCGTTTACGCAAAGAACAGAATAAGTTAAATTCAAATCAACAGCGTCTTGAAGTTGCTCATACCCGACTTCAGGAAAATACTATACGTTACAACAACCTGGTTGCAAATCTCGCGGCTATGGAAGTACAGTTAAATCACGCTCTTTCTGATTTTCAAAAGCTCGATGCAGAGATGAAATTGAGAATAAAACAAGTTTTCATGCATCAAAGAACGGGTATGTTTGAATCAATTTTGTATACCCGAGATGTTAACGCTTTGTTGGATATATTTTATTTTGAAAAACTTATAATAATGGAAGATTACAGACGAATTCAAACCTTAAAGGCAAAGGCGCAGCATATTGCGGCTTTAAAAGCTCAGGTAGTGAGTCAAAAACGTATGATTGAGTCTTCTATAAGAGAGATAAACAGTCAGCGCGCTTCTATTCAAAATTCAATTGCTGCCAATAAGTCAATGATAGAAAGATTAAAAAAAGATAAAGCATATTATGAAAAAACTGAAAAAGAACTTGCAAGGCAATCTGCGAATATCCAAAGTATGATATCGAAGCTTTCTAAGAATAATGCAGGTTCTTCTTCTCAGGTAAAAATATCTTCAACCGGCTTTATAAGACCGATATCAGGTCCTATCACTTCGCCTTTCGGTTACAGAATTCACCCGATATTTAAAAGCAGAATATATCATTCGGGTATTGATATCGGTGGACCAAACGGAGGGGCCATAAAAGCTTCTAATGATGGTAAAGTTATATATTCCGGCTGGTATGGCGGATATGGTAAAGTCGTAATTTTGGACCATGGTGTTGTAAACGGGCAACCTATTACTACATTATATGCTCATATGTCATCTATTGGAGTGTCAAATGGTCAAATGGTTAAAAAAGGTCAAACATTAGGAAGAGAAGGATCTACAGGGTACAGTACAGGGCCTCATTGTCATTTTGAGGTACGTGTAAATGGTAAACCTGTAAATCCGTTGAATTATGTGAAATAAGGATGAATAAATTGAAAAAATACTCGTTTTTAATAATTTTAATAATGTTTTTAGCCGCAACACCGGCTTATTCAAGTGACCCCGCTTGATTTTGGTCTGAGTGGGTTAAATTCCGCTAATTCCAGTATTTCAAATAGTGACTATAACAGGATGCCTTTTTTCAAAAAAATCAGACTAAAAACTACCTTAAAATATAGAGAAATGGCTCACAAGCAGGCCTCAGGTGAAAAATTATTTAAATTCGGAAAAAAGAAAAATCAAGAAGATGTCATTGAGGAAGAAAAGTCTGCTAATGCGTTGCTGGATTCTATAGATAATGTTGCAAATATCGAAACTTCTGATACGGTTTCACTTGAGGCAGGTATTAGTGAAGAACACGTTGAAAAACAATTGTTATTAGATGCTGCAAATATAAATTTTGATAAACAAACAGGCGAAATGGTCGCAAGTGGTCGCCCAATTTTATTTTTACCTCCGCAGGAAACTAAAATTATTGCAGATGTTATGACTTATGATGATACAGGTAATATTTTAAAGGCAACCGGTGACAACTCATGCGGATTATTTGGTGGTAAATTTAAACGAAGAAACAATTGATGCTGATAATATATTTTCTGAAATGCCTAAATTAAATATCACGGCTGAACATGGTCTTCAAAAAGACGGTTTATTGATTTTTAATAAAGGAACGATGTATTCCGATGATGAACATATATATAGAATGCGTTCTGAGGTGATTGGACCAAGAATGGGTGATATGATTTTGACAGATGAACAAAAAGAAATATTTTTCGGGAAACCTGAACATACTTTAGATATAAATGTTTCAAATCTGGAAATTGATGCTAAAAAAAATTATGATGTAATCAAAGTAAAAAAATTAAGAATCGGAAGAAATAATAACTCGTATTTCAGATGGCCTTCAATGACTATTTATACTGATAAAAATAGAGAATATTTTGAAGCGAATTACCCTGAACTTGGTTCTGACCCGAAAATGGGTATGTTCTTCGGCCCCGGTATTGTATTCCCCGGACCTTTCGGGTCTATTATGAAGGCAGTGCCGATGGTTACTTATAAAAATGGTTTTGGCATAGGCGGTATGCTGAAATATTCAACACCGTTCAATCATACTGAAATTGGTTATACAACTAATAAAAGCACTTTTATCTTAAACGGTCGTCAATACCTCGATGATAATTTGTACTTGCAGTACGCTTATAATTCTTATGTAAATGATTGGTTTCTGGGCGGTCGTATGCCAAAATATATTGCGGAACTTGTATATGAAAAATCTTATGTTCATCCGGGATTCTTAGGTGGTAACAGATCGTTGACTTTTTCTCACAGGGGAAGTTTTGGATTTGCCAAAGAAAATGATGAAAACAGGAATGGTGAAAAATTCAGAGATGGCAGCACTATGTCTACCACAAGAACCAAATACATGGGACAGGTTTATCAAACCTTGTATGCATATACTAATAAAGATAAACGAATCAGACTGCAACTCGGATTGACAATGCAAGGGTCTGCTGCCGTATATGGTACAGGCGATACTCAATTTATTGCAAGAGGTGGTCCTAATTTATATACTCAGTACAAAAATTGGGTGCAAAATATTACATATTATCAGTCAGGGTATCAAGATTCAACTCCTATGCCACGATTTGATGCATACAGATATGGTAACAGCAGTTTATATTTATCAGAGGGTTTAAGATTAAATAAATATATTTCAGTAATGTGGCAAACATATTTAAATCTGTCCAAAGATGCTCCAAATAACAAAATGTTTCAGGAAAATGCGTTTTTAGTCGCTTTGGGGCCTGATGATTTGAAAGTCGTATTGGGCTATGACTTTATCAGAGAAAGAACTTATTTTGGGGTAGATATTGGTTTTAACCCTAAAGGGACTACGATAAAATATGACAAAATGATTATAAAAAATCCTGAAAGATTAGGGCAATCTGTTCGTCCTGAAGACAAGGTTGTTTATATTCCGCCTCTTGATTACGATGTAAATGGCAATGTGTCGACAATAGGTTTTATGCCCTTTAATAAAAAAACTGCAAAAAGTGAAGTTTTGCAATATGCGACGGTTATCGAACTTGAAGATCCTGATAAGGAGCGTATAGAGTAGTGTTTGAAAGTATAAAAGATGAAATAATTTTATATGGGAAAATTGCAGGAGAACGAAATTTAACTCCCGGTATTTCAGGTAATATTTCTGTTCGCTGTGGGGATAAAATTGTTATTACAACCTCAGGGAGTGCAAATTCATTTTTAAATTACGATGATTTGTGCGTGATCGATTTTGAAGGGAATCTTTTAGAAGGTACTAATAAAGCTTCAAGTGAAAAATTTGTTCATATAGAATTTTACAAAAAAAGACCGGAAATAGGTGCAATATGTCATTTCCATTCGCCCTATTTAACGTCGTTTGCGGCGTGCGGTTGTGCTATTACAGAAAAAGTTTTACCTGAAATTATTTATATGTTTGATGAAATCCCGTTGGCAAAATATGCCCTGCCGGGTTCAAAGTTGCTTGCTCAGGAAACCGCAAAATATTTTGATAAATATAATGTTGTTTTAATGGAAAATCATGGCGTAATATCAGGCGGGAAAAATTTAAAAGATGCATATTTAAACATAGAATTATGCGAATCTTATGCACAAACATTGGTGCTTTCAAAAATTCTTGGAGGTGCTAAAATATTATCAGATAGTCAGGTAAATGAAATTTATTCATTGAGATAGTATAAAGAGGAATAATTGTGAGTATTACTTTGGAAAATAAACAGGGACTAATTGCAGGTGATGGGATATTACCGATAAGGATGGCTCAGCATGCAAAAGAAAATGGTTTTGAAGTTGTGTGCATTTCGCTTGCGGATGATAATTATGGAGAATTGAAAAAGTATTGTTCAAAAATATATTCTTGTCACCCGGGAGAAGTCGACAGAATTGAATCCATTTTAAAAGATGAAGGTATAAAGCAGTTGACTTTTTTGGGTAAAGTGCATAAAAAAGTTCTTTTGAAGCTTAACAAATTTGATAAAAGAGCAAAAGAATTTATAAAGGCGGCAATAAGATTGAATGATGACCAAGTTATGTTGATGATTGTCGATCAGCTTGCACAAATTGGCGTTGAGGTTTTAGATCAGACTATATTTATAAAAAATCTTATGATACCTGCAGGTGTTTTAGGAATACATAAACCAACGAAAGAGCAAATGGATGATGTTAATTATGGATTTTGGCTTGCAAAAGAAATGGGACGTCTTGATGTTGGGCAATCAGTTGTAATTAAAGATAAAATGATTATGGCTGTTGAAGCGCTTGAGGGTACTGATGAATGTATAAAACGCGGTTCTAAACTTGCTAAGTCAGGAGCAGTAGTTGTAAAGGTCGCAAAACCAAATCAGGATAAAAGGTTTGATATCCCTGCAATAGGTATGAGAACTTTAAAAGGTATGCACAGACGTAAGACTTCTCTCATTGCTGTAGAAGCAAATGAAACTATTATTGTTGATCAGGAAAAAGTTATAGAGTACGCAAATAGGCACAATATTGTGATAATGGCAGTTTAATATGAAAAAGAAAATTTTTATTGTAACAGGTGAATATTCAGGTGAAATACACGCTTCAAATGTTGTAAAAATGTTGAGGCAAATCAGTAATGATTATATTATTGAGGGTATTGGTGGTGATAATCTTAAAGCCCAGGGTGTTAAACTTTTTGAGCATATAAGAAATTTATCGGCTGTTGGTTTGTCGTTGCAAATAATTTGGCATCATTACATTTTGGGTAAAAAGCTTGTAAAATATTTAAAAGAAGAGTTTAAACCGGATCTTGTATTACTTGTCGATTATGGCGGGTTTAATTTAGGTATAGCCAAATATTTAAAAGAAGCGGGAATAAAAGTATTCTATTATATTCCTCCTCAGCTTTGGGCAAGCAGACAGTATCGAATTAAGAGAGTTAAAAAATATATTGATAAAGTTCTTTGTATTTTCCCGTTTGAAGTTCCGTTGTATAAAAGTTACGGCATAGATGTTCATTATTGCGGGCATCCTCTTGCTCACGGTTTGAGTGCTCCTGCTTACAAAAAGGGCTTTTTCGAGAAATATAATCTTGATTTAAACAAAAAATTAGTTTCAGTATTTCCGGGTTCAAGAGTTTTTGAACTTAAATATCTTATGAAAATATTTAAAAAATCGGTTGAAATTTTGCAGGCAAAGCACCCTGATTTACAATTTTGTATTTCTCAGGCGCCGAATATTTCTGACTCTGTATACGATAAGTATTTCGGTAACAGCGATTTGAAGGTTATTAAGGGTGATAATCAGGCATTACTCAGTGTATCCGATGCATTAATTTTGGCATCAGGAACGGTTGCTTTAGAGGCGTGTCTATACAAAACACCTATGGTAATTGCATATAATGCTCCAAAATTTTTCTATTGGGTATATTTGCTTGTCAGATGTATTGATAAGGTCTCATTGCCTAATATTATTGCGAATAAATTTATAATTCCTGAGTTGATCGTTAAGGACGCGAAGCCGGAGCTAATTGCCAAAAAAGTGGAAGATGTAATATATGACAGTACTAAACGACTTATTATGGTTAGTGAATTAAGTAATGTTGCAAAATTATTATCCGATAAGAATTCTGCTCTTGAAGCTGCAAAGGTTATAGATACGGAACTATTCCCTTAATATAACTTTATTTTTAAATTTAAAAACGCAATTATTTGAGATCCTTCGTTTTATTATAAATGAAGGCAAGTGTAATGATAAATTCAGTAAATGGTTTTGAATATTCAAAACGCAGTCCGTTTGGTGCGGTTTCTACGCACAACAGGTCTGATTATTGGCTTGCTCAAACAGAGAAAAATGATAAAAATTTTCAGGATATTACGCTTGCTTCGATTTTGCCTGAAACAATTATACTTAATCCTGATGAAGCCCGTAAAACAAATAATTTGAAGATTATTGGCTGGTCTATTGCAAGTGCAACTATATTGGCTGCCGGTGGAATCTTTTTCTTCCTGCGTGGAGGTGGTAGTGGTATAACAAAGGGCATTCAGAATCTAAAAAATTTTTTGGAACGTAAGATACAAAAATCAAAATTATCCGGTATGGGTGCTTCTACCTACGAATACTTGCTTGGCAAAATTGATTTCTTGCTAAATAAGTCTCAGGCCGTTAATAATTTTACAACGATAAAAGATTTTGCTTTTAAAAAGCTTATGTATGGAGGTAAAAATAATTGGAAATACACAAGAAAGTTGCATAACAGTGTTACCTCAATGTTTGAAAAATTAGGATTAAAAACTGTCAGAAATTCTTATGCAAAAACATTAAATAATTTTGAATATCTGAAAAATTTAAATATTTCAACACTTGCAGAATTACAAATGGGGAAGGATTTATCAAAAGAAATAACAATAAATGGTGTTAAATTGCCAAAATCAGAATGGATTACGCTTGTTCAAGATAAAGGACTTCAGATTGATCAATTATTGTCAGATAATTTCAGTGAAGGCGTAAGACGCGCAAGATATTTGGATATTAAAAAGTATACAAAAGAATTAGAGCAGTCTTTTGATGAAAAAGGTCCATTGTGGTTTTTATCAAAAGATACTTTAAATTCATTTGTCGCAGATGCAAAAATGTTGCCTAAAAAACTGCAAATTCAAAAAAATATTAATTCCGTAAAAAATGCTATTTCATATACTCCTTTAGATTTGTATAAAGATGCTGATTCAAAAATTATGACAATTGCATCATACTTCTCAATTGAAGATAAAAATGCTCTTAAAGTGCTTAATAATTTGAGGGATAATTTTAGTAAATTCGCAAAAACAAGTGTAGTAGATAAGAATGTAATGTTATCAAACCTGTCTGAGCTCGAAGCTGAAGTCAGACGTTTATTTATTCCTTCAGAGAAAAATTTAGATTTAAGAGCTTGTGTTCAGGAACTAAGGGACTTATTTACTAATTATAAGCGTGGGAATGTACAGGAAATTTTAGGTGTTTATAAGGCCTTGCTGCCTCAAAATCAGTATGAAAAACTGTCTAAAGAATTTTCTAAAGCCATAAAATCTCTTGATAAATCTGTAAAACTTGAAACTGAAGATTTTATCAATAAGTCGAGAGATTTGGCTTTGGGCAGTGCTCCGACTGATATACTGTCTGTATTCGGCGGTTTAGCGACTCTTTCATATTATTTGGGTAAATCCGATAACAGTCAGGAACGCACTGCAATTGCGCTAAAATATGGTATTCCTGCACTGGTTGGTGTAGGTGTTTCATTGTATGGTAATGCCCGGCTTTTTGCAGGAAGCAAGTCTTTGTGCTTTGCTATGATATCTTCATTTATCGCAAACAGATTTGGCTCATTCGCAAATCATTTATATGAAAATTATTTAAAGAAAACCGGACAATATATTGAGCCCCAAAAAGAGTTTAAAAAGGCAAAAGCTGCTTAAAATACTCTAAAAACATGATAACAACACTTTATTATTTGTTTAAAATGTGATAAAGTGAGGTTTTTATGTCTGAAACTATAAGAGAGCAATTAGAACAACGTGAACATAAGTTTTTAAGTGAATTTGCAACAAAAGTCGATCAGTCCGCCGGACGAAAATATCCTGAAGAAAAGGATGTATTAAGAACCGATTTTCAGCGGGATAGAGATCGAATTCTTCATTCAAAAGCATTCAGGCGGCTAAAACATAAGACGCAAGTATTTTTGTCCCCGTTTGATGATCATTTCAGAACAAGATTAACACATACTCTTGAAGTTTCTCAAATTGCAAGAACTATTGCGCGTAGTTTGAGTTTAAATGAAGATTTAACAGAAGCAATTGCTCTGGGCCACGATTTGGGGCATACTCCGTTTGGCCATTGCGGCGAAGGGGTATTAAACGAACTTGTCAATGGTGGTTTTTTTCATAATCTCCAGAGTGTCAGAGTTGTTGAAGTATTGGAAAATTTAAATTTGTGTCAGGAAACTATTGATGGTATAAGAACTCACAGCTGGGGCTTTAAGCCCTTAACTCCTGAGGCGAAGGCAGTACAGCTTGCCGATAAAATCGCGTACATAAATCACGATATTGAAGATTCAATAAGGGCCGGTGTGATATCCGAAAGCGATCTGCCAAAGGATTGTATTAAATATTTTTCATCTGACCCTAGTGCAAGGTTAAGTAAAATGATAAATGAAATAGTTTATAATTCGATTAATAAACCGGAAGTTTCGATGAGTGATGAAGCGTGGGAATATACAACAAAACTACGCAGCTGGATGTTTGAAAACGTGTATATGGAATCTCCGGCAAAGCTCGAAGAAGGCAAAGCACGCCATGTTGTCAGAGAGCTTTACTATTTGTATATGGATATGGTGAAGGACTTGTGTTCTGCTGATAAAGCACAAAGAGTAGTTGTAGATTATATATCAGGAATGACAGACAGATACGCGATAGAACGCTTTAAAAGAAATTTTATCCCCGAAGGTTTTAAAAATAGTACAAAAGATGACTTTTTGTTTAAATTGGCTACTATGGCGGAAAAAGTCTGATTGGTGATGAATGGACATACAATATTTAAGTGAATATCTGGAATTTGTTGAAGTAGAAAAAGGTTTGTCTGCAAATACGATAGCAGCTTATCGCTCTGATTTAACTGTTTTTCTAGATTATTGCTCGGAAAGAGGCATTTCTGATGTTGCTGATATTTCAAGAAATAACTTAAACTCGTATATTATAGCGTTAAGGCAGGGTAATATTAACCCTCGTTCTGTTGTTCGTAAAATAGCATCTTTACGCGGATTTTTTAAATGGCTAAGTTCAAATGAGTATATTAAAAATAATCCTGCAATTTTTCTTGAGCAGCCAAAATTAGCTAAAAAGTTGCCAAAAGTAATGACTTTGCAGGAAATAAAAGAAATTTTTCATTCTGACTTAAGTGCGGAACAAGCTTTGATTGTTGAATTATTGTACGATTGCGGGTTGAGGGTTTCTGAACTTGTGAATCTCAAAATCAGCGATATTGATTTAAAATCCAAATATATTCAGTGCTTTGGGAAAGGATCAAAAGAGCGGGTCATTCCTTTCGGTAAAAAAGCCAAGGAGGCGATAAATAAATATCTTGCAGCAAGGGATATTATCATTTCAAAATACGGATTAAAAACAAAACGATTATTCATAAAAACCTCAGGGAATTTACTCACAAGGCAGGATGTTTATAATTTTGTAAAAAAAATAGGGGAGAAAATTCACAAGCACATTTCTCCTCACACTTTAAGACATACATTTGCTACTCATTTACTTGAAAACGGTGCGGATTTAAGAGTTGTTCAGGAGCTGCTCGGACACAGTGATGTTGCTACTACCCAACTTTATACTCATATAACAAAAAAACGTCTTAAAGAAGTTTATTTTGCAATCAATAAATAGTCATGTTAATATGTTTTTATGTTAAGTGTGTATGTAGCCGGATTAAAGAAAGGGACAGGTAAAACTCTTTTATGTTCAGGGCTTGCAGGTACTATGCAAAGCTTGAATTATGCTGTGAGTTATTATAAGCCGATTCAGACCGGTTATAATATGTTAAATGATGACACTGATGTAATATCTAAAATTGATAATCATATAAAAGTTTTTTCAACTTATAAATTGCAAAGTTCGCAAAATCCGCTAATTGGTGCGTATAATGACGGGATTCAAAAAATCGATACCATGAAGATAATGCATGATTACAAGCAAAATATAATGATGACTGAATGTCATATTGTTGAAGGGGCTAATGGTATATCTTCTCCGATTGATGAGAAGAAAACAGAAATAAATTTAATAAAACAGTTTTCACTGCCCGTTATATTGGTTATTAATCCAAACATGACGAAAATGGACGATGTTATTAGTGGTATTAATTATATTTATTCAAAGCATGTAAATTTATCAGGTGTCGTTATAAATGATTATAACTTTGAAACAGATGATTTGGAAATCAAATATTTCCCTCATCTTGTAAAAGAATATACGGGCGCAAAGGTTCTTGGGACATTACCTCACTATGATGGTTATGATAATTTATCCCCTGAAATTTTAATTTCTGATATATTAAATCGATTAAACGTTGAAGATATTTTTAGCTTGAAAATTGCCCGGTTGTCATAATTTAGTTCAGTAAAAAAATTTTTGTTGACATTGTGTTAGGTTTACCTTACAATTTTTATGTCGGAGGAAACATGGCAAATACTTTGTCTTCAGGTTTAGAAGATTATATTGAAACAATTTATCTCTCAACAAAAAACGGAGAAATGCTAAAGGGTGCAGATTTAGCAAGAAAATTAGGCGTTTCCCGTGCTTCTGTGTCTGAGGCATTGTCAAAACTTGTGTCTAAAAAACTGATAAAGTATAACAGCTATGAGGCAATTACGCTTACAAAAGCAGGCGATGAAGAAGCTCAAAAAGTTTATGAAAAACACTATGTGTTGAAAGAATTTTTTGAAAAAGTATTGGACGTTGATTCTTCCGAAGCAAGTGAAAATGCTTGTAAAATAGAGCATTTTGTATCTAAAAATATTCTTTGCAGCATGCAGAAATTTACAAAATTTTTCGTGAAACACAAAAAGATATTGGAAGCATACATAGAAGAAAGTGAAAAATAATGCCCCGTATAAGTGCAATTGGTAAATACTTAGATCAACCGCTTTTAACAGCGAAAATAAATAAAAATGTTCCCTATATGCTAACATTGGGTGCGGCAGCGATATTTACTGATACTGTAAAAAAATCCCCAAAAGATGAACGTAGGAAAAGTGCACTAAAAATAGGAACTACTCTTGCCGCTACTGCGATTTCTGCTGCGATGGCCCCGAAAATTGCCTCATACGTTACAGGACGCTCTGTTTCAAAGACATTATCTCAAATTAAAAAGAGTAATACTGAGATTGTTGATGAATATGTGAAAAATAATAATGTGGGCGAGCAATTACAAAAAATTCTTCAGAAAGCGAAAACAAAAGTATTATCATTAAAAGAAATAAATAAATTATTTAGCAACCCTGAACATTCTGAGGTCGCAAATAAATTGATTCCGCCTCCTGTAAGCGTTGGTTCAAAAGATATATTCAAAGAAATCGGCTGGCTTTCTGTTTATGGCGCAATTCCTGTTGCAGGCGGGATAGCAGGCGGAGTTATCGGGGATAAGCTCACCGAAAAAAAATGGAAAGATAATGTTCCTAATAAATTAAAAGAAGGGATTTATCAGTATCTTGCAAATATATTTCTGTGTAATATTGGTGCTGGTGTTGCTCTTGGCGTGTTAGAAAAAATGAACATAAAATCAAAATCCGCAAGGTGTCTTGGAATGTTGGGCGGTATTTTGCTGACAGGCGTGATTGGCGGTAGTATTATAGCAAATTATATTGGTAAAAAAATTATAAATCCTTTAGTTTCCAAGGATAATAAACCAGATACAAGAACTCCGGAGTTGCTTGATCTGAGCTTACATACCGATGACATTGCAACAATATCATTATTGTCCGGCTTGAAGTGGATAGAGCCGTCACTGCCGTTGTTGTATTCAATTTCAGGTTATCGTGCAGGAATAGGATATCGTAATAATAAAGAAAAAGGATAATAAAATTTTTGTTTTATTTGTAAGGTTATCCTAACAAAATTATATTTTTATTTAACCACAACTGTATAAGGGGCAAAATTGCCCCTTTTCTTTTAATTAAAAATTATCTTTCTCCCTGCCATAGTCCGTGGATATTGCAATATTCGTATGCCGTATTATATGCAGTGTTGTTTGTTATCATTTTTGGGAATTCGTTAATATCCAGAAATTTGATTTGCACGCTCTTTTCGTCTTCGCTGATAGTTTCGATAAATGATATATGGTGTTCTTCACTCATCGGATGCGGTTCGGATCCTATTTGGATCTCATTGTCACTGATAAAAACAGGAACATGTTTTTCTTGTTTTTCTTCGGATTTTGTTTTTGCCGTAAGCATCTGCATAGGGCTCCCGCAGCATACAAGCTCTCCATTTCCTGAATGTATTACCTGAACAATATTCCCGCAAACTTCACAGCGGTAAAATTCTAAATGATTTGTCATTGTAAACTCCTATTTATAGTACCATCAGAAAAATTAATATGAAAAATTGCTTATTTATATTTAAAACCGTGCCACTGTCTATCGAAATTTGCAGTAGTAAAATCCTTTAATATTTTCTCCTTCAACAAATGATGCACCCGCAAAGGTTTTCTTAGTGCTGCTGAGTTTCCCCCCTGACACGGTTCGAAATTTCACGCCACATCAAGTATTGCTATCTACGATTATATTAAGTTCATTTACTCCCGCAAAGCCCTCACAACAGGCTCTGCACCCTGCGTAAGCTTCAGGTCGAGAGTTCGCAACACCCCGTGGAGCACGGCAATTTTATTATATCATAAATAAATTTTATAAAAACAGTTCAATTGGGTAATTTTAAAAGTGTAATATCTACAATCCTTATATAGTGTACTTTTGCCATTATTTAGTTTTGTAAAATATTTGTCGTTAAAGGGTTGCAGACACTAGAAAATAATGTTAAAATATGTTACAATAGTAGTAGGAGATCCCTATAGGCCCAAATAGGTCTTCGATGAGTGTTATACCCCACACCACTCTTTAATAAAAAAGGTATCCGGTTACTCTAAAGTATAGGTGCAACTATGGATACACTAACTTTTAATCGTATTGAGCTTCCAGGCAGAACGGGCGAATTTGTATTAGCAATTTCTATTTTAATTACTTTGGTTCTGTCACAATTTGCATTTCATTCTCCGATTTATGCGAATGATTTAATTGCAAATACCGTAATTTCGAGTCCTGCGATTTATCGCTCAGCTGACAAATTAAAGGAAAATATGAATCCTGAATACCGGCAAAGATTATTTGATTATAAGATGGGGGTCAAGTATTCGGGATTACAAATGAACGATGTAGTTCCGGGAATTAAGCATATAAAGATGGTTCGTTATTATGCCGGTCGTCCTGTCAGAATAAACGTTGTAGAAATGAACTCTGAAATTGCAAAAGATTATGAATTTATGCCTGCAATGGCATCTAATCATACATTACATCACAAAACAACGCTAAGAACAATTGCCGGTCGTACGAATTCTGTTGTTGCTCTTAATGGTGGTTTTTTCAAACCGCAGTCCGGAATCCCGTTGGGGACATTGATGATTGACGGCAAAATTTATACGGGTCCTGTTTATAACAGAGTTGCATTAGCAATTTTTGATGATGGTTATGATGTCAGCAGGGTTGAATTTGACGGGCATATTTATGGGAACGGAGCAGATGTAAAAATTGACAATATAAATCAGCCAAGAATGTTGTCTTCATATGTAATTGCATATTCAAAAGATTGGGGCACTTATTCTCCTGTATCTCCAAAGGGAGGTGCTCAGCTTCAGATATCAGGCAACCGAATACTTGCTGCGTCAGCAAATCCTATGAAAATTCCTTCTGACGGATATGTTTTGGTCGGTCCTAAAGAAAAATTAAGTGCTTTATTTGGTGCCGGTGCTGTTGAAATGACTTTAGGCGTTAATCCGAAATGGGAAAATGTTAAGCATATAATAAGCGGTGGCCCTTATCTTGTAAAAAACGGGGATGTATTTATTGATGTTTCTGAAGAAAAACTTCTTGCAATAGGGGGTAGAAACCCAAGAAGTGCTGTTGGTTATACAAGGGATAATAACTTAATTTTGGTTGCAGTAGATGGCAGAGAGGGAAGTTCAATAGGGCTTACACTGAATGAGCTTGCCTCTCTTATGAAATCTTTTGGTTGCGTAAATGCTATAAATTTAGACGGCGGAGGATCGACAGTAATGTATGTAAATGGTTCTATTGTCAACAAGCCGCCACAACCTGGAGGAATCGCTATTTCTAACGCTGTTGTAATATCAAAAAAGAATATAGAATAGCATTTAAATTTATTGTGTTAACATCGCTTCGATGTCTTTAATCAGAGCGTTTGTTGTTTCATCATTTTTTAGTGCCAGTGCTTCTTTTGCACTGTTCAATGCTGAATTGTAATCTTGGTTATGATAGTACAGTACAGCCCGGTTATAATTAATCAAGTATCTATCATCGGCATTGGTCGCCAGTGTTTCGGCGGTATCTAATGCTTCCTGCGCTTTTTTATTTTTACCCATGCTATAATACACAGTTGCGATATTTATATATCCTCCGCAATAATTCGGATATTGATCAATATATCTCTGATATTCATCAAGTTTTTTCTTTAGTATTTCTTCATCATTACCTAATATTAATGGTGCGTAATAAAGATTTTCAAAGTACCATCCTTTAGTGTTGGTAATTGTTGGGGCTATTCTGTACAGTAATTTTATGGTATTCAGGTCCCTTTTTGATAAATAAAAAATATTATTGCTGTACGGATCAAAAACATTTGCTACTTTATGATTATTTGCATACATAACATCTGACGGATTATCGCTGTGCCCTGAAATCCCCAAAGCGTGCCCTATTTCGTGTAGGGCTGTATTATATATTTCAGAGTTAGTAAATTGTTCTCCAAACGGATTAGTGTTATAAAATTTTATAATCATTTTCTTCAGCCGATGATATTTGTCAGTTTTATTTGATGTTGTTGCAACTGTGTATGCGCAATTAGCACTCTTACATTGCGGTCCGTCATAATTACTGAATCTGATTTCAATATCACTTTCTTCAGGATTAAATACTTCTGCGAATTGTAAAAAATTGCTCGCTTTACTCCATTGTTCAAACGCTTTTTTGATATTTTCTCTGTATGTGTGGTTTGTATTTTCAAAATATACCTTTAGCGGAAAAGATTCGGTACTCCATCTTAGTATGTCTTTATTTAGAACTGCGCTATAAATGTAGTTATCTTCAACTCCGTCAATTAATCGGCTTTTAAGAGGATAAAGCTGTGATTTTGCATAACTTTGCGCCATATCATGCGTTTTTGAATTTGCCATAAGGTATAACCCTTCCTGATTTGAGTAAGTCGGCGTTCCTTTTGACAATGCTAATGCATAATAGTATCTTGCAGTAGAATTTTTAGGATTCGCTTGTAAGGCGCGTTCAAAAAATTTTATCGAAGCATCGTATTGATTTTGATTATATAAAGTTTTACCTTTGTTGAAGTAATAAGGGCTGCATAAGGCAGAATGATTCCATACAAAAATTCCTATAAAAACAAGTAAGCCCGTAAGTACAACAATATTAATTATCTTTTTTATCATTAATTTCTCTTTCCATTTGTGCGGCGAGTTGATCGATATCGCCCGTAATTTTAAAATATTCTTTAAATTTGGCAGTAGTTTTAATATTGATACTTCTGCCGTTTTTGTCTTTTTGTTTTGTAACAAGTCCTTTTTCTACAAGCTCTGCAATATGTTCATAGGCATTAGAGCGGAGTTTGACCAATTCTGACTGTCTTATTGATTTTTTCAATGCAATTATAGATAAAGTTCTTAAAACTGCAGCAGATAAGTCTATCGGGCAAATTCGTTCTACAATGTCGCTATATTCTTCTTTAACCTGCAAAATATAACCGTCTTCATCGTCAATTTCCAATGCTCCATCCCTTGCTGAATAATCCATGATAAGTTCGAGTAAAGCTTCTTCAACTTCTTCCGGTTCTTTATCAACAAATACGCATATTTCGTCAAGGGTCAGCGCTCTGCCTGTCGAGAATAAAACTGCTTCTATTCTGGATTTAAGCGGTTGCATTTTGACCTCCTCTTACGACATATAAATCAGAATAAAATTCTTTTTGTTCCAAGTCGTAATCAGTATCTCTGCTTAAAAACAACAAAGCCATATAAGACGTAACTCTGTCCATTCCTAAAATATAAAGATCTGAAAGTTCTACTTTTTCTTTATTTTGAAAAATTTGTTCTATGTTATCTTTTAATTTTAAAACGGCCTCTTCAATAAAAGCATCATTTGACATGTTTGAAATGATGTCGTGAGTTGTCATTCTTGAAAAATCACGTACGCGGCGTCTTGCACGCTGCTGAGCGTCTTTTAAATTCGCACGCGCCTCGATTTTTTCATAAAACTCCAACTGTTTAATGAGGTCTTTCAATGTAACGACTCTGTTGCGGTTTAATCTGACGCTTGTTCTGCGCTTCAGAGCTTCATCCCATCTTACAATGTTGTTTGTCGGGATAAAATCATCCTCGGCTAAATAATCATCAACCGGCAAACCGTTTTCATCATATATCATTTCAGGTTCTTCGTTATCCTGAAATTCTTCTAATGTCAATCCTGCCAAAACATTTGATTGCATTCTGCATAAAATAGCTGCGAATAAAAATGTTCTGCTTGCGACCTTCAAATTAAGAGAATTCATCTCCATCATTTTTTGAAGATATTTTTCTGTAACATCAACAATATCTATATTCCAAGGATCAATTTTCCCGGATTTTGCCATTTCAACCAAAATTCCGATCCCGTCATTGGCTTCGTGTGAACTTAATCCTTCGTATATTCCTAAATCTTCTCCGTTAATAATTGCATTATCCATTGTTTTGAACACCTGTTACTTTTGTTTTTCCTTTTTCTTTTTGTGTTACCCCGACAACTCTGTGAGCTGCTCCAACCATAAGCGGCTTGTGAGTTACAACTAAAAATTGCGTATCATCAGATTGCTTTTTAATCATATCTGCAATTCGTTCAACATTCATTGCGTCTAAACTTGCATCAACTTCATCGAGTGCATAAAATGGTGCCGGCAGATATTTTTGAATCGAAAATACCAATGCCAGTGCGGTGAGAGCTTTTTCTCCGCCGGACAATGCACTGAGTTTGTTGTTTGTAACTTTATCACGCGGTTTTGCTTCGATAGTCATACCTCCGGCTAACGGGTCTTTTTCATTTTCAAGAATTAACTTGCCTTCACCTTCTGAAAGTTGATGGTAAATATCTTTGAAGTTCTCATTTATAGCAGTATAAGTGGTCATAAATGCTTCTTTTTTCTGCTTTTCAAAGCCGTTCATTTTTTCAAGAATAGCAGTTCTTTCCGTAGAAAGAGTCTGAATTTGTTCATCAAGTTCCTGTTTTCTTTGTGATTTTTCTTCATAGCTTGTAATGGCACGCATATTGACGTCCCCAAGCTCCTGCATTCTCTTTTCTAATCTTTGAATCTTCGCATTTAAATCGTCAATTGAAATTTGGACCGGCTCAAGTTTTTCAATATCAACCCCTCCGTCTGTAAGAATTTGACGTGCTTCTTCCAATTGCGGTTCAAGTTCTCTGCGTCTTGCTTTGAAAGATTCTATTTGTTCCTCTACTCTTTCAATCTCCGATAATTTTACGGCTTTATCAGTTTGCAGTTGAACTAAACTTGAATTTATTTCTTCTTTTTCCTTCACAAGCGTCCCGATTTTTTTATCAATTACGCTTATTTTATCAGATAGTGCAGTTAATTGCTCCTCTAACTGAGTGATTTCGACTTTATATGTTTCAATATCCTTCGTTAGTGATTCATTGTTCTGGGTAATATTTTTAATATCATCTTTTTTAGAAATAATAAGTTGTTCATTAAATTTGATTTTCCCGTCAAAACCGTTTATTTCGTTGTTGACATTTAAAAGTTCAGTCTGAAGATGTCTGATTTCTTCTTCAATTCCCTGAGTTTTCTCTTTTAGTTCTTTTAAATTTTTATCACCCAAAAGATTATCAAGCTCCGCTAATCTGTCCTGAGCTGTCTTTATTTGGGTATCAAGTTCAATTCTTTTTTCTTCAATTTTATCAAGTTCTTTATTTAATTTTTCAATATTCGGTTCGTTTTCTTCTATAAATTTTTGTTTAGAGTCCAAAAGTCCCTGACTGTTTTCAAATTGTGAAACCATACTATTTAATTCAATACGGGATTTTGAATATTCTGTTGATGCATTAGAATAGGAAATTCTGACTTTATTTAATTTATCATCTAATTCATCACGTTTTGCGCAGGCATCTTTGTATTTTTTCTGTAGTTCTTCAACTTTTTTCTTTGCATTTTCAAGCTCTTTATCATCGTTTTTACCGAACCCGAGCATCCCCTGCTTAATATAACCGCCTGTAATTGCTGCGGATTTTTCATATAATTTGCCGTCTAATGTTACCATACGGTATTTGCCGATAAGTTTTTCCGCAGTTTGAGTATCCTCAACAATCAATGTTTCACCGACAGCATAGAAAAATGCATCAATATAAATATCATCAAAATCAACAAGATTTATGGCAAAATCTATTACTCCGTTGTCTTTTGGTAAGTTCAGTCTGCCGGGAGCTTTTCTGATTTTGTTCATTGGTATAAATGTTGCCGTTCCGGAGCGGGTCGAACGTAAATGTTCCATTGCTACATTTGCGGCGTGAGTGTCATCTACAACTATATGAGCAAGACGCCCTCCAAAAGCTATGTTTAAGGCGGTTGAGTATTCATCATCAACTTTTCCGAGCTGCATAATAGGAGCATGAACTCCTTCAAATTTTGCATTCATAATTGTTGATATCGGTAGTGTTGTTGCTCCGCCTGAAGATGCTGATTTTTGTGCTTCCATTTCGGTAAATTTGCGGTAGGCAACTCTCGCATCATGGTCATAATCTTCTATTGATGTTTTTATATCATCAAGTTTTTTCATAGTTGATGCCTGAACTTCTTTAAGTTCTTCCATCTCTTTTTTGAGATTTTCTACTTCAAGTTCCTTTAATGATTTTTTATCCGCAAATTCTTCTTTGCTTTTTGTCGCATTCGCTACAAATTCTTTTGCTTCTTCTATTTCTTTCTTAAGATTATTTAATTCACTTTCTTTCGGGAGGGAAGTTTTTAAAAGATTATTATCCTGATCTTTAAGAGCATCAAGAGTTTTAGAAGTTTCGTTACGTTCCTGAATGTATTTGTCTGCAGTTGAGCTTAATCCGGATATATCTTTTAGCTTCTGACTTAATTCTTCTCTTTTCTCTTTAATTTGTCCTTCTATAATGCCGACTTTATCGTGAGCAAGTTTAATATTGAGTCGTTCAGCTTCGATATTTTTGTTGTATAGCTCAATGCCGTTTTTAGCATTTTCTATGGATTGTAACCCTTTTTGTATTTGTTTTTGGGAATAATCTATTGCGCTGTTTTTTGTCTGAATCTGAGAGGATAAATTACTTTGTTCTTCTTTTAATTTATCTCTTTCATCTTCCCCTTGTTCTTTGAGTTTTTTATTTAATTCTTCATATTTTTCATTAATTAATTTTATACGTTCCTCAATATCTTTTGATGAATTTTCTTTTTCTCTCAGATCTTTATTGGCTTTTAGAATATTTTCATGTGCAAGTTCAAGATTGCGTTTTAAATCGAAGAATTTTACTGTACCGATTTGTGCCTCAAGTCCCTGCTTTTCATCCTGAAGTTTTTTATATTTAATCGCAACTTCTCTTTCTTCTTTAAGTTGTTCAAGCTGCGAGGCAACTTCAGATAGAATTAAAGACGCAGACTGAACACGGCTTTCAACTTTTTCAAGTTCTCCTTTTGCCTGATCTATTCGTCTGTCAAAATCAGCTACTCCTGCGATTTCGTCAATCATTGCTCTGCGGTTTTTTGATGTAGCCCCGATAATTGAATTAATATCGTATTGCATTACAACATTGTAGCTATTAGGCGTAACGTTATATTCTTCCAAAACGGCCTTAATATTTGTAAGTGTTTCCACTTTATCATTGAGGTAATATGTACTGTTATATCCTTGGGAACCTTTTTTTATACGTCTTGCAACAGTAAGTTCATCATATCCCCGGACTCCGCCAAAAGTAACTTTTACATACGCTTCACTTCGATTGTTGAATGCGGTGATATAGTCAGCAGCGTTTTCAATACGCAAAGCACTTCCGTTACGCAAACCAAGTGCGAACATTATACTGTCTATAATGTTACTTTTGCCTGAACCGTTCGGACCTGTTATTGAGGTAAATCCTTCAAGTAATGGTATTTCGGTCTTGTTGGCAAAGGATTTGAAATTATCTATTTCCAACTTTTTTATGTACATAAACTATCCCAAGTCTAATTTCTATTCTATTATGCCAAGGAAGTAGTCGGCATGTCAAACTTTTTACAAATATATTAATTTCTGTTGTTGCAAAATAAGTGTTGACAACAGGTTTTATTGATGATAAATTTAATTTTGTCAGAAGTTATAAATTAAATACGATTTCCAGATTGGCCGTAATTGGCTTTTGTTTGGCGTATTTATTCACATAAAGGTTAGCCCTTTTAAATAGCATTTTAAAAACATTTAAGAAAGGTAAAAATCAATGGAAAACAATGAAGAATTAAAAGCTGAAGTTGTTGAAGAAGTTTCAACAGATGTTGCGCAAGAATCAACTGTTGTTAAAGAAGCAGCAACTGAAGCTCATGCAGAAGAAAAACCTGCAAAATCAAAACGCGGACGCGGTAAAAAACAAAAAATTGAAACAGTAGCAGAAGAAAAACCACAATCTGAATGGACAGAAAATGTTGTTCAAATCAGCCGTGTAACAAAGGTTGTTAAAGGTGGTAAGAAATTATCATTCAGAGCTATTGTAATTGTCGGTAACAAAAAAGGTCAGGTTGGCGTTGGCTGTGCTAAAGCATCTGAAGTTATTATTGCTATTCAAAAAGCAATTGCTGACGGAAGAAAAAATGTTATCAATGTACCTATTTTCAAAACAACAATACCTCATCCTGTGCAGGCAAAATCAGGCGCAGGTTGCGTAATGCTAAGACCGGCATCTCAAGGTACAGGTATTATCGCAGGTGGTGCTGTTCGTTCAGTGCTTGAACTTGCCGGTATCGAAAATATTTTGGCTAAATCATTGGGTTCAAAAGCTCCTTTAAATGCTGCAAACGCAACATTAGAAGCATTGAAATCATTATCAACATTTGGTGATATGGCTAAAAAACGCGGTCTGTCAATGGCAGAATTTTTGAACTAATAGAGTCGTCAGGACGTTAAGACGTTAAGTCGTAAAGTCCTTTACAGTACAAAAAATATAAAGGAATAAAAAAATGGCAAATAAAAAATCAGCAGAAAAAATCCAAATCAAACTTGTAAAAAGTTTAATCGGGTCTTCTGAAAAACAAAGAAGAGTTGTTGCAGGTTTGGGTTTATCAAAAAAGGATCAGGTTGTTGAACACGCTTCAACTCCTACAATTTTAGGTATGGTAAATAAAGTGTCTCATTTAGTTGAGATTGTTAAGTAATTACCAACAATAGTTAAAATTACAGAAAGAAGGAATAAAATGTCAAATATAACATTAGAAGATTTAAGACCGGCAAACGGAGCAACAAAAAAATCCGTTCGTGTAGGTCGCGGACGTTCATCAGGTTGTGGTAAAACTTCAAGCAGAGGTCACAACGGTGAAGGACAAAGATCAGGTAACTCTTCAAAAAGAGGTTTTGAAGGCGGTCAGATGCCTGCATACAGAAGATTACCGAAATTAAAAGGTTTTCAGGTATACTCAAAAGTTAATTATGCTCAAATTAATGTTGGCAGAATTGATGCATTAGGTCTTAAAGAAGTTTCATTAGAAACTTTAAAAGAAAAAATGACAATTCATCCATCATGTGTTGGTTTGAGAGTTTTAGGTAATGGTGAAATCAAAAAAGCTGTAACTGTAAAAGCAGTTTACTTTACACCATCAGCAAAAGAAAAAATTGAAGCCGCAGGCGGAAAGGTTGAAATAGTATAATGGCTAGTGATATTAAAGCACCTTCAACAGAAGACTTAATGTCCATGTGGAATGCTTCGGGGCTGAAGCAAAAAATCCTTTTTACATTGTTGATGATTGCAGTGTGGAGATTTGGTGTTCAGATTCCTTTATATGGAATTAACAATCAGGTATTTTCCACTATTGCTTCAGGAAATAACATTATCGGATTTTTAGATTTGTTTTCAGGTGGTGCATTAGGCAAAGTATCTATTTTGGCTTTGGGTATCGGACCGTTCATTACATCTTCGATTATTGTGCAGTTGGTATCAGTTGTAATTCCGGCATTGGAAAAATTGCAAAAAGAGGAAGGGGAAGAAGGACGTCGTAAATTATCTCAGTATACAAGAATATTTACGGTTGTTCTTGCTATATTCCAGGGCTTTATCTTTATGCTGTTTTTACATCATTTACCGGGCGCAGTTATTCCAAATGTATCACATGTTCTTTTCTATATTAATTCTGTTTGCATACTTACTGCAGGTGCGGTATTGGTTATGTGGATTTCAGAATTAATAACTGAAAAGGGTATTGGTAACGGGGGCTCTTTGATAATCTTTTGCGGTATTTTATCAGGTATTCCTGTTTATGCTCAAAGGACTTATCAACTTGTAAAAGCAAGTCCGAGTATGCAGCTTTCATTGTTAGTTTTACTTACAATATTTTTCCTTGCAACAATTTTAATTGTTATAATGCAGGAAGCTGTCAGAAAAGTAATAATTGTAAACCCGAAAAGACAAATAGGTAATAAAGTTTATGGCGGTATGAATTCATTTATTCCGTTTAAACTTAATCCTGGCGGGGTTATGCCTATCATTTTCGCAATTGCGATTTTGTTATTCCCGTCTACTATTCTTGCAATGGTTGGTCAGGCAAGTATAAAATCAGTTCAGCTTAAACATTTGATTATAAGCTTGAATCATTTTTTGAGTCCTGACGGAATACCATATTATTTAATTTATGTTGGTTTAATTATTGCATTAACATTTTTCTATGCATCAATTATGCCAAATATGCAGCCAAAAGATATTGCAGATAATCTTAAAAAGTATGGTTCTTCAATTCCCGGTATAAAGCCGGGCAGACCAACAGCCGAGGCCTTAGACAAAATATTATCAAAAGTAATATTTATCGGTGCTATGGGCTTAGGTATAGTTGCATTAGTTCCTTCTTTTGGGAGCTATGTTACTAAAATTGAGACCCTGCAAGGAATTGGTGCAACATCTTTAATCATTATGGTTGGGGTTGCTCTTGATTTAATCAATCAGGTAAGATCTCATCTGTTGGCAAGAAATTATGAATCTTTCTTAAAAGATGATTAATCAGGTAATATTAAATAAACACATAAAACAGAGTCGCATTTATTTTGTGACTCTGTTTTTTGTGCAATGTATTTTAAATTAGAATTTTATTATATAAAAATACCATCCATTGTATTAAGGATGGTATTTTTTTTGTTTGCGAAATATCTTTAAATATTAAGCGCAACCTGAGTATCCGCAGCTTGGGCAAATGAAGCAGCCCTCTGCCATCTGAATTTTTGTTCCGCATTCAGGGCATTTAACTTCTTTGATTTCGCCTGTCGGGTTGTACTCTTCTGTGCTCTCTACCTTATCTTCAACGACCGGCTTGATTTCTATACTGTTATCTTTCTTCTTTGCATCTAAATTCATTGGTTGGAACTGACGGGAATTATTTCTGTAAACCGTAATTCCTTTCAAATTATTTTTATAAGCCAAGATATAAGCTTCTTTTATATCTTCTCTTGTTGCTGATTCAACGAAGTTAACTGTTTTAGAAACCGCGTTATCAGTATGAAGTTGGAATGCTGCCTGCATTTTTACGTGCCAATATGGAGTTACATCGTGAGCAGTGTAGAATATTTTCTTAACATCTTCGCTTACACCGTCAACGTGTGCAATTGAGCCGTCAACCGCAATTTTTGACATCAATTCATCTGAATATAATCCGTGAGAAATCATATAGTCTTTAAATATCGGGTTAACTTCAAGCATTTCGGTTTTATCCATAATAAGTCTTGAGAATACCAAACCAAATAACGGTTCAACTCCGCCTGAAGCGCCCGCAATCATTGAAATTGTTCCTGTCGGAGCAATACATGTTGTTGTTGCGTTTCTCAATCCGTATTGCTTAATTTGAGCATCAAGTTCTGCCCATTGTTCATCTGAAATTTTACCTGCAGATTTTCCTTTGTATTTATTATACAAATAGTTGTCCTGGTCATAGATGCTGCCTGTGAAGTTTTTAAATCTTCCTCTTTCTTTAGACATTTCAATTGATTCGGTTTTAGAAATGTAATCAATAAATTCCATAACCTGACCTGCAAGTTTTGTTCCTTCCTCGCTTGAATATGAAATACCTGATTTCATTAACATGTCAGCCCAACCCATTACGCCAAGACCAATTTTTCTGTTATTTTGAACCATTTCAGAGATTTGCGGTAACGGATAATTGTTTACTGCAATTACGTTATCCAAAAATCTCATTGCTGTTCTTGTTGTTTCTTCAAGTAAATCCCAGTCAACAACCCAGCCCTGTTCAGTTTCTTTCATCATTCTGCCCAAGTTGATTGAACCAAGGTTACATGCTTCATAAGGAAGCAAAGGAACTTCCCCGCAAGGGTTAGTTGATTCAATAGCGCCGATTTGAGGTGTTGGGTTATCATAATTCATTTTGTCAATGTAGATGATCCCGGGTTCCCCGTTTCTCCAAGCACCGTCAACAATTTTATCAAATACTGCTTTAGCGCTTAATCTGCCTACGACCTGATTATTTTGCGGGTTAACCAAATCATAATCTTCACCTGCTAGGTATGCATCCATAAATTTATCTGTAATAGCAACAGAAATATTAAAGTTATTTAACTGATTGTTATCTGATTTGCAATCGATAAAATCCAAAATATCAGGGTGGTCAACTCTAAGGATACCCATATTAGCTCCACGTCTTGTTCCGCCTTGTTTAACGGCTTCGGTTGCGGCATTAAATACGCTCATAAAAGAAACAGGGCCTGAAGATACGCCCATAGTAGAACGAACGACACTGTTTTTAGGTCTTAATCTTGAGAAAGAAAAACCTGTTCCTCCGCCTGATTTATGTATTAGTGCAGTATTTTTTACTGTTTCAAAAATTCCTTCCAAGCTGTCTTCAACAGGTAATACAAAGCATGCTGCCAATTGCCCTAATTCTCTGCCTGCATTCATCAATGTAGGAGAATTAGGCATGAAATAGCGGTTTGTAATTGCTTTGTAAAATCTGTCTGAAAGTTTTTTTACTTCTTCTTCGCTTTTGCCAAATTTAGCATCTGCGGATGCAATTGTATCTGCTACTCTGCGGAACATGTCTGCAGGAGTTTCGGTACAATTACCATCCTTATCTCTCTTCAAATAACGTCTTTCTAATACCTTAATCGCGTTTTCGCTAAGGTCGAGTTTTTCTTCTAAACAAGTGTCTGACACATTAACCTCCATAGTCTGTAAATTATAATATTATTAACACATTTCCCAAAATATGAGCATGCTCCAAAATAGAGTGCTTACGAAAATTGTACTACATTTCAAGCATATCATGCAAATATCAATAATCTTTTTATTATATTTCGTAACAATGTGACAATGTACACTTAACTGATGCAAAATTTAAAATTTATGATAAGATAAAAGCATGACAGGGAGAGTGTTTAGGATATTACTGTTGTTATGCGTAATTGCGCTTTTTTGTAAAGCGTGTATTGTGTGTGATGTGCAGCCGAAAATTACTTCAGAAATTAAAACATCCGGTTCTGATTTGGCATTATCTTATTCAATGCCGAAAAATGTTACAATAAACGGAATCGACTATTTGCAATCTCAGGCGCCTGTCGGTATTTTTGGCGGAACACTTGTTTCTTCTACTATTGGGGAAGGACCAAAAACATTTAATCCTTTCAATTGTAAAGATAATACTTCTGCAATAATGTCAGGAGTTATGTATGACGGATTGTTTACAACAAATCCTGTTACAGGTGATGTTGCCCCAAAACTTGCCAAAGGGTATACAATTTCTCCTGACGGTAAAGTTTATACTATATATTTAAGGCAGGGGCTAAGATGGTCTGACGGTAAGCCGATTACTGCAGATGATGTCGTTTTCACCTGGCAGAATATAATTTTTGGCGGAATGGGAGATACTTCGACAAGAGATTCCCTTGTAATTAATGGTAAATTGCCGTCGGTTCGGAAATATGGCGACAGTGTTGTCGTTTTTTCGACTCCTGAACCATACGCTCCGTTTTTGAGAATGTTATCTGCGCCTATTGCGCCTAAACATGTATTTTATGATGCCGTTCAAAAAGGAAATGCATATTTTGATTCATTCCTTTCGACAAATGCGAAACCAAAAGATTTTGTTGTATCAGGTGCTTTTAAACTCAAAGAATATGTTCCGGCGCAGCGTGTAGTGTTTGAACGTAATCCAAATTATTATGAGATAAATACAAAGAATCAAAAATTGCCTTATTTAGATAAACTTGTATATTTGATAGTAGGCGATTTGAATAATGAAGTTTTAAAATTTGAAGCAAAAGAACTTGACGTTATATCTTTGCAGGGTTCAAAAGTTGCCAGATACAAATCATTAGAACCGCATTCGGATTTCAAGTTATACAATTTGGGCCCTGATACAGGAACAATGTATATTTCTATGAATCTTAACAATCGTAAAAATGACAAGGGCAAATATTATGTCAGTCCTATTAAACAAAAATGGTTTAGTGATTTAAATTTCCGTACTGCTGTCGATTATGCTCTCGATCGCAAAAGTATGGTATTAAATATAGCAAACGGTATCGGGGAACCATTATTTACCCCCGAAAGTCTAAATTCTATTTATTTAAATAAAAAACTAAAGCCGTATGATAAAAATTTAAATAAAGCCAAGGCGTTATTAAAAAAATCAGGTTTCAGAACTGATAAAAAGGGGTGGTTATTTGACAAAGACGGTCATCGTGTCGAGTTTGATTTATATACAAACGCAGGAAATACAGAGCGTGAAGCAATAGGAGTTATGGTCAAGCAGGACTTGGAAGATCTTGGAATGAAAGTTAATTTTAAACCGATAGAGTTTAATTCTCTTGTAAACAAGCTTGTTTCAACTTTTGATTGGGACATGGTTATAATGGGTTTGACCGGTTCACCTCTTGAACCAAACGGCGGAAAAAATGTGTGGCTCTCTGACGGGCGGCTTCATATGTTCAATATGAGAACCCCGCAGGAAGGTAAGATTGGAATTTTACCCTGGGAAAGAGAACTTGATGAAATGTTTGATAAAGGCGCATTAGCAACAAAATTTGAAGACAGAAAAGTGTATTATGATAAATATCAGGAAATCGTTTATACACAAAAACCGATGATTTATATCTATTCTCCAATTCGTATTGTTGCAATAAGAAATAAATTTAAAAATATATATCCGACGAGTTTAGGCGGATTAACACATAATATTGAGGAAATATATGTTGATAAAGGCAGTAAGATACTAGGGCCCCAAGGCAGTAAGAAATAATGGATACAATAAAATACATATTTAAAAGAATACTTCAAACAATACCGTTGTTGATAATCGTATCAATGATAAGTTTTTTCATTATAAGATTATCTCCGGTTGACCCATTGGCAGAGTTAAAGCTAAATCCGTCAGTGTCTCCTGAAACTGTTGAAAAAGAAAGGGCAAGGTTAGGTTTAGATAAACCGGTAATAGTACAATACGGCAAGTGGGCAATATCTTTTGTAAAAGGTGATTTGGGGGTGACTTCAACCGGCGAAAAAGTAAGTCAAAAATTAGCGGAAAGAATCCCTAATACTTTGCTTCTGACTGCTATTGTAATTCTTTTGACCTGGCTTGTCGGTGTTCCGTTGGGAATTATTGCAGCAGTTCACTGGCGGTCGAATTTTGACAGATTATTAACTGTTCTGACAAGTATAGGAATGGCAATCCCGTCGTTTTTCTTCGCTGTATTATTATTAATGTTTGCGGTGAAAACGGGTTGGTTCCCAATCGGTGGTTTGACAAGTCCGAATTTTGTTGATATGAGTTTTGGAGAGAAATTTTGGGATATTACTCACCATTTAATTTTGCCTGTAATCGTTTTATTTACGATTTCGCTTGCCGGTTTGCAAAGACAAATGAGAGCGAATATGCTTGATGTTTTGGACAGTGATTATGTAAAATTTGCAAGAGCGAAGGGGTTAAGTGAATGGGTTGTTATATATAAACATGCCCTGCGAAATGCTATTAATCCTATGATTACGCTTTTGGGGTTCGAATTTGCAGGTCTTTTATCCGGTGCTGCGTTGACGGAATATGTTTTTCAGTACCCCGGGTTGGGTCGTTTGATTCTTGAAGCGGTTATGAAATCCGATATAAATCTTGTTATGGCATCTTTGATGATGGGTGCGGTTATGTTAATTCTGGGAAATTTAATTGCGGATATATTGTTAATCATTACTGATCCGAGAATAAGGAGTAAGGCATGATTAAAGATATATTAAAAAAACTGTGGAATGATAAATTCGCAAAGATTGCATTAATTGTACTTTGTGTAATTTATTTAGCGTTATTTTTTGCTGATTTTATTTCTCCTTATACAAAAGATTTTTCTGACCGATCTATGGCTTATGTCCCGCCTTCAAAGGTGTTTACAATTGATGAAAA
>CADCNV010000010.1 GCA_902802825.1 uncultured bacterium | reverse complement strand
CAACGGCTTAGATACGAGTGATAAGAATACGAATAATAAAAACGAATATTGTTGTCGTTTACCGCAGAACAATAGTAATCAGTGCTGTGAGTGGAAGTACGGGCATTTGGAATATTATTCACCGCAGCAAACAGATGGGACATTAGACGGATGTTGTCATCATGATGTATATGGTATCCGTAGTAATAATTCAGAAGTATTAAGTCGTTGTTGTACAATAAACAAAGCGCAGTCAAATGAAAGAGAAGATGAATTATGCTGTAATTATCTTGTTAATAAGTCCGGAGTGGATTCATTAAAACAAGGTAAATCATTACGCCGTTGTTGTAAATATGACAAATGGAAGAATAAGCCGGAGTGTTGTTCTCATGAGAATGATGGTATGGCATATAATACGAGTGTAGGTTGGAACAAACAATGTTGTATGCCAAACGCTATTTATAGTGGAACGGGAGTAACTCCGAGCGAGCAGTGTTGTAATGCGGATATAGATTCAAATAAGAATGGCTGGTCAGGCACAAGAGCACAGAGTTGTTGTAATTATACGGGTTTAAAGAATACAACAAACTGGCAGAAGGGTTGTTGTCATAAGGGTAGTGCGAATTATCCTTCAAAGGCGTCATATAATACAAATTGTTGTACGGCAACCAAGTGGAGTAATGAGTGTTGTACGACATCGAGTAACAGTTTACCTGTATGGCAGGTGAATTGTTGTCATATGCCGACAAGTTATAGCAAGAATTCGATTTTCCTATCAAGTTGTTGTAAGAGTAATACAACGGATTACACCTTAAATAACGGAAACAGTTCTGAATATTGTTGTCATCCTGATGCACCGAATCCGAGCAAAGAGTGTTGTACAATATTTAAGAATTTAGGCAGTGGAGATAGCTGGAAGGACAGAGACGGGAACAGTGACACAATAAGTGATGCATATAAGTTAGCATGTTGTAAGAATCATGGAGTATGTCCTGACAGTTGTGCTATTCGCAGTCAGACAGGAAATAGTAGTTTATATGCATTCCCGAGATGTTGTACTGATACTACGGTATATTCGAGATTATCTACAGACAATACGTTATTAACAGCTTGGCAGCCAAAATGTTGCGGATCTACCCCTCCAAGTGGCATGACTAATGCGGATTATAAGAAATATTGTTGTAAAACTAAAACGGGCACGGCAACCTGGGGTGGTGGCAGTAATAATATGTGTTGTCAGTCCTCGAGTGCAGAGTGTTGTGCAATAGATGCGAATTATTGTTCTGATTGTAAGATGAAGTATTTGAATAATTACAATTCATTTAAATTGGATACAACATGTTGTAAGGATACCGCATCGTCCTATAAATCTCAGACGAATTGGCAGAATGTTTGTTGTGTGGGTTCGAATCCGGGAGGAATCAGTGATTTTGCTTCATATTGTTGTAAAGATTCATCAGGCAATGCAAAAGTAAGCGGGCAAAATAGTGTATGTTGTGATGTATCTTCGTTAGCGAATGAATATTGTTGTAATGCAACGAGTACCTGGACGGGAACAAAGTGTTGTAAATCTTCGGGTGTGGATTATTCAGATACAGCGAATTCAAAATGTTGTGTATATACGGGAGCAGCGAATACTGCTTGTTGTGATGCAGCAAAGGCGAGCAATTGGGCAAATGGTGGTGCTTCATACCGACAAAAATGTTGTGAAATGAGTGAATCTTATTGCGGTAATTGTGAAGAGCGTTATGTATCATATCCAACGACATTTGATACTTCTTGTTGTGGAGAATTAAGTTCGCATAAGAATGAAACAAATTGGCAGAATAAGTGCTGCCCGGGCAATAAGGGAGGATTAGGTACTGGCGGAACGACATCTGATTATGCAAAAACCTGTTGTGCTGATTGGAGCGGTGGTGTAACAGGTGGCGGCACTGATACAACCAATTGTTGTAATGTAAATAGTATGGCAAGCAGTACTTGTTGTAGTGCTATATCTAAATCGAGTTGGTTCGGTACTAAGTGTTGTAATGGAAACGGAAAAGATTATAACGGCAGTAATGAGAATAATTGTTGCAGCTGGAGTGGTTTAAGCGCAACGGGAACTTCAGCTCCAGATCATTGTTGCAGCAGTTCAACAAATACTACACAATATTCAAGCAGTTGGAAAGACGGATGTTGCAATAAGGATTCATATAAAAATAACGAGAATTGTTGTCAGTGGCGTTACGATCATAATATATGGTCAAACGGTACAGATTCTTGTTGTAATTATGTAACGGGAAATGCTTGGGTAGATGGTTGTTGCTCAGTGAATGCAATGAATACTCGTCGTGATTATACAAGCAGTGATTACAAGGCATGTTGTAAGAAGTTGTGGAATGCGGGTGACAAGACGTTTTTCATGGCAGATGATTATTGTTGTAAGGCATTGGGAGTGGATAGTACTACGGGGTTGGATTCATCCGGAAAAGACACATACAAATCTGCTTGTCAGTTACCTTGTTTTGATAAGTCGAATTTCAAGACTGATCAGAAATACAGTCCGAGCAGTGCAGGAAGGGCGTGTTGTGCAAATGGTAATGCCCCTGATGGCGATTGGGCTAAATATTGTTGCGGAATGATTGATGGCGAACATAGTTGGTCATTCCCAACTACAAGCAGTGACAGGTCTTGTTGTGACAAACGCAGAACTTCAAATACAGGCGTGTATGCATACGATCCTTATTATATAGATCATACTTGTGATGCTCAAGCGAGTAGCGAAGGGAATTGCTCAAGTTATAAAGATGATAGTTTGGGTTTTTATTGCGGGGAAGAAAACAAGTGTAAATCTTGGCAAAATGGCACTTATACGTTCTCCGGCCCTGAAAACGTAACCGGACCAAATGGCTGTTGTAATTCTTTTGGGGAATCTACAGTTGCCGCTGATTCCACACTAAAGAGTTTGTGTTGTTCAAATCCTGCTTGGACACCTGCTCATCCTGCAACATGTTGTGATACAGATTATGCACAACAGTCTTATCTGTCTGTATGTTGCCAATATTGGATAACTAATAATCATCCATTTAAATCAAGGTGTTGCAATGTTCCTGCCGGAGTACAAATATCTTTGACTTGTAAACGTACATCTGCTAATTCAAGCAGTGTTAATTGTGTCGGGACAACAAGTAATGATTCTTATCACTTTACTTTCTTCCCATTAACTAAATTGACTACAGGTTCAACGATTGGTCATGGCGTTACTACGCACGGTAATACAGTAAGTTTAGGTTCGAATATAAATTATTTTACGGATGTATATTTTGCAGAAGTTCCGAGTGGCTGGACTGGCGATTCGAGGAGTGGGTATACTCCTTCATTCTTAAGTAATAATGAGTATAATGTTGTTTTGAAAACAAAATCAAATTGTACATTAGAAAAAATTAGTGAAAATGATTGTTCTAAAATGATAGGACCTGATAAATGCACTCCTAATACAAGTTGTACAATTCAAAATGGTACACATATATCTATTAACTGCGTGCGTATTGCAACAACCAATAATTATGGAACTACTACGGCTGCGGCGAATTCAAATACAATAAAATGCTCTGTATCAGGCGGAAATGTTACAGTATCGTTTGGTTTTAAAAAGACAAACGGACAATCTTATGGAGGAGCAGTAAATTCAGGCAGTTCTTCAACATTCTCCGACATAAAAGCGATAACGAGTGTTGGTATCAGTGTTCATAGCGCAAATCAGTATTTCTCGGAAAGTTATTCGCCTGATCTTATTTCTAATTATAATGAATATAATGCCGAAGTAACTATTGTTAATAATGACAATTTGTCATGCAGTTATTCTAAATCTGAGAACAATAAATGCAAATTTGCAGGACCAAAATATGAATGCGGTGGTACTGTTATTCCTACACCTACTCCAGGGGGTAATGGTAGTAAACCTTATGTAAAATGGAGTTGTAATACAAGTGGTTGTAGTATTTCGTATAATAATACTTCAAATTATAATAATATGAGTAGTTATAGGGGGTATGTTGCTTATATTTGTGCAAAACCAGGAGAAGGATATTCTGATGTAAGATATGAAACGGGATTAGGGCTTGCAAAAAATGCATGTGCTAATGCACAAGTCCATAGTGGAACATGGCAAGCAAGAACTATATGTAACAGTAGTGGAAGTGATTGTAATATCTATTTTAGTCGCTGTGAGATAATAAGTCCTTCTAATCTTGGCGGATATTCTGTCGCTTCAGGAACTCCTTCAGGATCTATTCAATATGGTCATTATCCTAATTGTTATGTAGAGTATTATCCTGAAGGGAAATAACTGTGTAGTTTGTAGGTTGGGTGGAACCCAACAATAATTTCAGGAAACTGTCACCCTGAACTCGTTTCAGGGTCTATTAGTTTTGTTAAATTGATAGATTTCGAAACAGCGATTCGGTATTTTCTATGCATACCGGCTCACGCAAAAATTTTAAGATTCTGAAACAAGTTCAGAATGACAAAATTTTTGATTCGCTTAGTAAACTTCAGAATGAAAATGAAGTAAAAATCTCACTCCTCCGCAGAATGTAGGTTGGGCATACTTGACCAACATGTATGTAATGTAAAAATTATATCCTACCTTGCTTACTTTTTTCTTTCTAAAGTTGGGTTTCACCCAACCTACATGCTACATGCTTATTAAAAATAGAATCATTACTCATCTTAATGATTAAATTGCATCTGATAAAGTTTTTTATACTCCCCGTCAGGGATATTCATTAATTCTTCGTGGGTGCCGAGTTCGGTTAAGTTCCCGTGATTAATTACTGCAATTCTATCCGCATTTTGAATTGTCGTCAATCTGTGAGCAATTACAAATACTGTTCTGTCTTTCATTAAGTTTTCTATTGCCTGCTGAACTATATGCTCTGACTGATTATCCAGAGCAGATGTTGCTTCATCAAGAACAAGTATAGGTGCATTTTTTAGAAATGCCCTTGCAATACCGATTCGCTGTTTTTGCCCTCCGGACAAAAGCATACCGCGTTCCCCGATTTGTGTGTCTAAGCCATTATCAAGCGAATTCACAAATTCTTCCAAATAAGATTGCTGCACTGCCTGCCAAATTTCATCCTCACTTGCATTAAGGTTCCCGATGGCTATATTTTCCCTGATAGTTCCCTCAAACAAAAAATTATCCTGAAATACAACCGCAACATTTTGTCTTAATGAATCTACTTTTATTGAATTAACTGAAATGCCGTCAAAAGTTAAATCGCCGTTTTTGACATTATAAAACCGAGGTAAAAGATTAACCAGCGTTGTTTTGCCTCCGCCGGAATTCCCAACGAATGCTATTGTCTCACCTTTTTTCACTTCCAAACTTATGCCGTTTAAAACTCGTTTCCCTTTGACATAAGAAAATTTGATGTCTTTAAACTCAATTTTATCTTTAAAGTCAGGAAAATTAATTGCTCCTTCACTATCTTTAATTGCAGGAATTTTTTCGAGTTTAGAAACAACTCTTTCCATTGCACAAAGGCATGTCGAGATGTTTTTTGCGTTGTTGCCGAGCCCTTTTATCGGGGTATACAGCATTATGAGTGCAGTTATGAAAGAAACAAATTGTCCCGCACTAAGCTCCCCTTTGACTATGAAATAGCTGCCTAAACCGATTACAAGCGCAATTCCGATTGATACAATAATATGCATCAGCGGTGAAAGCCAGCTTACATGCTGAGTGATTTTCATTTTAAGCCCGAATACGGTGTTAACAAGTTTTTTAAATTGATTTTCTTTAAAATCGTATAAGTTGTATCCGGAAATTACTTTATTCCCCGAAAATGCCTCATTATAAGTTGTCAGAACTTTTGCATTTTCGCCTTCAGAGCGGTTATAAACATCTTTGATTGCAGATTTTATTTTTACGAGCGGTATCATTGCGCAAGTGAGAACGGCGACTGCAATTATGGCAAGTTTCCACGAGTTATAGAAAAGAACTCCTACCAATGATAATGATGAGAAAAATCTTGAAATACACGTTTTCATATTGCTTAACAGCCCGCTGCAGGATTTTTCCGCATCATTGTTATATGCCTTTAAAATTTTACCTGAAGTTTGTTTCTCAAAAAATCCCGGTGCCTGTCGCATAAGTTTTGAATAAAGTGTTATTTTCAAATCATTTGTTACCTTGCCCCCGACCCAATCGTTCATATATGTTGCAAGATAATTTAATCCGCCCTGAACCGTTGTAAAAACAACAATCAAAATCGGCAGATACCATGCTGATTGCATGTGCTTATCCATCATTACAATATCCATATACGGTTTCAGAGCGAGTGCAATAACCGCATCTAATGCGCCAATCGGTATTGCTAATCCGAGTGCTAAAAATGTTCTTTTTAAATACGGTTTAAAATACGGTAAAATCACTGACAAGCTGTGGTAATTTTCATTATTGCCGTATTTTTCATCAAATTTAGTTTTTATTTTATTTAGTATTCCCATTTTATATAAATTTCTTTAAATACTTTGTGCAAGGTTTTTCAACAAAATTATATGTCAGATATCCTGATGCCAAAATTGCGAAAATTATTACTGATATTGTACTATAAGGATGTGTTTTTACAAAATTCGGATGTGTAAGCCATGCGGTGTTGATTAAAATTTTGCCGACAACTGAGTGAATAACATATATAGAGTATTGGTATTTCCCGAGTTTTACCCATATATCTTTGTTTGTAATTTTTGAAATTATACCTTTTTTAAATGTGAAAACCAAAAGTAACAGTGCAAACGCAATTACAAAATATATGCAGTTAAGTTGTTTATGAGGGATAAGAAGCCACCATACAACAAAACTTAATAGCCCGAATTCGGCTATATTTATACCAATGGTTGCAATAATATTTAAAACATATTTTCTGATTCTGTCTATGTATTTTTTATAAATGTGCGCAATAATTGTTCCGATACCGATTCCGCCGACTGCTCTTAAAAAGCCGACATTGAAAATATACATATAGTTTTTGTGCGGGGTAGAAAAACTTCCGTGCTGAAAATATTCTAAAATTCCGTATGCAGTCACCGGAAGAATTATAAACAGTATTGATTTAAGTTTTTTCGCAGATATTTTGCTTATGAGGAAATATATTAATAGTCCCGCAAAAAGAGCAGAAGTAAACCACAATGTCGGAGTTGTTCCGTGTGCCAAGCAGATTCCGAAGTCGTTTAATAGTAACATTACAAGGATATCGTCCCAAAAACGCAGTTTTATTGCATGCCAAAATGATGCGATTATACAAATTATAACTGCAAAAATTATTACAGGTGATAATCTTATATATTTCTTTTTAATAAAATCTTTTATGGATTGATTTTTTAAAGTGTATATCAACAAAAAACCTGCTATTATAAAAAAGCCCTCTACGCTGTTATTCCCCTGAATGAATATTTTGTGAAAGATTTTCAGCGGTGCGATATCAGGGAAATTTACAAGTAAAGACCATGACCCGTAAGCTGTTGTATGCAAAAAAACAATAACAGAAATTAAAAATACTCTTAAAAATTCGATATTTTTTAATTTTCCCATTCTATTCTTCCTGCATTGATTTTATTGTCCGCTCAAACATTTCGACTAAATCAATTTTTGCACTCCAGTTTAATTGCTCAAGTTTATCTGTATTCAGGCAAATTTGCATGGTAGGATTAAAGCCCCTGTTCTTGTCGTCAATATCAAAAACGACTTTTGTGTGTTCGTTTTCTAATGATTTTGCCATATCTGCGATTGTTATGTAGGTGTTTTTATTTGCAATATTGTATGCCTGAGCTGTTTCACCTTTAAAAAGAACCGTAAATATTGCTCTTACCGCATCGGTTGTGTAGCAGTAATTTCTTGCCGTTTCTCCTTTTGTGTGCAGAATTATATTTTCTTTGTTTATTACGCTTTTTACAAATTGCGCAAAAACACGGTTATCATTTTTATCTACTCCCGCACCGAAAGTTTGTGATAACCTTGCAATTTTGACGGGAACATTATATTCGCTCGCATATGATGAGCATAGTGTTTCTACAATTTTTTTGCCTTCTGAGTAGCTGCTTCTCGGGTTCAAAATATCAATAAATCCGTAGTTATTTTCTTTTACGTTTGGATTTGCCGGAATTCCGTAAACTTCAAGTGATGATAAATAAACCATTCCTTTAATATTGCTTGTTTTGGCATATTCAAGAACATTTTTTGTCCCGTTTATGGCGGTCATAATTGTTTCAACCGGTTTATTTACAAAGTCCGCTGAAGACGTAACGCTTGCTCCGTGAATAATATAATCAGCTTTTATGTCGGTTGTAATTTTATCATTTATATCCTGTACAAGTAATTGCAAATTATGATTAGTTCCAAATATTTTTTCTGCTTTTTGAGGATTTCTGACAAGCGCAATTACTTTGACGTTATAACCGCTGTTTAATAAACTTTTTACACAAAGTTTACCAATCAGTCCTGTTGCTCCTGTAACCAAAATAACCTTGTCTTTAAAAACAGACATATCAAAATCTTTTATTATATTCTGAATATCTTCATCAAGTATTGTCATTTTTATTCCTTTCCGTCAATACCAAGCGCTTCAAGATCTTCTTTGTATCTTATCAGGGCTCTTAGAATATACAAATCTTCTATTGTTGTAATCTTTATATTCCCGCGGTTTCCTTTAATCATATATGTTTCTTTATCAAGAGTTTTGAAAAGTGTACAGGAATCAACTATATTTTCATAATTAGGGTTTGTTTTTCTTGTAATTTCGTGTGCTTCAATTATTTCTCCAAGCTTGAAGCTTTGGGGTGCCTGTGCGGAGTATGTGTGCTTTCTGTATGGCACATGTTTTGGATTAATCCCGTTTTCACTTATCAATATTGTTTCAAAGCAGGAAGTCGAGGTTATCGCATTCCCGTTTTCTTTTGTGCAGCGTATATTTTCTGAAATTACTTCGGGGGTAATATTTGGGCGTACCCCATCGTGAATCAACACGATTGAATCCTCAGAATTTTCTTCTCTTGCGGCTTTCAGCGCATTATAAATTGAATCCTGACCTGTTGCACCGCCTTTCACAATTTTGGCAGTTTTTGTTATGTAATAATGTTTTACTAATTTGTGCATGTAATCATAATAATCAGGGTGAATTGCGATATAAATTTTATCGATTTCAGGATGTTCCTGAAAAAGTTCAAGTGTGTGTATAATAATCGGTTTATTGTATATTTTCAAAAATTGTTTCGGGGTGGAATCCTGCCCGCTTTTTAGTCTTTGTCCTGTTCCGCCTGCAAATATTATTGCTATATTCATTTTTATTTCTCCATAATTTCTTCTATCAAATCTGCTGTTCGTTCTGATGCGTGCCCGTCTTCGGTGCATCCTTTATTTTTAATAAATTCTTCAATATCTTTTTTATATTTTTCAATGTCAAAATTTTCTATATTTTCTATCATTTGTTCATTATTTCTTGAAATCGGGAATGGCGTAGTTTCGAGCGGATAATAAAAACCCCTGTCCGTATTGAATTTTTCAATATCCGTTGCAAATATAAATCCCGGTTTTCTGCTCATCATAAAATCAAAAATGCAGCTTGAGTAATCGGAAATTGCGCTGTCAGAGCTTACCAAAAGCTCCTGTATATCAGGATAAAATGTCCCGTCAATTATATTCGGATTGTCTTCAGGAATAATTTCAGAATCAAATTTTTTTGCTCTCGGGTGAAGTCGGGATATGCAAACCCATTCAGAGCCAAATTTTTTCTCAAGTGATTTTAGAATTTTGTTATAATCAAGTTTATAGCACTCAATATCCCCGTCATCCCGGAATGAAGGAACATAAAGCAATATTTTTTTATCATTTGGTATTCCAAAAAATTGATGTACCTTGTTTTTTATTTCTGTATAATCCTTAAAAAATATGTCATTACGAGGATGCCCAAATTGTTTAATTTCATTGTTAAACCAAAGTGCGCGTCTGAAAATATTATTCTCAAAATTACTGTTAGTAAGTAAATAATCCCACATTGAGGAATCGAATTTCGCGCGATCAACCCATTCCTGTTTGTATTCGTTTGTAAATGCCTCAACATCGGCATCTAACTTTTTGATTCCTAACGAGCCGTGCCAGGTTTGAATAAAGTACTGTCCTTCTTTTTTTGTTAGTCCCTTTTTTATAAAATAATTTTTTCGCTGGTTATCAATCCAAAGTTTTGCACTTGCCAACTCTTTAAGGGCCTGCTTGGTTCCGTATCCGACAAGTCTTATCCCTTGCGGGAAATATCCTTTTTGAGTTTCATTTTTTACGCTTTTGACAAGCCATACAATATCATAATTTTTATTACGTTTGAGTAATTCTTCCGTTATGTATTTTGGGTTACATCCGTAACTGCCGCCATTAAAATTATCTATAACAATTTTGTTTTCTTCTATCGGCATTTGTGCACAAAATTTTTTATAATATCTTGAACGGTCTATTCTTATTGGTATACCCAAAAATACAATAAGTTTATCCGTACCGGAATTTGTCATTGAAAAAATATATTCAAGAGGTCTCAGTTTAGCCATTTATTCCTCCGGAAATAAGTTTTTTGATTTCTGCTTTTTCTTCTTCCGTAAAACGGTTTTCATCTGTGTGATGCGGGCAAATACTTTTAGGCATTTTCATATATTTACCGTAAATATTGCGAAGCATAAAATCCGTATCAGCAGGACAATTGAACATATAACCTTCAAATTCGATTTTCTTTAACGGGAAAATCTGATTATAATCGTAAATCCAGTTTTTCCAGCGGTGGGGAAAATCCAGTCCCCAATGGATTGAGGGTTTAAGCCGTTCATCAACTTCAATTTTTTCATTTATAACATTCAGTGTAAGATGTTTTATTTTTGCAATAAGCTCATCAGTTTTTTTTATTCTTATTGGGGAAATGCTCAACATTTTTCGTATATTGCGAACTTTTTTATTCAATCGTTTTTTTTCTTTTCCTATAGCTCTCGTATAATAAAAATCGTGCGGAAAAATATCAATGAATGCCTGTTTTATTTTTCTGTGCTGAATTTTTAAAAGACAAGTTGCAGGGGCATTTTCATCTCTCCAGAGTTCACAATATAAATCGGGATTTGTTGTTCTTGCATTAAATATTGACGGAAATTTTTCATAATCATCCCGCATCATATCAACATCAACATCATCATCCCACGGTATGAAGCCCTTATGTCTTTGTGCGCCCAAAAGAGTTCCGCCGCTAAGCCAATATCTGAGATTATTTGATGTGCATATTCTGTCAAATTCTTTCAGAATTACAAGTAAAGCCAATTGATATTCTCTTAAAAAACCTTGTGCAGGCGGAAGATTCGTAATATCTTTATATTTACGGTAATTTATTTTGATTCTTTTTTTGTTATTGGATTTTAAAATACGTATTCTTATACCGCAAATTCGCACTAATTTGTGGCTGTAATCAGCATCGGTTATTGAAAATATATTTTTTAATATCTTTTTAAAGATATTTTCTTTTTTTTCTTCCATATATCCCTAAGAAATTTTATTATTTTCTTTCAAGCTCAAAAATTCTGAACTCTCCCGGTTCAAGTTTTTCAAAGTGAATATTGTCAGAATTTTCGAATTCTTCTTTTTCATAATCTTTATCTTTTAAGATTAATTCATATTTAAGGTTATAGTCTCCGGGGATTGCGATATTTTTGTCAAAAACAGCAAAACCCTCAACTATTTCTTTGTAGCTGTCCCCTGTAGGAGAAGTTTTTACAACCTTTTCTATTGGCGATTTATAATTTGATACTACAAGATATGCTGTGTTAAACGGTTCTCTTGTAATCAGCCAAGCACAGTAGCCGTCTTCATCTTCAATTATAATTTGGGCTTCTCCGCCTGATATAATTGCGTTATTTTTTACTAGTCTGTCAATGGCATCAAATTTTGTATAAAAATCTTCATTATTATTTCTGCTCATTGCAACTTCTGAACCGATGGTGTATTCTAAGCCGCCCTGAGTAAAGCTTTCATCCCCGTCCGCGTACATAACGGGTCTTTGAGCATATTTCCCTCCGGGGAGTAATTTATATTTTGCCCATTTATATAATGCACCTTTTTCTCCAAGCTGTGCCGGATATTGATCTATAACATGAAATTCTCCGTCCTGATTATTATATGTTTTTAATATGGATAGCATATTGCCGCTTTTGAATTTTGTATTGTAATTTACAAGATTCTGGTTATCATCAGTTATCTTTTCAGGTGTTTTGTCAAATTGGGAAATAATATCATTCCCCCACAATACATCAAAATTCATATCCTCGTGATATTCTTTGTAGAAATTATCCCAGAGCATATATTCTGCCAATGTCGCAAAATATGGGATTTTCTTTTTCATTGTAGTATTCAGTTTATGCAATACATAGCGCGGAGCCCGATAACTTATTGGGCGGCCGTTTTGCTCTGATACCTCATCTACAATGTGATCTATATGATCGACTCTGAAGCCGTCAAAATTATAATCTTTTTGTAATTCTTCCAAGCTTTTTATAAATAAATCAATTACGTTTTCGTTGTATTTCCCGTTTTCAAGATTTACAAAATAATACGGAGTCTGGCAGTCAAGGTTTGCAAGCGGAGTGACATCGTCTCCTTTAAAATCAAAATGCTTAAACATCGGATATCCGCCGCATTCGCTCATTCCGTCAAACACAGGAACCCCTGCACTGCACCACGCTCCGCCGGGTGCAGGCCATAATCCTTCGTTAATCAGTAATTGTATTACTTCTATTTGTTTTGTTATGTCTTTTTCTTCAAGATTTTTATCATTTTTAAATTCGTGGACTTTTGCAACCAAATCCTTTACGCGTTTATGAATTTTTGCTTGATAATTTTTTTCTAGCATCGAGTTGGATAAATTCTTTTTATGTTCAATCATGATTGATTCAAAATTGTCATAAAGCTCCTGATATGCAGGGCTCAAATCCCCGCTGTTACCTTTTAATCGTTGCAGATAAACATCTTTTGTGATTTTTATATCATCTTCATCGTGATCTTTGGATAAAAATTCTGCGACTTCATTAACTTTAGCTTCAAGTTGTTTTTGTATTTCCACAACATCATACCAGCGTGCAACCTGCGGGTTGGCAAGCACAAACTTTGAAAATCTGCCGGTCTGAGGCAGAATATCATAAATGACAGGATGCCCTGCAAGCTGTGCCATTGTAATAAATGTCTGTAATTGCTCTTTTACATTTAATCCCGTAATTTCTTCAATGTATTCATCGTTAAGTTTTGAACTTACTTCACTGCTTTTTGGCAGATATGCGCAGCCGAATTCTCTCGGATGAAAAGGAATCAAATAAATTGTAGTTCCGTATATATTATTGTCTAAATTCCCGCTTGGCAATATCAGTAATTGTTTCAACCAGTCAAAAAATTTTCCTGTTTCCTCTGAGTGGTTACCGTTTCCGAGGGCTGCGAGGTTTATAAGTTTAATATCGTGCCCTTCTTTTTTAAACCAGTCGGAGTTTTTCTCGTGATTTCTTGCTAATACGCTGATTTGATTATTCTTAAAAGAAAATTTCCCATCTTTAAATACACCATTTTGAATCCATTTTTGTTCCAATGCGTATAAAACTTCTTCATTTGTCAGTTCTTCCTGAGCTTTTTTGTAGGAATAAGTAAGGTACCCATATTTTTGTATATGCATTTCAAGGTATTTTTTGCGAATTTCAGGTATCGTATCAAACGGATATGCCTGTTTCAGAATTTCATAAATTCTGTTTAAATCCTTATCTGTTGAAGTAGTTTCTTTCTCTCTCTTTGCGAATAAAAAATCTAGCATAAATTTCTCCCTATAAACATATAAAAATTATATCATATCAAAGTTGGGCGATATATTCCCAATGTGATATAAGCAGAACTTGTTACAAAAATTATTATAAAATTTCTTTAAGCTCATTTATTACTATGTCTAATGCTCCCTGCTGGTCATTAAAAATAGTTTCACAATCTTTGCACGCCTGAACATAAAATTCATTATCCGCCAATAATCTTTCCATATAATCCGAAAGTTCTTTCGGATTTTTAACAATCTTACCTGCATTTGAACGTGATAATAGCCAATAAATATCCCTAAAATTATGTATTGACGGTCCTGTTATTGTCGGTTTTGAATAAACTGTTGCTTCAAGCGGATTATGGCCGCCTGTTTTATTAAAACTTCCGCCGATAAATGCAAAATGACACATTGAATACATTTTGCTCAACTCTCCCATTGTATCAAGCAAAATCACATCGTAATCTTTGAATGTATCACCTTTTGAACGATAGCCGTATTTTAAGCCGGATTCATCCAAAAGCTCTGCAATTTTCGGTATTCTTTGGGTATGTCTTGATACCAAAAGTAATTTTGTGTCCGGGTATTTTTCATGTTTTTGTTTAAAAATAGGAATTACTATTTCATCTTCCCCTTTATGCGTACTCCCTGCAATAATGACCCTGAACCCGTCCTGACCTATATCAACAGTTTCATTTGACGGTTTTATGTCAAATTTCAGATTCTTCATTACTGATGTTTTTTCAGCAGGTGCCCCGATTGCAAGCAGTTTATTCATATCAATTTCGCTTTGGGTAAGAATTTTAGTATATTTTTGAAGCACGAATTTGAAGAAAAATCTGAACTTTTTGTATATTGAAAAAGTTGAATCCGACATTCTTCCGTTTATACAATACAAATAAATCCCTCTTCTTTTGCATGATGATGAAAATATCGGCCAAAGCTCAGTTTCTGCAATTAAAACAACAGTCGGACGAATTTTATTTAAAAATATATTTACGCAATATGTAATATCAAACGGGAAATATGTTATGAAGTCCGCAACATTAGCGTACTTTTTTAATGCGATTTCCTGACCTGTTTTAGTCCCTGTTGTAACTACAATTTTGTATTGCGGAAATTCTTCTTTTGTTTTTTTGATTACATTTTCAAGAGCAATAACTTCTCCGACCGAAACTCCGTGGTACATAATTACTTTATCGCCTAATTCAGGTGCTTTGAAAAATCCTAATTTTTCTTTCCAGCCGTATAAGAATTTTTTATTAAGAACACGGACTATGAAGTAGAACGGTAAAAATATCACAAATACTATCGTTGAAACTAATCCGTATAAGAAAAATACATCAATAACTGAGATAAGAATTAAAATTAATAATATTAATAAAATTGTATATATCGCCATAACATTTTGAATTATACATCAAATATAATGAACATGTTGACATTGTATTTAAAAATTTATAATATTTAATTATGGCGATAGTTTATTTAAGTTTAGGGTCTAATAAAGGGGACAGAATAGGATTTGTTCAGCAGGCAGCGAGTTTGCTTGGTATGGACGAAGGTATTTCTATTGTCCGCAGTTCCGCTTTTTATGAAACTGAGCCATGGAATATGAAAACTGAAACGTGGTTTGTAAATGCCGTAATCGAGATAAAAACTAAATATTCTCCTCAGGATTTATTGGCCGTTTGTCAGGAAATCGAGCGGAAATTAGGGCGTGAACACAAGCAGGGTAATGATTATGAAGACAGAACAATCGATATAGATATTTTGTTCTACAACAATGATGTAATCAATGAAGATAATCTTGTAATCCCTCACAAATATGTGCATTTAAGAGCATTTAATCTTGTTCCGATGCTTGAATTAAATGCTGATTATGAGCATCCTGTTTTGCATAAAACAATTGTTCAAATGCATGAAGATTTAGAAAACCCTGAAATGGTCTTTTTATATGGTACAAGAGTTGACTTCGATTTCTAAAAAAACTGTTGCGATTATAGGCGGAGGCCCTGCAGGGTGTATATGTGGAAAATTTCTGTACGAAGCAGGAATTGATGTAACAATTTTTGATAAAGCAAAAATATTAAGTACTCTTTTGCCTACCGGCGGCGGAAGATGTAATTTGGCTCATGCAAATTATGATTTTAAAACTCTTGCTTCAAATTATCCAAGAGGTGAGAAATTTTTGTATTCTGTTTTTTCACGTTTCGGGACAAATGAGACACTGGACTTTTTCAGGTCAATAGGGGTTGAAACTTATAATCAGGACAACGGGCGAATTTTCCCCGTGTCAAATTCATCAAAAGATGTCAGAGAAAAATTCTTAAAATCTTTTAAATGCAAAGTTATCAGTGAAAATATTTGTTCTGTCAGTACTTTGAAATCAGGTTATGAATTGGTTTCTGATAAAAGCAAATATTTTTTCGATGTTGTTGTAATTGCTTTGGGCGGGCATGGAGGATATGAAGTTTTAAAAAATTTCGATATTAATATTATCTCTCCTGTTCCTGCACTTGTCGGTTTAGTGACAGAAAAAGATTTTTCAGAAATATCAGGTGTGAGCTTGAAAAATGTCGAATGTAAAATAAATAATAAAATTTACTGTGATGATATAATATTTACTCACAAAGGGGTATCAGGACCGCTGATTTATACGGTTTCATCTTTAAAAGCGCGGGATAAAATGCCTTATAAAATAAATTTGAAATTTGTAAATGATTTAGATTTTCAGAAGCTGTTAAACAATAATCCGCATAAGGATATAAAGAATCTTCTTTCTGCTTTGGTGCCAAAATCTTTTGCTCAGTTTTTACTTGATGATTTGGGTATTAATTCGGATATAAAATGTTGTTATATAGACGGAAAAATAAGAGATATTATTTATAAATCTTTAATGGACTTTGAAATTATTGTGAGCGGTAAAGTCCCTGATGGAGAAGTAGTTACCTGCGGCGGAGTGGATTTGAAAGAGGTTAATTCAAAAACTATGGAATCAAAAAAATATAAAAATTTATATTTTTGCGGTGAGGTTCTTGATATTGACGGGTTCTGCGGGGGATATAATTTACAGAATTGCTGGTCGACGGGTTATTTGGCTGCGGATTCAATAATAAATAATTTGTATTAAGGTAAAACTTTATTAATATTTCAGCAAAATAATTTTTTTCTATGCATTAATTTAAATGTGAATGTAAGTTGCGTGAATTTAAATTATTTAAATTTTGTTCCGACCGGATCAATCAGGCAAAATCCTGTAAAATCAAAAGATTCGGAGCAGGCAGGGCTGCGTTTGAATAGCCCTCTTATGACTGATACAATAAGTTTTAGTGGTATATCGCATGGCGGGGATATTTTAAAACGTTTGTCTGCATATGGGGTCATTGATATGTATACGGGGCTTAAGCTGCTTGATTCAAAAACGCTCGAAAGTATGCAAAGGAGTGGTGTTTTCAGTAAGCCGATAGAAAAAATTGTAAAAATTGTTTCGAATTATGAAAATACAATGTTGCCTGCAGACAAGGAATTTCTAAAAATTTTATCAAAATTTTCTCATAAGCATCCGAATTATACTCTTTCTCAAACACTAAAAGAACTTTATCCTAAGCATAAAAAAGCATTATTAAGGGCGCAGCAGCCCGTGTTTGAAGAAATTATGCGTCTTGCATGTGATTTGCCAAAGGATTTGTACGCGGAATTTTCTGAGCTTATGAATATTACAACTAAAAGATTGTTAAACGACCCTGTTGTGCTGCCATTTAGTGAACGTGAGTTTTTGTATAAATTAAAGCGTATAGGTGAAGATATGCAATATAAAGGCAATGGTCATGAAATACATTCGATGGACAAATTAATTTCTATTGCCGGTAAAATCTTTCATAACGAGCCAAAGGGGCAAAGAATATACGGACGCAATATAAAAAAGAAATTAGAAATGCAGATGCAACCGGAAATTTTGAAACGTAATTCTTCAAATCTTGCTGAATTTAAAAAATTTTTCGATGTATCTCCATTGCGAAATAATGAAGATTTGATTCGTTTACTCGAAAATACAAGTGCAAAAATCCATGGGTTCCCTGCATTTGCAAGTTTTGAGAGAAAATCATTTATTCACGAATTAAAGAAGATTACAAGAAAATTAAAAAACAGAAAATTTGCTCAGCAATTTTCTGATGTCGCAGAAAAATTACCGACATCAAAACAGAATGTTTCCGCGTTTATTGTAAAATTTGCTGATGAAAAAAACGATAAAATCGGTGCAAATATGCTGATGGGTGGAGTTTGCTCTGTTGATCATTTAGTCGCCAAGAAAAATGGCGGGGCGAACCGGCTTTCTAACTATGGTCTTTGCGGGGCTGAAATCAACAGACAAAAAACTAATATTTATTTTGATGCATGGGTTAGAATGCACCCGGAAACCAGAGAAAATTGCCAAAAATATATCGACAGATTGATTGAACTGTACAAACAAGGATGCTTTGAGAAAGTAAGTAAGGCACATAAAAATAAAAAAATAGACAAATCTTATATTGAAGATTTTGCTCAGACCATATATGATATTTCGCCTGAAGAAAACAGAATAAAGTTGGATATAAGTAAACTATACGAATAATTGTGTTATAATTATTCAAAACGAGGTGTAAATATGGGTCAGATTATAAAAAGAGAGCATATAGCAGATTTTGTTGATAAATTGCATAAGAGCGGCAAAACGGTTGTAACAACAAACGGTTGTTTTGATATTCTGCACGTCGGGCATGTAAGGTATTTACAAAAAACAAAGTCTTTTGCTGATTATTGCATTGTGCTTTTGAATTCTGATAAATCCGTTCGCAGTATAAAGGGTGAAGGGCGCCCAATTAATAACGAAAATGACAGAGCCGAAATTCTTTGTGCATTATCATGTGTTGATTATGTTGTGATGTTTGATGAAGATTCTCCTGCAAATCTGCTTGACGAAATTAAACCGGATGTTTACACAAAAGGTGCTGATTATACAATGGAAACTCTCCCTGAAGCAGATATTATGCGCAAAAATAACACAAAAGTTGAATTTATTACATTTGTTGAAGGAAAATCAACCACGAATGTCATTAAGGCGATAAGACGATAACTCGATATGAACTTAGTGCCTTCCTGCATTACTGCTTTTATAATCCATGTGAAGAACTTAAAATCTAAGCGACCTAAAAACGATGTTGGGGTAGAAATTCCAACTTACACTTAAATCCCTTAGTGCCTTAGTATCTTAGTGCCTTACTGCCTTACTGTCTTAAATAAAAGCTATCTTCCGATTTCTACTGCTTTTTGAGCCATTGATTTTGTTACGTTTACAAGTGCAAGGTTTGCTTCATAAGCTCTCTGAGCCATAAGTGCGTCTGCAATGTCAACCATTGCATTTACGTTTGATGTTCTTATATATCCGTTTTCATCGGCATCAGGGTGCCCCGGCTGATATATTTTTTGTCCTAAAGTCGGATCTTCAACTACTCCTGCAAAATTTACGCCGCCTTGTGCATAAGGCAGTGTTCCGACTCCAAAAACGTCTTCTTTCATTGTGTTCAGTAATCCGTGAAATGACATATCATCTGTTGCATTTAAAACAGGGATTTTTCTGACATAGTTTGGAGTATCAAGGTTTGCGATATTCTTTGCGTGAATATCGATTCTTTTGCCGTGAACTCTTAATGCGTTCCCTCCTATATCTATTGATTCAAATATACCCATTTTATTTGCCTCCTTACGGATTATTATTTACCGACGTTTATTACGGTTTTCATTTCTGTGATAATGTTAGACATTCTGCGTGTTGCCATTGAATACAAAATTGCATTTTCCTGAATTTTTAATAATTCATTTGCGGAATTTACCGGTTCTTCGGTTCTTTCTGTCGCAATAGCAGATGGGCCGAGTTTTTCTGACAATCTTGTTTCAAGCGGACTGTTCATCGTACTCAAATATTGGCTGAAATCAATATCCTGTCTGATGTATCCGGGAGTGTCAACGTTTGCAATGTTTGAACCCAATGCACGCTGTTTTTGTGCTATCAGGTCCATCATTAATGAAACTCTACCCATACTGTCTAACGGTGTATACATTTTTTACCTCTATGCTTCTCTTATGTTAATTGCTTTGTTATACATTTGATCTGCGGCTTTAAGTATTTGCATACTCGCAAGCATTGATGCATTCAATCTTAAAAGCTCATTAGCAGATTCATATACGCTGACGTTACCTCTTTCAAGGCAGGCCTGCTTAAAACAATCGTGGTCTTTAACCATGTATGCACGCCCTGAATCTTCGGTCGGTATTAATCTGTTCATGTCTGTTCTTTCCATTCCGTCAGGATTTTCAAATCTTATAAGCGGAATATGACCGATTTTTTTTGCTTCATCGCCGTGGAAATTGTAATAAACAACATCGCCGTTTTTCTTGATTTCAAATTTCAGACAGTTTGCCGGAATTTTTATTCCGTCACCGACAAGCCAGCCGTCACTTGTTATCAAATATCCGTCTTTGCCTGTTCTGAATGCCCCGTCACGGGTATATTGAACTTGTCCTGAAGGTGAAGTCACAGGAATGTAACCGGGGCCGTCTATTGCAACATCATAAGGATTTTCAGTAACTCTTATAGAGCCCTGTTTATTGTCATTACGGATTGCCCCTGTGAGATATCCGTCTTCTTTTAATATCTGCTCAAAAGTTTGTTTTTTGTATCCGTTTGTATCAACGTTTGAAAGATTATGCGCAAGCATACCGAATCGTTCGAATTGTACTAACGCATTATTTGTACCTTTTGAAATTATTGCCTGAAAGTTATACATCTTCTACCTTTCTATACTTATGATGCTGAACTCAATTGAGATATTGCTTTACCTAATACCGAATTTTGAAGCATAAACATTTGTCTGTTTGCATCAAAATTCTTCATTATAGGCATCATTTTTATAAATTCTTCCTGTAATGAAACATTGGAATATTCGTTGTAGCCCTGTTTTATATTCGGTTCCATTACTACAAGTCCGTTTGCATCCACAACTCCAAGGCGAGCTACTTTTTTAAACTCGTGAGTTTCTTCATTGAAAATACTTATTTTGCCGTTGATATCTACTTTTATGTGTCTGAGATTTTGCGGAATAAACGGCAGCTTAATAGGGATTCCGGCATCAGAAAGAACCTGAGCATCTTCAAGTGTCAGCAATGAGCCGTCAGAACCCACTTTAAATCTGCCGTCACGGGTCAATTTTATTCCGTTGCCGGTATCTACCTGAAAATATCCTTTATTTGCGATAGCAATATCAAGCGGATTATCGGAAATTGATATACGCCCGACCTTATCATCAACAGTTGTCGAGAGTGCGTGAACTCCCATAAATTCCGTAAATGATGAAACAACCGGTTCTTTTCTTTGATAGCCGACTTTGTCAAAACCCCCGACATTTTCGTTTCTGATGCCGAGTAATTCGCTTTGCAAATGCATCGCTCTGATGGAATTCGTTAAGCCGTTTTCGTTGTAAAATATTCCGCCGTTAATTTTCATTATCTACCTCTACTTCTTATCTACATTATCGGATAATTTGTCATGATTATTAATTGTTATTAATGAAAAATCATCTGTTTAATGTAGTTTTGAATATGTTTTAATGATGAAAAAGTAAAAGTCAACAAAAACAAAATTTCAATAAAAATTACAAAAATTGCGCCAATATTACGAATTGTAAACTCAGATTAAAAATGGCTTAAACTCACTTATAATCTGCGATATGATATGATATGGTATGGTGGGGCGGGGCAATCCTTTCGGGATAATTGTTTTTATACAGATATCAGAGATTGATTTTTGAGAGTATAAAATACGAAAGGAGTTTTAATTATGAATCGAATTCAAGGTGATGGTGGTATGCTTCCAAAAACTGTTGATACTTTAGGAACAAATGGTCAGCGCAGGGTTATAGCAGGCGTTGTTGATAATAAACCGAATTCTTTGTTCGCCGCAAGAGCCGCAGCTGAAGCTCACGCAGATGCGGCAGTAAAAGCATTAGCCAATGCATCACCAAATGCTATTGCACAAGCAACCGGGAAAGCAGCGGAAAAAGCCAATAAATCTGTTGCTATTCCAAGTAAATCAATTGTTTTAGTTGATCCTGAGACAGGAGAAGAAATTAGGAAAGTGATCTCTGATCGGACAGTTGACTTAAACGGATAGCTTGTAGGTTGAGAATTGTAGGTTGGGCATACTTGCCCAACCGAGCAGTAGGTTGGGTGGAACCCAACAAAAATAAACAATGTAGGTCGGCGTTTTTACGCCGACTTTATTTTTTCTTTCCCTTTGGGGGAGGCGGCTGCCAGGCGGGAGAGGGTCATGTGTGGTAAAACCCTCTCTTGAATTTCTAATGCTCATCCTTTGCATTGTAATTTTTTTCTCTCCAAGGATAAAATAAGCCCGAAACAACCACTCGACCCTTCAACCGTTTAATTAAATAATAAGTCAATATAAATATTCATTATACTTGACAATGAAATTTTGTTATGTTAACATGCGTGTGGGGTAAATGTATATTTATAAGTCTTATCAAATTGATGAGACTTTCTTTTTTTATGGCACTAAGATACTAAGGCGGTAAGGCAATAAGATTATAGAGTATAATTAGTATCTCCGGTCTGAATCTCAGTCCCTTAATTTATTTGCATTATTGGATTTAGGGTGTAAAATTATAGAATAACAAAAGGGGATAAAATGAGAATAGAGGCAAAAAATCTTGTAAAAATATATGGCGACAGACGTGTTGTAAATGATGTGTCTTTCGAGGTAAATAAAGGTGAGGTAGTCGGTCTGCTTGGGCCTAACGGTGCCGGTAAAACTACAACATTCTATATGATTGTCGGACTTGTAAAACCGAATAAAGGTCATGTATTCCTTGAAGGTCAGGAAATTACTACTCGCCCGATGCATATCAGATCACGTTTGGGTATCGGTTATTTGCCGCAGGAGGCCTCAAGTTTCAGAAGTTTATCTGTTGAAGATAACCTAAAACTTGTTCTTCAGATGAATGATAAATTAACTCAGGATGAAAAGCATAAAAAATTAGAAGAATTATTAGATGAATTTGGGATGACACGATTGAGAAAAGAAGCAGCTATATCCCTGTCAGGGGGCGAACGCCGAAGAGTAGAACTTGCCCGTGCGTTGGCAGCAAGCCCTGATTTTATTCTTCTTGATGAACCGTTTACGGGTATTGACCCTATTGCAATTGGTGAAATTAAGGAAAATATCAGAAGATTATCTATAGATAAGGGTTTAGGGGTATTAATTACCGACCACAATCCTAAGGCAACACTATCTATTACAGACAGAGCATATGTAATTTTTGACGGTAAAATTAAAATTCAGGGAAGAAGTAAAGATGTTGCTGTTGATCCTATTGCTAAAAAACATTATTTGGGTGAGGATTTCAAATTATAATGAATATAAAATTCCCAAAAATCTCAATTTATGATAAATATATTTTCAGGCAGGTTGCAGGTGCAACAATAGCGGCAGTTTTGTTATTTACGATTGTCTGGATTGCTCCGGAAATTCTTTTAAATACAATAGGTGATGCCCTTGATGGCCGTTATGATTTTAAAACTGCAATGAAACTTTTGGTTTTCGAGTTGCCTAAAATCGTAGATAAGGCAATTCCTGTCGGGTTACTTTTGGGAACCTTATTTACTTTTGATAAATTAAGTAAGGATTCGGAAATGACTATATTCCGTGCCGTCGGTATGTCGTTTCAGCGAATTGTTGTTCCGGTTGTTATTTTTGCGATGTTCTTTTCAAGTATATGTTTCTTTTTGGAAGGGAAAGGAACGCCGTATGCCGAAAGTCAAATTCGCGCAATCCGTGGTGATATAATGCATGCTCAATATATTTATACTCAAAAAGATAAATCAGGGCACCCGTTACTTGCTGTTGTTATTTCAAGAGCAATAGGACGTGATATGGAATATATTACCGTTCTTGATTTCTCAAACAGAATATATCAGGATGTACATCAACTTACAAATATTTATTTGGCAAAAAAGGGTTATGCTGCTGATGATAAATGGACTCTTGAAGATGTTTCTACATACAAAATTTCTAATGACGGAATTTATATTGATATTGGTCATAAAGACAAAATTGATATTTTAGATAAAGAATCTGCGCAAAATGCCTTTATACTAATGAATTATTCTGTATTAAAAGAACGTGACATTTCCAATAAAAGAATGTACAAATACCTGAAATTATTGAAGCAGGAAAATCTTGAAGAAGAATATAATTATATGTTAAATAAATATCTTCAAAGATTTTTGACTCCATTAGTCGGAGTTTTGCTTGCAATATTAGGATGCCTATTGGGCTTTAGTAAACCAAGAGAACAGCGGCTTGTCGGTTTTACTATTGGTATAGGGTGTGTCTTTATTTATTATATTACTTTGCCGTTTTTCGACATGTTAGCGGAGAAAGGTATTTTATCACCTTATATCACTGCTATTGTTCCGACGGCGGCTTTTATGTTCGCAATATATTCGTTCTATAAATTAAAGGATTTGTAATATGAAGTTGTTAAAAATATTTGTGTTAGTTTTGGCATTATTTGTTTCACTCCCTGCTTTCGCCGGGGATATTTCAGTAAAATATGATAACGGGATTTATCATATTGTTTTGAAGGGTGAAAAAATTAAGAAAAAAATTAAATTTATAACAAGCGAAGAACTTATAACAAATAAAGAAGCTCATATTAAAGCGAATGCAAAACTTACTGTTAATGCCGGATTTTTCGATCCGAAAAATTCCCAGACGATTTCTTATGTCGTGACTGACAGAATGACATCTGCCGATCCTATATTTAATAAAAATCTTTTGGCCAATCCGTTTTTCAGAAAAAATATGAATAAAGTATTAAACAGATCAGAATTCAGAATTTTGCAATGCGGGAATAAATTTCAGTATGAAATCAGTCCTCACAATGCTGGGGTCGAATTTGGGTGTTCTATTGTAACTTCGGCTCAGGGCGGCCCATTAATCTATCCTGAATTAAAACTTGAAGAAGAAGGTTTTATTGTCAAAAATGACGAAGGTGAAGTTGTAAGAGAATCGGCATCTGTCTTGCACAAAACATCCAGAACAATTATCGGGATAAAAGGTACTGATGAATGTCACATACTGATAATTACTGATGAAAATCCTATGGATATGTATCAGGTCAGGGATTTATGCAGAGATTTAAAAATAGACAGGGCAATGGGTTTTGATGGCGGCAGTTCAACATCAATGAATTATAAAAAAAGTATTGAAGTTGTTTCTTTAAAAGGTGATGGTGCAGGACGTATGCTCAAATCCTTTATGGTTGTTTACTAAGAATTTAACAAATCTTTAAACTCGCCAAATACTCTTGCAAATAAAAAATGTTTATTATACTATCAAATATGCAAGCGTGCGCTCATGCGGATTTTTATGTGGAAAGAATCATCAGTGCGTGAGTTAAGGAATTGTATAAGTAGCAAATATAAGAAATATAAAGGAAAGCAAAAATGATTAACCCTGTTATCGACGAATTAGAAAAAGAATATTTAAAAGAATCTTTGCCTACATTCAACGCAGGTGATACTGTAAAAGTATTTGTAAAAATCGTTGAAGGTAACAAAGAAAGAATTCAGGCATTTGAAGGTACAATTATTAAAATTCACGGTGCCGGTCTGAATAAAACAATCACTGTAAGAAAAGTATTCCAAGGTGTTGGTGTAGAACGTGTATTCTTAATCAACTCTCCGCGTATTGATAAAATTGAAGTATTAAGACGTGGTGATGTTAAACGCTCTAAACTTTACTACTTGAGAGAACGTTCAGGAAAAGCAACTCGTATTAAGGAAAAAATTGAAAAAAAATAAAACACATATTCATTGGTATCCGGGGCATATAGCCAAAGCCGAAAGGAAACTCAAAGAGCAGTTGTCCTTGGTGGATGCCGTGATAGAAGTGATTGATGCGAGAATTCCGCTTTCAAGCAGATATGACAATATTACGGGACTTCTAAATCAGAAGCCCCGTTTTTTGCTTGTAAATAAATGTGATTTGGTAGATAAAAACGAGCTTGATAAATTTATTGAAATTTTGAAGCAGGAAACTCAAACTGCTGTAATTCCGACAACATCAAAGAGCTCCGGAGATTTAAATATTATTGTAAAAGAGGCAATAAAATTATCCGAACCGAGGATTCAGGCAATTATGGCAAAAGGGCTTCTTCGCCGTCCCGCAAGAATTATGGTTGTCGGTCTTCCTAATGTTGGCAAATCAAGTATCATAAATAAACTGACAAAATCTTCAAAAACAAAAACCGGAGCAAAAGCCGGAGTTACCCGTCAGCAGCAATGGGTTCGGATAAACCCGCAGCTTGAGCTTCTTGATACTCCGGGAATTATTCCTATGAAACAAGAGGATCAGGAACGTGCAACAAAACTTGCATTTGTAAATTCTGTTGGGGATAATGCATATTCGAATGATTTCGTTGCAAAAGAATTATTAAATCTTTTAAATGACAGCCAGATATTACTATTTAGAGAATATTATAATCTTGATAAGAATATTGATTTAACTCTAGAAAATATTGCGTATCAAAGAAAATGGTTAATTAAGAATCAGGAACCGGATATAGAGCGAACAGCGGGGTATCTTTTAAAAGATTTCAGAGAAGGTAAAATCGGTAAATTTATATTGGATGTTATACCCTAGATTATTTTACATTTTCTTATGATTTATGTTATTATTTCATCAATCGGAGAATTAATTATGAAAAAATTACCTTTAATAGTTGCGTTTTCAATACTCACCTGCACTTGTGCATTTGGGGCAAAGTATACCGTTAATACATCAGGTGTTGTCAAATCGCCTGCAAAAACAATACAGGCCTCTCCGGGAGTCAGTGTAAATCAAAATTATTTTAATAATTATGATGCTTCAACTTATGTTAATCAGAATGTTGTGAATGAAGGCGAAAGTGAGATTGTTGAAATTGTTATGGATTATTCGGGGAGTATGGCAAACTGGATTATGGTTGCTAAGCGTTCTATGAGTTCAATTGTTTCTCAAATCCCGTCTTCAACAAAATTGGGCTTCAGAGTTTTTGGTCATGATAATTACGGGAATAATCCTTCTTTCGGGGCGACAATTGGTGAAGTAAAGAAAATTATTAAAAAAGGTAATAAGATGAAAGTAGTTACTCAGGCAAGTCCTGTCGGTTCAACAACCGGTGTTTGTTCTGCAACGAAACAAGTTACGCAAATTAGAAGTGCAAATGCAAATGCTATAATTAATGGAATGAATTCGGTTGATGTCGGAGGTGCAACCCCATTGGTTTATGCTCTTGACAGGGCTGTTTATCAGGATTTTGCCTCAATGGATACGACAACTCCCAAAAAAATCGTTCTTATTACTGATGGTGGTGAAAATTGCGGCGGTAATCCGTGTGAATTTGCACGTCGTTTGATGGCTAAAAGAAGTGATGTTCATATTGACGTTGTGCTTGTTTCATCATATTCAAAATCGCTGACCTGTCTATCATCAACAACAGGTGGTCATTTTTATAATATAAATAACTTATCTGATTTTTCGACTACAATTAATCGTTCAATCAAATCAAAACCAACAGAGGTTTTGAATAACGGTGCTGAATCCCAAAACAACGGACAGGGTTACGAATTTATAAACATAGAAGAATAATTCTGTAATATTTCTTCATATTTACTTCTATTAAAGCAATTATCATAATCATATAAACTTTATATATTTACAGGGGATATATAAAGGAAATTATTATGAGTATTTTGGGGAAAATAGTTAACTATGGATTTAGAGCTATAAAAGCTGCACCTAAGCTAGTCTTTGGAACAAATAGCGATATTGTCGGTAAAGCTGCCAGAGCAGCTTATAAAGGTTCAAACGGATCTGTATTTTCTAAACTAGGATCTGCAGTAAAATCAGGCGGAAAAGCTTTAGAAAAAGGCGGAACTGGTCTGGCTTTTTGGAAAGGTGTTGGTTCAAGTATAAAATCTATGCCCAAGTTTTTATATCGTGCAACAAAAGTTGGGGCCAAAGGATTGGTACTCTCATTGCAATTGGATTTGAAGTACCTAATATTTTTAAAGCAGGAAGTGAACAAGGTGCAGGTGAAGCCCTAAAAGAAACAGGTAAAGCTGCCGCTCGTCTTGCAGGTGGTGCAGCAGGTGCTGCTATCGGGTCTGCAATATGTCCGGGTATAGGTTCACTCATTGGTTGGGTTGCTGGTGAATGGCTGACAAGTCTTGTTGTCGGAAAAACTTATACCGAGAAAAAAGATGAACTTATTGAACAATACAATTTGACTGAAGAACAAATATCTCAGGCTCAAGAACAAGGATATACCGTTGATAAATTATTAGATGAATTAAAATCTCAAGGTTCCGAAGTTTCCGGCAATGAGCAGGGTTCCAAAAATGATAAACAAAAGAGCGAAGACACAGCATCGAGTGCAGCCGAATCCGGAGCATCTGATAACAAAGCAGTATCAGGCGGGGCAGCTTCAACTTCATCTATAACAAATCCATCTGTAACAAGTCCATATCCTACGTATACCGGAATGACTAATCCTTTTGGTATTGGCTTGAATATTCCTAATCCTGCGATGATTGGAATGACAAATCCGTTTGGGATGCCCGGTTTGGCTATGGGTACAGGAATGGGTTTAAATAACCCGTTTGGGTTCGGTATAGGTAACGGGATATATAATCCGGGATTCCCAATGATGAGTCCGATTCTGCAGCCGGGTGAAAATATATTCGAAAAATATCCAATGGGGTTTAAATTTCAATATATTGGAAATTAAAAATTAAGTAATAAAAAGAATAAAAAAGAACCTTGAATTTCAAGGTTCTTTTTTGCTGCTTATTATTTTATCTAAATTCCGCAGACCATAAAATCTCTTTCTGACATGGTGGAAGTACATTCAAGGATTTGCGATAAAAATTTTTCAATTAATGCTTCAACTGATTTTACTTCGCACTTTAAACTGTTTAGCCCTGCTTCCTGCGCTTCTTTTACCGAGCTGTCAAATGTTTCTTCGTACATAAACTATTACTCCTCTATATCTTTCGACATATATGTTTTCGTCATGCTTTTGTAGAAACTTTAGTAATATGAATTTTTTGTTACAAAAATAAAACTTTAGTGGAAGTTTAATTTTTGTTGAATTAGAATAGGAATATGTTATCGCAAGGGAAAGATATGATTAGGGATTTTGAATTGACAAATTATGATTATTATTCAAGCCGCAGAGATATGGAAATAATCTCAAGTATTGTAGATGCATTGAATAAAATTCTTGAAGAAGACAAAAAACAGGAACAACCTTTATTCTTGAAGATTTCAGATAATCTTATAATGAATATCGCAAGAAAAGTCGTTCAGGACAAGAAAAAGACTTTTCTTATTGGTATAACAGGCGAAAGTGCTTCAGGAAAAACTGTATTTGTTGATAATACAATAAAAGCATGTATTAAGGAAAAGAAAGACGGAATTTATACTGTTATTCGTTGTGATGATTATTACAAAGATACATCCAAGGAGCTTCGTGAAGCAGGAAGCTATGAAGAGTTATTTAAAACCGGCTTCAGTTTTGATACTCCTGATGCACTAAATTTGGATTTAATGCAGCAACATTTGGTTGCTTTAAAAGAAGGCATGATTATTAAATCTCCAAAATATGATTTTGTAACCTGTGAATCTAATCCTGATGGGGACGAAAAAACTCCTGCAAAAGTAATTCTTACTGAAGGTTTATATGTCCTTAACGAAGGACTCAGAGATATTATGGATGTAAAAGTCTATGTGTTTACTCCGCTGGAAGTTATTAAAGAACGCTGGTACAGAAGAGCAAAACAAAGAGGGAAAGAAGGTGCTGCTGCTGATTTGCAGTTTGCTGATGTTAACAAAACGGCTCAGGAATACATAAGACCTACTTATCAGATTGCAGATGCTATAATAAACGGTTTGGTAAGTCAGGAATATATTCAGCAGATAACCGATAAAATATTTAATGCCTTGCGCGATGTAGTTTATTAATGTTTGTTTGTATTAAGTTCAGCATTGTCTAATTTATTGAGAAAATTATTAAGTATTTTTTCGTATATTTCGTAACTTGTTAGTATGTAATAGGTGTCTTCTTTGTTTGCAAGACTGTAAATAGTTGAATTTTTTATGGTTTTAAACATTGAATTTATGTCGTTAAAATCGTTTATAATATCACTGATTACGTAATTTACTTCTGAGGATTGTTTTTGCATAATTCTTTAAAACTTAATAATAATTCCATTCTTATAATATCTTAAAATATTGAAAAGTCAATAAAAAGGCGGTATGATTTCATACCGCCTTTGTTTTTAAAATGTTCTGTGGCATCCTGAACAATTTTTCTCCATGTAAATCGGTTGAACAGGTGCTGCACATCCGCAATTTGTCCCGCGAATAAGTTTTACCCCATGTAATTTCTCACATTTCGTCAGTTTACGCGGTTGACAGCGCTCGACCTTACATCCGCAGCCGTCCCCGCCAAAACCTCTGCCAAAGTTTGTAAACGGGTTTAAGCTCCCAATTCCGTCGTAAGTCCATGCAAAAGCTCCTTGCGGAACAGCTAAAAATGCTAATAATGCAAATAGTGGTAATATCTTTTTCATAACGCCTCCTTTTAGGTGAATATAAAGTGTAACATTTAAAGTTTATAAGTTTTTATAAGGAGTTACATTACCAATATTACCGTAATGAGCTGTTCTTTTAGGTTAGATAATTATGGCAAAAATTTATCAAGTCTTTCAACTGCTTCTTTGGTGTTTTCCCTGCTGCCAAATGAAGTTAAACGGAAATATCCTTCTCCGTTGTTTCCAAAGCCGGAGCCGGGTGTACCTACAATCTGAACATTTTCAAGAAGATAGTCAAAAAACTCCCAGGAGTTCATATTATTTGGGCATTTCAACCATATATACGGCGAATGTGTACCCCCGATGTGCCATATATTATGTTTTTTTAATACATCTGAAATAAGTTTAGCATTTTCTTTATAATAATTAAGATTTTGCTGAATTTGCTTTTGACCTTCATCTGTGAATACGGCTTCTGCGCCTTTCTGTACAACGTATGATACTCCGTTAAATTTTGTGGTTTGGCGTCTTAGCCACATTTTATTTATGCTCATATCTTCAAAAATCAAACTGTCAGGAACAATTGTCCAGCCGCATCTTGTACCGGTAAATCCTGCCATTTTTGAAAATGAACAAAATTCAATTGCACAAGTTTTTGCGCCTTCGATTTCATAGATACTTCTTGGCAGATTTTCGTCTGTTATAAAACATTCATATGCGGCATCAAATAAGATTACGGCATTGTTTTTGTTTGCATAATCTACCCATTTTTTTAACTGGTCTTTATTGTATACTGCCCCTGTCGGATTGTTTGGGGAACAAATATAGATTATATCTGCTTTAATATTTTCATCCGGCAGCGGTAAAAATTCATTATCGGCATTTGCATTTATATAAACAATTTTTCTTCCGTTCATAATGTTTGTATCTACATAAACAGGATAAACAGGATCAGGAACTAATACTGTATTATCTTTGTCAAATAAATCCAAAATATTCCCAAGATCTGATTTTGCTCCGTCAGATATAAATATTTCGTCATTGTTTAATTCAACCCCGTGAGTTTTATAATAATTTTGAACAGATGTTTTTACAAATTCATATCCTTGTTCAGGACCGTAACCTTTAAATGTTTCTTTGACTCCCATTTCGTCTGCAGCTTGTTTAAGTGCATTAACAACACATTCGCACAATGGCAGTGTAACATCTCCTATCCCAAGTTTTATAATTTTTTTATCAGGATTTGCAGCTGAGTATTCGCTGACTTTTTTAGCAATTGTTGAAAATAAATAACTTTGCGCAATATTCTGATAATTTTTATTAATTTTCATCTTGTTCTCCTTATTAAACCTAAAGAAATTATATCATAAACATTGCTTATTGCTTGTCAAACGTAAAAGTGCGTGATATAATTTAGAGAAAGTAAATTGTAAGAGAGGTTTTATATGGCTAAAGTTTTGGTTACAATGCCTGATGAATTTTTAAATAAAGTTGACGGGCTTGCTGATGTTGAAAAACGTACAAGAAGTGAATTGATAAGAGAGGCATTAAGAAATTACATGCGTCGTCTTTCAAAATCCCAAATCGAAAGTGCATCTAAAAATGCACAATTGCTTGATGAAATTTTAAAATAATTTTACAGATATTCTTATATAAAAAAGAGGCCGGTTTGTTCACCGACCTCTTTTCCTATTAGTATCTTGCCAAATATTTATCAAGTTCCCATTGAGAAACGTAAGTTCTGAATGAATCCCATTCTTTTTTCTTTGAAGACATAAATTCATTAAATATATGCTCACCCAAGGCAGCTCTTGTTACAAGGGATTTGTCCATTTGTTCAAGTGCATCTGCCAAACTTCCCGGCAGCGAATCAATTCTTTGTTTTTTACGTTCCTTGGCTGTTAATTTGTAAATATTGCTTTCAACAGGAGCCGGAGGATCAATTTTGTTTCTGATACCGTCCATGCATGCTTCTAATATTGCAGCAAAAGCCAAATAAGGGTTACATGCAGGATCCGGAGAACGAAGTTCAACTCTTGTTGAGATTCCTCGTTTTGCAGGGACTCTCAATAATGCACTTCTGTTTGCAAGTGACCAAGCAAGGTATACAGGTGCTTCATATCCGGGCACAAGTCGTTTGTAGCTGTTTACAAGCGGATTCGTTACCGCAGTAAAACTTTTTACGTGTTTCAGCATTCCGCCGACTGAATATTTGGCAATATCTGATAACTGGTATTCTGCTTTTTCGTCATAAAAAGCATTTTTGCCATCTTTAAATAATGAAATATTGCAGTGCATACCCGAACCGTTAATACCAAAAATCGGTTTAGGCATAAATGTTGCATGCAAATTATGTTTTGCTGCGACTGCTCTTACTGCAACTTTAAATGTTGCAACGTTATCTGCCGCAGTTAAAATATCAGAGTATTTAAAATCAATTTCGTGCTGTCCGTCAGCTACTTCATGATGAGATGCTTCAATATCAAATCCCATTTCTTGAAGGGTTAAAACAATATCAGAACGTACATCTTCTCCCAAATCTTCAGGGCCGACGTCATAATAACCGGCATGATCCTGGGTTGTTGTTGTTATTTTACCTTCTTTGTCTTTTGCGAATAAGAAAAATTCGGCTTCCGGCCCGATATTCATTGAGAAACCCATTTTTTCAGCGGCCTGCATAACTCTTTTGAGGTTGCATCTTGGGCAACCTTCAAATGGTGTTCCGTCAACATTGTATATATCACAAATTAAACGCGCAGAATTTCCTCCTTCGTGTTCTCTCCATGGCAAAATCTGAAAACTTGTCAAATCAGGGTGGAAGAACATATCGGATGTTTCAATGCTTCTGAAACCTTTTATAGAAGAGCCGTCAAGCATAATTTCATTATTCAATACTTTATCAATTTGCTCTGAAGGTAAAGTAATATTTTTTACCTGACCGTTTATATCAACGAATTGAAGCTTAATAAACTTGATATTATATTCTCCGATGAGTCTTTTTATATCCTCTTGATTAAAAGTTTTTCCGTCGCCTCTTTTGTGAGTAAATTCTGTCATACGTCCCTCTTTTCCTTATATTGGCATGATAACTCATACCATATAAAATCTTAACTTATATAGCATAAAATTTTATTTAAAAAAGGTCAAGTAAAGATTATGTAAAGAAAGCACCGTTATGCTCAGTGTCTTTTCCTTAACCAATAATTTTATTTTCATCATCAACAATCACGATAGTAGGTTTGTGATTTTGTGCTTCTGTTTCGTTCATCTGAGCATAAGTTACAATAATAACCTTATCGCCTTTTTGAACTTTTCTTGCGGCCGCACCATTAAGGCAAATGCATCCTGAATTTTCTTCCCCTGCAATTATGTATGTCTGGAATCTTTCACCGTTATTAACATCTAAAATTTCAACCTTTTGCCATTCTTTCATGTTTGCGGCATCTAAAAGTGCCTTATCAATCGTAATTGAGCCGACATAATTAAGATTAGCATCTGTTACGGTTGCTCTGTGTATTTTTGAATATAAAAATTCTAACTGCATATTTATACCTCGTACACAATATTATACAATAAACAAAAAACTATGACTTTGTTTCTATAATATCGGTATTAATTTTATATTCGTGTTCGCTGTTTTCCTTTAAATTAATCTTGTTAACGATTGAAGCCCGTTTTTTGCGGAAAAGCATATCAACAAATGCCTCAAGACGTGTTACAAATCCGGCTTCTCCTGTTTGCTCATCAATTGTAAGGTTCAATAGCGGTTTGCCAAATTGTTTTGCTTTCCTTGTAATTCTTTCAATCATCAACGAATCAGGCCCGCAGCCAAAAGCCGTAACAGTAACAACTCCGTCCACTTTATTATCTTTTAAATAGTGTCCTGCCGTTCCTGTCATTTCGTCTTCGTTTGCCCAATACTTTTCATTTCCGAGGGTAAGTATTCCTTCATCAAGCTGCTCTGCAGACAATTGAAGTGATGTGCAAACTCTTACATCCATTTTTTCAAGTTTGTCTATAATTTTCATACAAACACGTTCATCATATATGTTGTATCCGTGCCCGACAAGTGCTATTGAAATAGGATATTCTTTTGAGCTCTGTCCGATTACGACTTTACCCTGAAGTGCATAGCTCAGTGCCTTAGAATAAGGCATTCCTGATTTTGTCATAACATGGAAATTGTTATAACATCTCCAGCCGGCTTTTGAAGCTTTTTTAATGAGGTTCATATCTGTGATGCCAAAGGGCTTTACACATTCTGACAAAAACTCATATAATCCCTGATTTTTTTCTGATTTATCAAGAGTTGCTTCAATCATATTAAAATCTTCTTTTATAACATTTCTGATTAAATCCGGCAATCCGCGGATTTTTGAACAATTATATATTTTTTTATCAATTGACTGAAGTGAAGGAACAAGAATATTCTTTACACCTTTCTTCAAAAGATTAAGAATGTGCCCGACATAAACTTTTATTGGCAGGCAAGTTTCTGTGACAACAAGTCCTGCACCTTCTGACATTGTTTGTTTTGTTGTAACATCAGACAAAACAATTTTGATTCCAAGGTCGTTAAAAAATCCGAAGTAAAACGGATAATTGTTGTAAAACGACATTGCGCGGGGTATTCCTATAATTTTTTCTTCTTTCAAATTAGCCATGACACACATTCCTAATTTTCTACTATATTTATAATAGCACGAAAATTATTTTTTTTGTTAGTATGTAAAATCTTTTTTACAGTTATCTAGTTTGTTATTTTACCCATAACAACGCGTCTTCTTGCTCCTGTGCAGCATGGCAGATTATTATAGATTCCGTAATATGTGCAGTACCCCAAGCGTGCAAAAGCCATAACTTCTTTATAATTATTTGAAATTCCGTAATCTTCGCATGTTTTCAGTTTGATATATGACGGTAAATATAAGCGTAAAAATTTCATCAGTGTTCTGTTATATGCTCCTCCGCCGCAAATGACGGCTTCGTGAATTCCGACATTCGGGTATATAAATCTTTCATAAGCATCAGCAATTGTTTTTGCAGTTAGTGCCGTGACTGTTGTTATAATATCTTTTGGATTTTTTGGAGCATATTTAAGAGCATTTTCAATGTATTCAGGGCTGAAATATTCTCTCCCCGTTGATTTTGGGGGGTCAATAAAATAATATTCATCCTGCAATAAACATTCAAGCCAGCTGTCTGATACAACTCCTTCTGATGCAATTTCACCATCTTTATCATAAGGCAGTGAGAAAAATTTATTAACGCAATAATCAATCATAATATTGCCTAAGCCGGTGTCAAAGCCAAATGTGTCATAATCCTGCGATACAACTGTGACATTAGATATTCCGCCAATATTTTGGATTGCAAAATTTTTCTTTTTGGCTTTGAACCATTTTTCATCGGCAAAACAAACTAATGGCGCGCCTTGTCCTCCTTGTGATATATCAGCTTCTCTGAAATTAGATATAACTGTACAGCCGGTTTTTTGTGAGATAACGGAGCTTTCTCCTATCTGAAGGGTGCTTTTTAATGATATGTCGTCAATTTTTTCATCAAACGGGTAGTGAAAAATTGTTTGCCCGTGACTTGATATAAAATCCGGCTTCCCAAACTCTCCTATCAGGGTGTTTGCCGCATTTGCAAAACATTCACCTATTGCAAAATTCATTTTGCAAATATCTGAAACAAATGCTTCATTTCTGAAAATCTGAAAAATTTTTTCTCTTATATGCTGCGGGTATTTGTAATTTATCCCTTTAATGAGTTTTACACTCATATCAGGATAAACTTCGCATAGCCCTACATCTATGCTGTCGCAGGATGTTCCTGACATCAAACCAATTACTCTTTTAATCTCAAGTTCGCTCATAAAAAAACTCCGATATATTTTTATTATATCGGAGTTTTAATTGTCTGTAAAACTGTTTACGATTTTCTGACAGATGCCATAATATCTGCAATTTGTTGTTCTGCTGCATCTGCACGGGCAAGTGCTATATCAGCTTTTGATGGATCAAGTCCCTGATTAACCATACCGACAGGGGATGGAATGTATGTTCTTACCGGTTCCTGTAATTTGCCGTCAGCAGTTTTTGTTGTTTCAACTGTGTTCGGCTGTTGAGGTTGGTTGTTATATTGTCCGTTTAATGTTTGTTTAATTAAATTTGAATCCGGTAAATGATTTGGATCTTTGTCTGCTGTTTGGGGTTGATTTTGCGGTTGATTCATTTGGTCTTGATTCTGAACTTCATTGTTTTCTTCTTCATCTTCATCAAGAACCGAATGGGTCGGACGTCCAAAGATTAAATGTGCAATTTTTGTTGTTGCTTTTACGAAAATCGGTGTTACAACAGCCATCGCAAGCCAGATTCTCAAAGGTACGCCTATCAGGTTTTTACTTGCAATCTTTCTTACAAAGTTCATTACTTTTGCATTTGGATTATTCCAAACTCCGCCATGTTCATTACCTATATTTATAAATCTTCCTGCCTTTTGCCAAATTTTTTGGTACCATTTTAATCCGTCAACGTTGAGGTGTGCATTTACGCTTTTCAAGCTGTCTTTGAATGCTTGTTTCGTTAAAAATTCTCCTGCCTTATTTCTTGCTTTATGTATTTCTAATGCTGCGCGGTATGCTTCTCTGCCTGCTGCATCCGTTCCGATATACTTTCCGCCGCCGATTTTGTGAATTCCCATCAGCCCCAAAGTCATTGCAACAAAGTATGAAAAGTCGTTTACAAATCTTTCGGCAAGTGTTTTGCCATGTTCACCTTTAGGGGCTTTGGCTGTGTGATATGCCATATCTGCAAAGATGAATGCCTGCATAAACGGTGCAAGTTTGCCGCCTGCGAATCTGTTTGTGCAACCTTCAACAAGCCACCCCAATGCCTTTGGTAAAGCTCTGCCAAGGCGGGTTGAGTTGCCTTTGCCTAAAGTTGCTTTGTATTTGTTAAGGTATTCACTGATACTTACTTTTCGTCCCATAAAATGAGATTTTAGTTTTCCCATGAAACCGGAACCTGTTCCGCGGTTAATTGAAATATGCAAATCCTGACCGTTTGCGGTTGCTCTTTCAAAAGCGGCCATAATTTCTTTAGGATGTTCTACAACATTCTTCATTACTTTTTCAAACTCTGCAACAGAATTAAATCCGAGTTTTTTTGTTATTTTGAGTTCTTTTGCTGCGTTTTGAAGTTCTTCCAGAGTTTTTGTTGTATCAATATTAGCAGCTCCCAAAAGTTCAAGCTCTTTTATTTGTAATGCTTTTGCCTGTTCAAGGAATGGTTTGCCGCTAAGCGTATTTTTGAAATTCTTAATTGCTTCTTCGCTCATCCCATATTGTTCAAGTTTGCTGAAGTCATTCTTATTCGGACGAGGAATAATTCCAAGTAATCGGCTTTCAATATTTGATATTGGTTTTGTATAATTTTCTAATATTGTATGAGTATCCGTTGATAAGAATCCGTGTAAACCAAAGAACGGCATTTTGGCAAATTGCCATTCAGGACGTGTTGAATGATTTCTCAATGTGTATACAATGCGACTCTTATGTGATAATTGTTCCCATTTTATGCTTGCTTTATCTAATTGACGTTCAATGAATGCCCCAACTTTGGTTTTGGCAAGTTTATCTCCAAATGCACCAAGTTTGCCAAGGATAGTTTGCTCGTATTTTCCTTCACATTTAGGCCCAAAATAATCCATGCCCTGGCCAATGCCATAGCCGATTGCGGTAGTTAAACCTAATGTTGTCATGGGATCTGCATCTTTTGAAGCATTCAAACGATTATTAACATAACCGGCACCTGAAGCTTGTGTTGCCTGCTGTATTGTTTCATTACCTCCTTGCATTGAGGGAGGTTGAGCCGTAAAATTCGGGCGCTTATTTATAGAATTATTGTATAAGTTCAATCCTTGTTCAGACATTCTACTTCCTTTTTCCCTTACATGTATATATTAATAAAAACAATTTGCTGTGCAAATTTGCCCAAATATTGTTATTTTTATTCTTTTATTAAGAATTGTAACAAAAATAATAATATCTGAAATTTGAGTTTGAGTATATACTTTATATATACAAGAGAGAGATAATAAGAAGAGGTCAAAAATTATGGCTTTAAAAAATTTAAAAAAGATTGATTCAAAATTGCAAGACATATACAAAGATCAGGTAACAACAACAGTTGCCGTTCAGCCGCAGCCATTTGTTGACCGTTCTGATTTATTGTTTGAACAAATGAATTTTATCGCAGCATATAACAAATCATTGCTGCATATCGCATAACAAGTATATTTTTTATATTAATTCCAATTTAATTTTTCCCCTACAATTTTATCCCTGATTTCATTTGAAATCAGGTTTTTTTTAGCATTTTGCAGAGCCACGAGCGAAGCGAGAGACGAAAAACAATAATCGTAAAATGAATATTTTCGATTTTGTTTTGAGCGGTGGCGTTTAATGCAAAATGCGTAGCGGATTTTGCAGAACTACGAACGTAGTGAGAACTGAGCACTATGCAACTTGTTTGTGGATATTATGATCTTTCACCAAAGAGAAAGAATCCTTACCGGTAAAATTTTTCTGATTTAAAAATTCTCTGTTTTCAGGAGAAAGCATTTTGTCATCATTAACTGCAGCCGGCTGTTGTTCTTTTGCTGTACGAGCTTCCTGTTTTGCCATTCTGCGTTTAGTCAGATATATATTTAATTTTGGTATCCCGACGCCTAAAACTACGCCTGAATATACATAGCCGGCAATCTGTGCCAAAGTTAGTATTCCGAGTTTCTTTTTAGCGGCTTTATTATCGCCAATGGCTTTTATCATTTCTCCGAATTTCAATGCTTTTCCATCTTTAAATGCTTTTTCGCCCAAGGCCTGATGCAGGACTTCATCTCTTGTTTTGAGTGATGATGTTCTGATCCAATTCAGTATTCCGCCTTTTTGTTCTTGTTTAATTAATGATTTGTCAAAGCTTTGAGCAACAAGTTTTTGAACAAAATTGCCTAAAATTAGCCAGTTTACAAAACCAAGAATATCTTTTGTAGATGATTCTTTTAATTCATTTTCATTACGGGCAGCCAGGAATCTTGACATAATTGTTGTACCGTAAATAAACTTCAACTGATTAATTGTAGGTGTAAATCCTTTAAACTGAAGATTTTTTAATAAGTTTCTCGGATTCCCTATGGTCGCAATTACGCCTGTTCCGAATAATGCGGCTGTTAATAGCTTTTCTATTTTGAATTTAGCGGAATCATCTTTTTCCCCGCCGCCAACAAATCCGTCTCCGCCTGTTTTACGTTTTGTAAGCCACATATTAATCGGCTGAACGCTGCATCCAACAAGAGTTGCGATAAGAACTCCAATCACAGAGCGTTTCAGGTTCATACTCTTTAAAGCTTTTAAGAATTTATTTGAGCCCGCATCTGTTGCTTCTTTAAATGCTTCAACTATTTTATCTTTTGTAAATAT
>CADCNV010000009.1 GCA_902802825.1 uncultured bacterium | reverse complement strand
AGTAGAAATTGTTTTTATTGAAAATAAAAATTTTTAATAGCAAAAAAATGAATTTATAAACTTTTTACTATTACAAAACTTAAAACAGACTTGAAGTCTATAGGGTAAACTTCAGCATACCGGAAATAATTTGTTGCCTAAAATCAACACTCTTAAAATCGGCAATAGCTGGATTGCTTCGGGCTTTTGCCCTCGCAATGACAAATTCTACGTCTGATCAATTGTCCTGAAAAATGCATGTGGCTTGACGCCACAAGCAAAATCTGTTTCGCCCTCTGCTCGCTCCTCGCTCGAACCACATACAGACCTGTCGGTCTGTTGGGTTCTCCTCCCCAATGCGCATATTTATTTACAATTTATAAAATGGAGACGGTGGGAATGTCTTGCTGCGCCGCGCGTTAGACGGTTTTCGCGTCGGCTCATATGTCCTGCGAACAGCTTGACGATTTCGCCGACGGCTTCAGCCTTTGCGCGGCTTGCGCCGAACCCTAAAATGGTGTTCTCCTTCATACTCATCATACCAAAAAAGAGAACAAGATAAACCTGTTCTCTTTTTTGGTGGAGACGGTGGGAGTCGAACCCACGTCCAAAACGGATGACAATATACTTCTACGAGTGTAGGCAATTTTTTGCTCAACTGATTCAGGGAAATGTCTAAACCATACGAATCAGCCCAAGGTTTTATTTAAAGGAAACTCTAAACCTTGCAAAGTTGTCTTGATGTATCTACTTTGCATCAATACACTGCCGCTTGCATAATGGACCCATAAAACCGGCAAGCTGGGCTCTATGAGTGGCTAATATAGACTAAGCAGCCAATGCGTAAGCACCAGCGAAGTCTACTTTTCTTACATTGTTAGCACTTAATTTGTTTTGCTCGTTGATGACGGAGAACAGCGCTCCGACCCGCTGCATATTACCACCAAAACATCCTGTCTAATCCAAAACGTCCCCATGATGATTATTAAGTATATATGTAGATAAGTATTTAGGTAGATAAGTTTATATCAATATTATAAATATTGGTAATAATTGTTTAGCAGTATAATAATTAATTCCCGTAAAGAACTTATCTGCTTATATACTTAACTACTTAATAACTTTTAAAATTGTAAATGTGCGATTATTACTATTATAATTGAATTTCTGGCTTTTTCAATCCCTATTGTAACAAAATATTAAGAACATGCAGAAAAACATTAAAGTTCATGCTTTTACCTGCCGACATGATGTATAACAGAAAAATAACTTGAAAGGAAAAAAGCCATGGGAATGTCAGCATCACAAGCAAGATTTTTAAGTTTAACAGCTAGAAAGAATAATGTTGAATTCGAAGGACAACAAATTAACCAGCAGAGAACTACATTGTCCAATGAATCAGCAAGCTATTACAGCGAACTGTGTAATATGGAAGTTCCTACACCTCCGTCAATTGATGACTATACAAAAGTATCTTATACATTCAATGACGGTGCGATGACTAACACACTTATTTCCTTATTACCTGATACAACCACGGAAGGAAGAGCTGCAAACAGATATTATGTTAATTATGTTGAAGAATGGCAAGATGATTATGCTATCGTTCCTGCTACATCAAGTTTGGTTGAAAAAAGAGAAAATGCATATGTTATCGGAAGTTCAACTTTGAGAAAGATTGATAACCTTACTGATGAAGCTATTGACAACCTTACTGATGAGCAAATTAACACAAAATTGGCAAATGATGAGTATGCTCAAGAATTAAGTACTGCACAAAAAAGAGCTATGCTTAAAAATGAAGTATATCTTCTTAAAATGGTGCGGGATAAAACTGCAGATAATGGAGATTTTTACATCAGATATGTAAAAAATACTACAACAGGCAACTATGAACCACATTTATACGCAGAAAGTGAATTAACTCAAGATCAAAAATACAATAACAAGCAACTTGCAAGCATTCCTTGCTATTCACTTGGTTCAACAAGACAAACAAGAGAAGTATTACATCAGGAAGCTACCGTTGAAAAAGATACCTCAGGGAGATATATCGCAATTACAATCAAATTAGATGAAAATAATTCCCGTACATATCCGTTAACAACTACTACAACAACTGATGAAGAAGCATATAATGATGCAATGAAACAGAAATGGATGCGGTTAAAAAAGTAATTTCCAAAAACGTTGAATCTTCATTCAAAACATTTAATGCATAATGTGACAGATAAAGAAGCGCCAGTTCGAAAGAACTGGCGCTTCTTTCAATGTAAATTTCTATAAACTACTATGCAAAAGTCCTTTTTTTTGTTATACTTTTGATATTACAAGGAAAGGTGGTTATTATGAAATTTGTTTGTACAGTTTGTGGTTGGTCAACAGAATCCGATACAATGCCTGATAAATGCCCTATATGCGGCGCTACAACTTTTAAAGCAATTGGTGGAGAAGGTAAAGTTTATGCCTGTGAACACCATGTAGGTGATGGTAAAGTTGAAGATGCTCAGGTAATGGAAGGGTTAAGAGCTAATTTTTCAGGTGAATGTACTGAAGTAGGTATGTATCTTGCAATGTCAAGAGTTGCTGAAAGAGAAGGATACCCTGAAGTAGCTGAAGCATACAAAAGATATGCATTTGAAGAAGCTGAACACGCTGCAAAATTTGCAGAATTATTGGGCGAAGTTGTAACTGATTCTACAAAGAAAAATCTTGAACTTCGTGCAGAAGCTGAGTTTGGTGCTTGTGACGGTAAATTAGAACTTGCTAAAAGAGCTAAAGAACTTGGTTATGATGCTATTCATGATACTGTTCATGAAATGGCAAAAGATGAAGCACGTCACGGTAAGGGCTTTGACGGGCTTTTGAAAAGATATTTTTCTTAAAAATTTAAAGTGTTAAGATGATAAGATTTTAGTTCTTATCGTCTTAACTCTTTACATCGTTTATATGATTACACAATTTAAAAAATTATGGTAAGTTATAATTATGAGAAACAGAAAATCTAGTAACGGACAATTAAAAATTATATTATTTGTAGGCGCAATTATCATAGCATTATGCCTTACGGTATTTGGATTATCAAAAGTCAAACCTGATGAATTTCATAAAGCATCAGTAATTTTTATAGTTGATTCTTCGGCTTCAAATGCAAAAGAATTGCCTGAACAAACAAAGATATTGAAACAGTTATGTTCAATGCTCGATCCGGAAGATCATATAAAAATTTTAAGAGTTTCGGAAAAATCTTATATCATTTATGAGGGTTCACCTCAATCGACTTCAGAAATTCGTAAATCTTTGAAAGAATTTACTAAAATTGATAATGATGAGTTCGGTACGGCTTATGGTTTAGCCATAGAGAAAGCAATGACTCATTCTCTGAATTTGTACAAAAACGGCTACAACCCTGCAATTGTCGTAATGGGTGATTTGGAAAATGAAGGCAAGGTTGAAAACCAAATTCACTGGGATACATTCCCTGCAGATGTTCAAAAAATAAAAGATAAAACAGATGGCAAGTTTGCTATGATGTTTTTGTTTGCAGCTCCTGACAAATTAGATTATGTTAAGGAAAAATTAGGCCCTGTATTGGGTGAAGATAAGTTGATTATCGGGAATAAAACAGGCGCAGCAAGACAGTTAAGCAAATTCCTTGGAGCTATTGGCAGATAATCTTTTGTGGAGAAAAAATTAATGAATGTAGAAATCAAATTCGGTTCTGATATAAAAGTATTTGAAAATAAACAAACTATAACAATCGGTACTACTCCTGATTGTGATTTTGTTATAGAAGGTACTGAAGAAATCATAAACACAAAGATGGTATTTTCGCCAAAATACAAAAAATATGTCCTTGTAAATAGCGACGAGAGTGCTGATTTATTATTTAACAATAAATCTTTCAAAAAAGTTCTTGTTCCTGCACATTTTTCAATAGGGCATAACAGTTTGAAAGATGGTATTTTGGTTGTAGTAGGTCAGGATTCACCAAAGGATTTGTCTGAGGATAATAATTCTGAAGATGTAAATATTGATGTGGCAACTATGGCTGCGGGAGCGGCTATGGCTGCGAGTGCGGTTACAACAAAAGAAAGGGCGGCAACTCAAGTGCAAAACAGCAGAAGTGTAAGTAGAGACAGAAAAGATGTTTTCAACGGAACAATTGAAAATAACAGAATTGCTATTGTAAAAGAGGTTGGCTATAAAATTCAGGCATTAAAAAATCAGATTTCTTCACTTGGAAAAATTTCATTCCTTTCAAATGCTGCAATTTTTATTTTGTCTATTATCTGTTCTTTCGGTATGACCAATTTTATTTTGCACTTACCGATTGATACGAGCAAAGGGGTTTTGAACTTAACTACAAACTATGGATTTTTGGTTGCGATATCTCTTATAGTTTTTGCAGTTTCATTTGCGATGAAACAATCAGTTTATTCTTTAATTGATGCAGGACAAAGTAAAAGATATGGCGAAAACAATGATATACAGAGAATTATGGTAATGGTATCCTGCGCATTTATGATAGTAATATATGCAATCAACCTATTCTATTACAGAGATGTAAATTTGGTTGCATCATTTTTAGTTTCGGCCTTGTTTGTCGGGGCTTTGGCTATCGTTTCCGCTGCTTCAGGGTTCTTTAAATATCAATTAAAAACTGCAAATTATCAATTGATGAATGTTGAATACAGAGAAGATTTTGAAACTACATTAAAAGGTTACAGAACTCTCATTTCTAAATATATAAACAGTTTGAGTGATAATAAATTAGATATGATACAGAGCAGTCTTTTGAATACACAGATTAAAATGGTATTTGAAATTATAATAGGTATGTTAACAGCACCTTTCCTTGCTTATGGTGTATCAAACACATTGGCAAGTTGCTTCCCGGAAGCTGCCGGCTGGATAAGGGTTGGGGGATTAAGATTTAGTCCTATATTCCTTGTACTTGCCACATTCTTGATTATATTCGCGTTTTTCTCATTTGTAAGAGCATTTACAATTGGGAAACAAATTAAGGCATCTGAAATTATCAAGTTTGACGGATTTCATGATTATGCAAGCCATGGTGTCAATATCTTAGGTTTAGATGCTATCAAGGGTTTACATAAAGAGAAAAATATAACTATGGCAATAGCTTGTGTTATTGTTGCAATTGAATTTACTATGAACGTTTCATACTTTATACAGGAAATTGGTGGAGATATTTCCGGTATGTTCATAAGTTCAATGGCTGCGTTTGTTCCTACGGCGTTGTTGATTGCCGAAACAATGATGTTAAGCGGTACAATGCATAAGATTAACAATTATAATGAAGTTTTCCAAACACTGGATTAATTTTAAAACATGAGAAATAAAAAGCATAATACTAAAGTTCAAATAATTGCAGGTGTGGTTATATTCGTAATAATATCTGTGATAGTTTTGACTGCTAAAGATATGCAGACTATATCGAGAGTAAAAGTAAGCAGTCAGGAAATTGTTATCAATCAAGGTGATACTGGTATTTCAAATGCTAATGTCGGTTTAAATAATGCCGGAAATTTAAATAATCAAAATGTAAACGGCTCAAATGCAAATGTTGATATAGGTAATAACGGTCAATTTAATAATAGTGGCGGGAGTTTCAGTAATAACGGTAATTTTCAAAATCAGGGTGCAAATTTTGGCAACCAGGGCAAATTCGGTAATGCAGGCGGAAATGTAGGAAATAATGGTGAATTTCATAATGCCGGCGGCGAGTTTGGAAATGCAGGCGGTCGTTTTGGTAATAGCGGCAGTAATTACGGTAACGAAGGTGAATACGGTAATTACAATGTAGGTTTTGGAAATCAGGATTACCGCAGCGAAGCTGAAAGATATAAATATCAAAATATTGACTGGAGTACCTGGAGAAGTAATTTTGTTAACAGAATTCTTGACGATAGTATGTATATTGAATCTCTTGATTACTATGGTCTTGGAACTTGGTTCTATTATTCGTTTATTGTTACGGATGATGGCTCAATAAAAGATGTAACTGTATTTTCATTCTATCTGAAAGATGAGGACAAAAAACAAATACGTAATTTAATAAGAAGTTATGCGCATCAGCCGATAACAAAATTCCCGATGGATTCAAGGCGTAAAAAAGCAAAAGTCAAGGCCGTTATGCTTCTTGGCGATACAGAGTCAAAATCTAATGCGTCTAATTTCAGAGATATAGAAAAAATTAAAATTAAATACTAAAAGTAATTAATTCAGTAATTCTTCAAAAATTACACTTGGTTCGGAGTCTTTTAGTTTTCCGTATCGTGTTTGTTCTTTTGTGCTTGTTGTTATGTGCAGTTGGTTTTTTGCTCTTGTTATTGCCACATACAAAAGACGCAGATTTTCTTCAAGAATTTCCTGTTTTAGTTCATAATCGGATTTTTTCTTATAATTCGGATTAAGACATCTGATTTTTTCTATGAAATCTGCATTTTTAAGGTTTATTGATTCAATAGTAAGCGGCAGATTTTTTTCACTCATTTCCGGGATGAAAACGAGATTAAATTCATCTCCTTTTGATTTGTGCATTGTCATGATTTGCACTTTACCCTGAAGGGATTTTTTGTCATCTTCATCTTCTTCGGAGAAAAATTTAAAACCGCTTAAATTTGGTCGTTTGGCTAGTTCTGAGAGTCTGTCGGCGGCGTAAGAAAGTGAATTATTTTTAATACAGATTCGTTTAATCAACGTAGAAATCAGGTGGATATTAGATTTGTCAATTTCAGATTCCATAATTCCCAAATCCTGTGCGATTTTTACTACGAGTTCATTTGGCGGAAGATAGCATAGCGAAACCCAATAATTTACATCCCAGTAAAATTGTTCCAAACTTTGATTATTAAAATTGTCACAATTAAGTTGTATAAACGGGTTTTCGTATTTTTTAATTTCCGTCCCGAGCCCGTATTTATATCGTCCTGTTTCGGAAATGATATCGTAATTTTCGCCTAAATTATCATTGTCAAACGGATGTAAAATAATTTTCATAACCGCAAAAATTACCCTGAAAATAGATTTTTGTGCCAGACACTGATTCCTTGTGATAACTTTAAATCCGGCATTTTCAATCAAATTCTGCCACGCTTCAACCTGATAATTATTTCTTAGTAAAATTCCGACAGTGTAATCGGGGTGTTTGGATAGTGTTTCTCTGATAATCTTTAATACTTGGCTTTTTTCTTCCTGTGGAGTGTCAAAAATTTCAGAAATAACAGCATTTTTCTCAACAGGATTTTTCCCTTCAACAGGAGCCATATACATTTCAAAAAATGCATTTTTGCTTGTTTCATTTGCCAGCGAAATCGAAACAAGTTGGTTTGCAAGAGCCCAGACATCTTTTGTGCATCTTTGAGAACAGTTCATGCTCACATTGTAATTCTCTGTTATAAATTTTCTGAAACCTTCAACATCTGCATTTGAAAATGTCGCGGTAATTGATTGGTTTACATCACCGCACCTTATTATATTTTTGTATTTCCCGCCCAAAAGTCGAATCAGTTTTTGCTGAATAAGAGATGAATCCTGTGCTTCATCTTCAATCAAATACATGCAAATATTTTGATAATATGCCAATATATCAGGATTCTGCTCTAAAATTTTGACAGAACCGGTTAGCATATCATCATAATCTATCAGGTTGGAATTTTTCAGATTTTCACAATATGCTTTGTAAAAATAAGCAAATTTTTTCAGTTTCTCATCGGTAATATTTTTTGGCAAAATTCCGCCGTTCATTTTAAATGTTGATACTGCTCTGTCAAATTCTTCTGCTGTTTTTTGTTCCAATCCGAGTTTTTGAGAAATTTCTCTTAAAATTCGGTTCCTTTGTGAATCATCGCAGATTTCAAAATCTGCATTAAGTCCGAGTTTTTCGTGATTCCCGTTTTCTTTCAGTATCCGCAGCGCAAGACCGTGTATTGTGCTTATATTTGGCATTTTTGATGAATTTTTGCGGACATTTTTAATACGTTCTCTGAAATTTCTGGCTGCAGAATCCATATAAGTCAAAACAAAAATATTTTCGGGATTAATGCCTTTATCAAGCAATTTAATTATCAGTGCAAGTAAGATGGTGGTTTTTCCTGCTCCCGGCACGGCAGAAATTCCCATATATCCTTTTTCATAATCAAGAACCGCCTTTTGGTCGGAGCGGGGGGTAATATTAAAACTCTGTTCGTTTTCTTGTTGTTCTGTCTCTTCTGTTGTTACTATATATTCTTCAATGCCGCCGTAATTTTCGACTCCGTTTGAATCAAATAAGCTTGAATAACAGTATATATGCTCAAATGCGCACAACGAGAGTTTACGCAATACTCGGGCATTTTTATCTGCTGATAGTTTTATATTATCTTCGATTGTATAGCTATCTTTATCCCAATCTTTTTGGAATACCCAAGCATTATACAGCGGGCCGGTGTCTGATTTTATCCATTCGCTGCTTGAAATATCAAGCCAGAATTGATATTTTGTCTGAATATGATTATCTATAATTTTTTGCGGAGTAGAAATTACAAGGTCATTTTGTTTAATTTCAAGAACAGAATATGGATTTTCCGAAATAACGGAGTTTTCGATCTGTAAAATTATATCAGTCTTTCGGTTATTAAATTCTTTTCCGAAAATATTTTCAAAATCTGTTATTTGTTTGATGAAAAAGTTAAATTTATTTATTTCATTCTTATTAATTTTTTCAGGGGTAAATAATTCATTATAAATATTAATTATTTGTTCGGATATTTTTTTGTCTGAAATTGATAATGAATGAACAAGTTTGAGGAAGTTTGCGTATTTTTGTGTATATTCACTATCTTCAAATTTATACTGAATAAGTTCTTTTGTTTGTTCAAAATGTTGAAGTATCTTTTCACAGTATTTTATAGGAATTTTTAAAAACTCAGATAAAATAACTCTTATATCAAATTCGCTTAAGCCATTTTTCAAATCCGTACAGAGTTTAAGAATAGTAATTGCCCCAAGTACAAATTTATTTTGTATAAGTTTTTCACTGCCTGTCAGAAATACTAAATCTACTGTTTTAAAATTGTTTTTGAGGGTAAATTTCAGCATATCATCAATAACGGGGCTTATTATGGAAATTTCGTTTGGTTTTGCCCCCTTTTTTAGCAGTTCGTTTATTTTATTAATTGCACTTTCGGTCATTTGTGAGCGCTTTGAAAAAGATTTGTATGAAAAGTTTTCAAGCTTGTTAAATTCTCCGTTTGCAACATTGGCAAAAAGTTTATCTGCTGCCAGTCCTCTTTGGTTTTGCAAGCCATTTCCCTCTTTCAGGGGGCAAATAGCAGCTGATTCACTTCTGCCCCCTTTTAGGGGGAAGTCGCCGCAGGCGGTAGGGGGTGCATTTATTACAGATTTTAAAAACTCAATACACCCATCAATATTTGTATCAACCTCATTATTATAAAATCTTACAATTCTATATCCTATGTTTTCTATGTAAAATGTCCTGTATTTATCATTTGTTGATTCTATATGTTGAGAACCGTCAATTTCGATTATAATTTTTTGTTCAGGGCAGGCAAAATCTGCAATATACTTATTATCAATTGGGTGTTGCCGTCTGAATTTTATCCCCAACTGTTCCTTGCGAATAAAATTCCATATTTTTAATTCTTGAGGAGTCATTTCCTTCCGCATTTTTCTTGAGAAATCTTTTATATATGGGAGTATCCTAATACCCTTACATAACCCCCTTTGGCTCTGCGAGCCATTTCCCCCTTTCAGGGGGCCAATATCAGAATTGAAGATTTTTTTTAACCGTTCATAATTATTTTTGTCTGCGCTCAAATATCCGCATCTGCTTGATCCGAGAGGATCTATTGCGATATAAAAATCGTTTAGTTGTTTGGATAAATATTCAATAAAATCAATGCATATCGGGGTACATTCATCTGCATCATCAACAATAAGATACTTTATATTTTTAAAGTAGTCAGTATTTTTATAAATAAAATTGAATAGTAAACATTGTCTTAAATAATCAAATCCCCTTAATTCCAATGTTTTACGCAACAATTTTTTGATAGCAAGGGATGCCTCATCACTAAATCCCTCTTTTAGTATTTTTGCCCGTTCATCGACTTCCGATGGCGAAAGATTATTCTGTATTATCAGTGAATAACGTCTGAAAATCTGCTGAATTAATGACATCCTTGAATTGTATCCTTTAAACGGAACTTCTTTTAAAATGTCTTTCAATATAAATTGAGAAATTTCCAGACCTGATAAATTCGGTAGAATGGCAGGATTATCAAATACGTTCCGGTCTTCTAAAAATGCCCAATTGTCATTTACGGTATTGTATACAAGTGAAAAAAATGAGTGAATTTGTAGCTTTTCAGTACAGTCAACTGTTAATTTTTCCAATACTTTATTCTGAAAATCATTTTTGAGTGTCGAATTTTGAACGAGGACAAGTATTTCTGATGCACTGATTCCGCTGTTTAAAAGTTGTACATATTTATCAATTAAAATATCCGTTTTATTAGAAACTAAACTTCCCTCAATAAACATATAGAGCAATACTCCTTATGATGTATTTTAGCATGAAAACCTGTCAAAAATGTACACCCTAAATATGATGTTTAATATTTAAAAATATCATATTATTTGAGTATCGAAAAAGTGTCACGGATACAATTATTAATTTTAGAACGGAAGGAGAAACAGATTATGGCAACATCAAAAAAAGTCAGTTTAACATTAGAAGAACAAATAGGTTTTAGTGCAGGAGAAATTTATGAATATCTCCATACAAACGGAACTGTATCTTTTTCTAAAATGAAAAAAGATTTAGATTTGAAAGGTAACTTTGCAGATTTAGGTTTAGGTTGGTTAGCAAGAGAGAATAAAGTAGAAATTCAACAAAAAGGACCTGCTGTAAAAGTTAGTTTAAGATAATTAACCGGATTTACCACTATTTAAAATATATATCAATTAAAACAAAAGCTCATACTGTTTATGGTATGGGCTTTTATTAATAATTAAAAAGCCGATTGTGTTACAACCGACTTAAAAAAAAGTGTGTGAGTAAATATATATTATAAGTTTTAAAAAATCTCTGTTCTTTAAGCGAACAAATCAGCAAACGGACCGTTTGGATCTGCAATGCGTGCAGCTACTGCTCCGTCTTCAACTGATTTTAATCCCGGTAAAACGATTTCGTTTAAACCGTTTGCAACACTTGCAACCTGTTGCGGTGTTACTTTATAGTTAAACCCTAATCCTGCCAAAATAGCATTTGTTTCATCTGCAATGTCACTGTCTTTTGGGGTGAATTTTGAAATTTTTACTCCATAAAGATTCTGTGCATTTTTTGTTAATAAATCGGTTTCGTTTTCTAAACCTTTAAATGCTGCTTTTGTTTCAACTTCCTTTACTTCTTCTTTCTGACCTTCTTGCGCTTTTTTAGCTGCTTCCTGACCAATAAGTAAGTTGTAGTTGTTGTACTTTCCGAATTTGTTAAATTCAACTGCCATAACTTGGTCTCCTTCTATTTTACTCACATGATTGATTACGGCATGTTTTTAATAATCTTTAGGATTTTGTCATGTATTGTTAAGTTTTTGTAACAAACTCTAACTAAACCCTCTCCTAATTTTAGGAGAGGGCAGGGAGTGATAAAATATATTAAAAAGCCGATTGGATATCCAATCGGCTTTAAATATGTGAGAGAGAAGATTTTATTATGATTTATGCAAATAAGTCTGCGAATGGTCCTTTTGGGGTTGCGACTCTAGCTGCAACCGCATTATCATCTGCAGTATTTAATGAAGGAATAGTTTGTGTATTTAACCCTTCAGCTACGCTAGCTACTGCTTTTGGAGTTACTTTAAAGTTATATCCTAATTGTTCCATTATTTTGTTTGTATTTGATGCAATTTCTCTTGATTCTGCGATATTTACATCAGAGCTGTTGTAAGGATTTACAAATCCTAATTCTTCTCGTTTTACATTATCTGATGTTAATTTAATCGGTTGAGATAATTTTGATTGTTCTGTTTTTGCAGCTTCTAAATTTGGTTTGCTCCAAAAACCAGATATGTGAAAATTGTTTCCGCTTCCGTTTACGCCGTTTGTTCCGCCCATTGTTCAATCTCCTTTTTTCTGCTCACATATAGTGATATGTTTTAATCGTTCATCCTATTGATAAGATTTTCCATCTCTCGTATATATATAAAGTATTTTTGAATTAGGAAATTGCATGATTTGAGTAATTTGTTAACAAATGTTAACAAAAGACGCTAGGATACTAGGGCACTAAGGCACTAAGTTCTTATCAGGTTATTAATATTAGTAATAATCGTACTATATTGAAAATAACTAATCCCTGTAAAGAACTTAACGACTTTATTTGTTGGGCAAGTATGCCTAACCTGCAATTCTATACGACTTACCCGACCTACCTTCTTAGTGCCTTATTGCCTTAGGTATCTTACTGTCTTTATTAAGTTACTCTTCTTCCAAACTTAAAATAGCCATGAATGCTTCTTGAGGTATTTCTACACTTCCGACGGATTTCATACGCTTTTTACCGCGTTTTTGTTTTTCAAGAAGTTTTCTTTTACGGGAAATATCACCGCCATAGCATTTTGCAAGTACGTTTTTGCGCATTGCTTTAATGTTTGTTCTGGCAATAATTCTTCCGCCTACTGCTGCCTGAATTGGAACTTCAAAAAGTTGTTTTGGGATAATTTCTTTTAATTTTACAGTTAATTTTTGCCCTATATAATAAGCGCTGTCAGTATGACAGATTACAGAAAGTGCATCCACTACTTCGCCTGAAAGCATAATATCTAATTTTACAAGATTTGAGCGCTTATATCCGCAAAATTCATAATCCATGCTGGCGTAACCCTTTGTGCGGGATTTTAGTTGATCATAAAAGTCTGTAATTACTTCGCTTAGCGGAATTTCGTAGGTCAAATCAACTCTGACTTTGTCTAAATAAGTCATGTTAATAAATATTCCGCGTTTTGACTGCGCCAAATCCATTAAAGTTCCGACATAATCGTTTGGCGCAAGTATCTGAACTTTTACATACGGTTCTTCAATAAAATCACGATACTGGGCATCAGGAAGATTTGACGGATTATCAATGTCTAAAACTTCGCCGTTTGTTTTGTGAACCTTATAAACAACCGATGGAGCGGTGGTAATCAGTGACAGATCATATTCACGTTCCAAACGTTCCTGAATAATTTCCATATGCAGCATGCCAAGAAAACCGCATCTGAACCCAAATCCCAGAGCATTTGATGTTTCCGGCTCAAACGTAATTGAGCTGTCATTAAGTTTTAATTTTTCCAATGCTTCTTTCAAATCGGCATAATCCTCATTATCGACAGGATAAAGTCCTGAAAATACCATCGGAAGTGCTTCTTTGTAGCCGGGTAACGGCTCTGATGCACTGTTTTCAACCGTAGTGAGAGTATCTCCGACAAATCTTGTGAGTTCTTTTATCGATCCCGCAAAATATCCGACATCTCCGCATTTTAATTGTTTTACAGGTACTCTTTGCGGATTTTGATACCCAAGTTCAACAATCTCACATTCCTTGCCTGTTGCCATAAATCTGACCTTATCGCCGAGATTCATAACCCCGTCAACAACTTTAAAATAACAGACGGTTCCCAAATATTGGTCATATACGCTGTCAAAAATCAATGCGCGTAACGGCTTATCGGTATTATCAACAGGTGCAGGTATATAGTCAACAATGGCTTCTAACACATCTTCAATCCCTTCGCCTGTTTTGGCGCTTACGGGTATTGCAACAGATGTATCAAGACCTAAAATTTCTTCTATCTCCTGTTTTACTTTTTCAACATCTGCAGAGGGCAGGTCAATTTTATTAATTACAGGAATAATTTCAAGATTTTGTTCAATAGCAAGATAAACATTTGCTAATGTTTGCGCTTCAACTCCTTGAGTGGCATCAACTATTAGCAAAGCACCTTCGCAAGCTGCAAGTGAACGTGATACTTCATAAGAAAAATCAACATGTCCCGGGGTATCGATAAGATTTAATTCATACTCTTTGTCGTCATGCGCTTTATAATTCATTCTTGCCGCATTGAGTTTAATTGTAATCCCGCGTTCACGCTCAATATCCATAGAATCAAGAAGCTGTTCCTGCATGTCTCTTTGAGAAACAGTTCCTGTTTTTTCTAACAATCTGTCGGCAAGGGTAGATTTGCCGTGATCAATATGCGCTATTATGCAAAAATTTCTAACATTATCTCGTAGTGTCATAATCTGATTATATATAAAAAATGCGCTAAAACAAGCTTGTAAAAAACCTCTCTTTGATAAGAGAGGTTTTTATAATTATTCAACGTATTCTTCTAATTTTTTCTTTCTGTTCGGATGACGAAGTTTTCTCAGTGCTTTTGCTTCTATTTGTCTGATACGTTCTCTTGTAACGCCAAACAACTGACCAACTTCTTCAAGTGTTCTTTGTCTGCCATCATCCATACCGAAACGTAATCTCAATACATCACGTTCTCTTGGTGACAATGTGCAGAGAACTTCTGCCAAATCTTCCTTAAGAAGTTCTGATGCAACCATTTTAACCGGAGCATCTGCTTCTCTGTCTTCAATAAAATCACCAAGACGAGAATCTTCTTCTTTACCGATAGGTGTTTCCAAAGATAACGGTTCCTGAGCAATTTTAATAATTTCGCGAAGTTTTGAAATTGAAACATTCATTTCTGCAGCAAGTTCTTCTTCTGTCGGTTTTCTTGAATATTCCTGAGCAAGTTTCCTTGTTACTTTTTTCAATTTATTGATTGTTTCAACCATATGAACAGGGATTCTGATAGTTCTTGCCTGATCTGCAATTGCACGGGTGATTGCCTGACGAATCCACCATGTTGCATAAGTCGAGAATTTGAAACCTCTTTCGTGGTCGAATTTTTCAGCGGCTCTGATTAAGCCCAAATTGCCTTCCTGAATCAGGTCTAAGAACAACATTCCTCTGCCGATGTATTTTTTTGCAATACTTACAACAAGTCGTAAATTTGCCTGAACAAGTTTTCTTTTTGCAATTGCTCCTGCGCTTCCGCCTTCTAATATTTGTCTTGCAAGTGCAATTTCATCATTTGCAGAAAGCAATTTAATGCGGCCGATTTCGCGCAAATACAAACGAACAGGGTCATCAATTGCGATACTTTTAGGAACTTCCAAATCTCTTGGATCCGGCTCATCTGAAGAATGCATCATATAAATATCATCTGATGAAACCTTATCGCCCATTTTTGAAGTTACAATGTCTTCAATGTTATCGGTCGAAATATCAACATTCATATAATTGATTGCGTCACTGTCAAGCGAATCGTCTTCGCCTAAACCTCTTAAATCTAACGTATCTTCTTCCTCAATACTTACAACTGAAGAACTACCTTGTCTTTTTCTTGTCATCTAATTCATCTCCGATTTTTTTCTTTTATTCTTTATTTTATCTCTTAATTGAATTTGAATTTTAAGAGCTTCAGGATCGTCATCGTCAATCCTTTTATACATTTTTTTAATGTGTTCTACTTCCTCGACATGCTTACACTGATTGATTTTAGCAATAGTTTCATTTATAGCGTTTCTGAATTCCTCTTGACTTAAACCTTTGTAGGTTTGTGCGTGTTCGATTAACTCGGGTAAAATCGCTTGCGCATCAGGGTTTTCAACAAATTCAGTATATAGGTGTTCGATTAATTCCTTCACATTATTTACGGTACATATCAATTTGTCAATTGTAGATTTTACAATTATTAATATTTCATCATCGAATGTAACGTCTGACATCATTTCGCTTAATTGAGAGAAAGAAAAATGATTGTCGGGTACTAGAAAAACGCTCAATAAAAATTTTTGCGCTTTTTGTGCCACAGAATTATTTTTTGTTACATTCTTAACAATTCTTTCTACCTGAGGAATATTTGCTTTGTCGTAAGATTTTAGCTCTGATTTGATTACATCTGATTCTATGCCCAAAGTTTGCGCAACCATTTCGACATACTCCGAGCGAATAATTTTATTTTGAATTTCCCCAAGTACAGGGATAATTGTGCTGATAAATTGGGCTTTTTCCTGCGGAGTTTTGTAATTGTCCTTTTGCTTCAGGATACTGTTAATCTGAAAATCTATATATAGCGGGGCATTTTTCATATACATTTTGTATGCATCCGCTCCGACCGAACGGACAAATTCATCGGGATCTTTGCCTTCAGGTGGTGCAATTACACGTATTTCGCATGCGTAGCGTTCCGCGCTTGAACTGATTGGCAGATAACTTTCATCAAATTGCTTGACGTTTCCCAGCCCCGCAAAAACTTCTTTTATGACAGAAGCCCCTTTAACTGTTGCTTTTTGCCCCGCTCCGTCAGTATCAAATGACAGATAAATTCTTCTGGATTTTGTATAACGGGATAACAGGCGAACATGGTCGGGAGTTAATGCTGTTCCGCAAGATGCAACACAGTTTTCAATTCCGTGCGCCTGTGAAGATATTACATCGAAATAACCTTCCATTAAAACTACGGCATCTTCTTCTTTTATGGCATCTTTTGCCGTATCTAATCCGTATAAAATTTTACTCTTATTATATATTAATGAATCCGACGAATTTATATATTTCGGCGTTTGTCCGCTTTCAAGTGCTCTTGCACCAAATGCGACGTACTGACCGTTTTCGTTTCGGATAGGAATTATAAGGCGGCTGCGGAATCTGTCTATATAACCGCCTTTTTCACTTTTCAGTATTAATCCCGCTTTTTCAAGCACGTCGTTAGAAAAATCTTTTCGTAATTCATCATACAATGTTGAAAAACCTTTTGGTGCAATCCCAAGATGAAATTTTTTGATAATATCCGAACCAATACCCCGTTTTGACAGATACTTTAGCGCATCCTGCGCATTGTCTGCTTTTTCTCTCAAAAGTAAATCATGATAAATTTCTGCCGCAATTGCTGTTGCATTGAGCATTTGTTCTTTAAGTTCTCTGGAGGACCCATCGGATTTATGACTTTTTGGAACTTCAAGTCCGAATTTTTCGGCTAATTCTTCAATAACTTCGCGAAACTCCATGTTTTTTGTTTTCATGATGAATTTTATTGCATCTCCGCCTTCTCCGCAGCTGAAACATTTATAAATCCCCATTGAAGGCGTAACGCAAAATGACGGGTTTTTATCCTTATGAAAAGGGCATAAACCCCAATAAGAATTCCCGCGCTTTTTCAGCACGACCTGTTCGGATACAACATCCACAATATCTAACCGGCTTTTAATATCTTGTATTAATTCGTCCCATGTTCCAGCCATAATGAAATTGTAACACTAATATACAGTTTTTGTAAGGTTAGATTAAATAATCGTATAAGAGTACGATATTAAGGCACTAAGATACTAGTGCACTAAGATACTAGTGCACTAGGGCACCAGGATGCTAAGGCACTAAGATTTGTTACCTTAGTGGATGATTGTCTTTAAAAATTGTTGCCTTTTCTATGTTTATGGTAAACTTTTAATATATAAACTTGAGGAGAGGTATCTTAGTTATGTTAAAGTGGTTACTGAAAATATTGGGCGACCCGAATGAGAAGAAAATAAAAGCAATGATGGGCATTGTTGATCATATAAATGCACTTGAACCGGAATTTGCTGCTATGACTGATGAACAGTTGCGTGCAAAGACGGACGAATTCAAAGAAATACTTGCGCAACGCCCCCATTCTGATAATTTTATAGAAGATTTAAAACTTGAAAAAGAAGCATTGGATAAATTGCTTCCTGAAGCATTTGCGACCGTTAGAGAAGCAGGTAAAAGAGTTCTGAATATGCGCCATTTTGACGTTCAGCTTATTGGCGGATATTTCCTTCATAACGGTCATATTGCAGAAATGAGAACTGGTGAAGGTAAAACTCTTGTTGCAACTTTGCCTGCGTATCTTAATGCTCTGACAGGTAAAGGCGTTCACGTAATTACGGTAAACGATTACCTCGCAAAACGTGACAGCGAATGGATGGGTAAGATCTATGAATTTTTGGGTTTATCTGTCGGTTGTATTTTGTCTAACGGTGAAGGGGCAAGAGATTTTGCCGTAAAATATGATGCTTACAGATGTGATATTACATACGGTACAAATAATGAATTCGGATTTGACTATCTGAGAGACAATATGGCATCAAGCGAGCAAATGCTTGTTCAAAGACCATTTAATTATGCGATTATTGACGAAGTTGACTCTATTTTGATTGATGAAGCGAGAACTCCGCTAATTATCAGCGGGCGTTTGACCCAATCTGAAGATACATACCGTACAATGGCAAAAATTGCACCTCAACTTGAAAAAGAAGTTGATTATACGGTTGATGAAAAAAATAAAAACGTAATTTTAACTGAAGAAGGTATAGATAAAGCCCAAGAGCTTATTGGTGTAAAAGATTTGTTTGATATTAAAACAAATTTTGCACATCATCTTTTGCAGGCGCTTAAAGCAAAAGAATTATTCGAAAAAGATACCGATTATGTTGTAAAAGACGGCGAAGTCATGATTGTTGATGAATTTACAGGCCGTATAATGGAAGGCCGTCGTTGGTCAGATGGTTTGCATCAGGCAATTGAGGCAAAAGAAGGGGTTGAAATTCAGGATGAAACCCAAACTCTTGCAAGTATTACATTCCAAAATTTATTCAGATTGTATCCGAAATTGTCAGGTATGACCGGTACTGCGATGACTGAAGAAGCCGAATTTGGCAAAATATATAACCTTGAAGTTACTGCTATTCCGACAAACAAGCCGGATATAAGAATAGACCATCCTGATGTTATTTATAAAACAGAAGTCCAAAAATATTTGGCAGTAATTGAAGACATTATTGCTCAGCACAAACTCGGACGACCGGTTCTTGTTGGTACTGTCAGTATTGAAAAATCAGAATATTTGTCTGCTTTGTTAAAACAAAGAGGGATTAAACATAATGTTTTGAACGCAAAACACCACGAAAAAGAAGCATACATTATTGCGCAGGCAGGCAGATTCGGGGCAGTTACAATTGCAACAAATATGGCAGGTAGAGGAACCGATATTCTATTAGGTGGTAATGCTGAGTATCTGGCTAAATCTAATCTCGATAATCAGGGGATAGATGAATCTAATCCTAATTACGACAAGCTAAAAGATGAAGCACTTGCGGAAGCAAGACGTATAACCGAATTTGAACATGAACAGGTTATAAAAGCAGGCGGATTACATGTTATCGGTACCGAACGCCATGAATCCCGTCGTATTGATAACCAATTAAGAGGTCGTGCTGCCCGTCAGGGTGACCCGGGTTCTACAAGATTCTTCCTGTCATTGGAAGATAATCTGATGAGAATATTTGGCGGAGAAGCAATTAAAAACCTTATGGAAATGCTTAATCTCCCTGAAAATACTGCGATTGACCACCCGATGATTACAAAACGTATTAAATCGGCCCAAAAACGTGTTGAAACTTTCCACTTTGATATAAGAAAACAGGTTTTGGATTATGACGATGTCATAAATATTCAGCGTGAAAAATTCTATCATCAGAGAAAGAAAGTCCTTGCAGGGCGCGGTTTGTATTCCGATATTTTATATATGATAGAACAGGAAGTTGACAGAATTTTAAGCAGTTATATCTCTCCTGAAATGAAGGTTGAAGAATATAATTACGAAGAGCTTGAAAAAATGGTCAAGGAGCTTCATTCTATTGTACCGCCGTTAACGGGTGTTATAGAAGTTAAAGACATTCAAAATATGCGCTATGCGCCTATGTATGAAAAAGTTAAAGATTTTGTAATTCAGGCATACAAAGATCATGAAATAGAGATTATTGAATTTTATAATAAAGTTCTTGCTCAGTATAATTCTGATACTCCGGCTCAGGAGCCGTTTAGTGAAGATAATGTTGTAAGACAACTCGAAAAAGATGTCCTTTTAAAGGTTGTTGATGCAAAATGGATTGATCATTTGACGAATGTAAGAATGCTTCAGGACAGTATAGGACTTCGTGCGTACGGCCAAAAAGATCCGTTAATTGAATATAAAAAAGAATGTTTTGATTTGTTTAACAGAATGATGTATGAAATTCAATCTGAAACAGTTCAATATTTGTTCAGGACCAGATTCGGAGTTCAGGTTGTAAATCCTGATGATATTGACGGATTGGTGTAATTTTTATGAGCAAAAAAGACTATTTTAATTACGAATTACAACATATTGATTCTAAAACAGGTGCAAGGGCGGGTATTTTAACTACTCCGCACGGAAAAATTGAAACACCGATATTTATGCCTGTCGGGACTAATTCTGCAGTAAAATCTCTCACCGGTGATCAGGTTAAAGACACAGGTGCTCAGATTATTTTGGGCAATTCTTATCATTTGTATTTAAGGGCAGGTGACAAAAGAATAAGGGATTTTGGCGGTATTCATGGCTGGATGAATTGGGATAAGCCGGTTTTGACCGATTCCGGCGGTTTTCAGGTATTTTCTCTTGGGCATCTGAATAAAATAACAGAGGATGGTGTTGAATTTCAGGATCCTAAAAATGGGGAAAGACATTATATTTCTCCTGAAATATCAATGGAGATTCAACAAAATATCGGGGCTGATATTATTATGGCGTTTGATCAGTGTGCGCCGTATCCATGTGATTATGATTTTGCAAAATCCGCAATGGAACGTACTCACAGATGGTTACAGCGGTGCTTTAAGGCAAAAACCAATCCAAAACAGGCACTTTTCCCAATAGTACAGGGCGCATTTTTTGAAGATTTGAGAGAAGAAAGCGCAAAAGTTATTTCAACATTTGATGCAGTCGGTTATGCAATCGGCGGGGTTAGTGTCGGAGAGCCAAAGGAAGTTCAGAAACATTTTACAGAATTTACTGCACCATTGCTTCCTCAAAATAAACCAAGATATTTGATGGGGGTCGGAACACCCGAGGATTTGCTTGATGGGATAAAAGCCGGAATTGATATGTTTGATTGTGTTTTGCCTACAAGAAATGCAAGACACGGTTCATTTTTTACATGGAACGGAAAATCAAATATCAAAAATAAAAAATACGAAGATGACAAACTGCCGTTGGTTGAGGGCTGTGATTGTTATGCGTGCAAAAATCATTCAAGGGCTTACATAAGACATCTTTGGAAATGTCAGGAAGCAACGGCTTCAACACTTTTATCAATTCATAACATAAGGTTTTTGCTGAATTTCGTGCATCTTTGTCGTGAAGCAATTTTGCAGGACAGATTTGAAGATTTTTATAACGAACATTATAAAAATCTTGTTTAAAATTATATTAATTTCTTGTTTCAATGTTATTTTTTATGCTATTATTCCTTTATTGACGGGATAATGTAAAGGATTCAAAATGGCGATGATTATGGAAAAAGATATTTCGGCACAAAGTATTGTGGATATAAACAGTGCGGTTCGCACCGTTAATATGGAAATAGATACTATAGAAAAACTTCGTGATGGTCTTGATTCGACTTTGACTCAGGCGCTAAATCTTATGCAGAACGCAAAAGGGAGAATAATAATTACCGGTATGGGTAAATCAGGTCATATTGGTAAAAAGATTGCCGCATCATTGGCTTCAACTGGCACTCCGTCATTTTTTGTTCATCCTGCCGAAGCAAGTCATGGCGATTTGGGTATGATAACAGAGGACGATGTTGTCATTGCTATCTCAAACAGCGGAGAATCAAAAGAACTTGTTGATATTTTGAATTATTGCAAAAGGTTTGGAATTTCTCTTATCGCAATTACAAAAAATCCTGAAAGCTCATTAGGCAAAGCAGGTGATATTGTTTTAAAGCTTCCTAACAACGGAGAAGCCTGTCCTTTGGGGTTGGCACCAACAAGTTCTACAACTGCAACTCTTGTTTTGGGTGATATTTTGACAACCTGTATGATTGAAAGAAAAGGGTTTACAAAATCAGATTTTAATGACAGACATCCGGGCGGAAAACTCGGGTCAATATTGCAAAGAGTTTCAGATCTTATGCATGTCGGAGAAGAAATGCCGTTGTTGGATGAAAACGCAGATATGCAGTCAGTGTTATTGGAAATGACTTCAAAACGTTTGGGTTGTGTCGGATTTGTTAATTCGGAGGGTTTGTTAACCGGTATGTTAACTGATGGGGACCTCAGAAGATGGTTATCTCCTCAAATTCTTGAAAAACACGCCATTGAACTTATGACAAAAAATCCAAAAACTGTTTCAAAAGATATTATGGCATCAGAAGCGATGAAAATTATGCATGATAAGAAAATTACAAATCTGTTTGTATTAGAAAATGGGATTCCTGTCGGGGTTATTCATATTCACGATTTATTAAATCATGGTGTAATGTAAAAATTTATTTTTTGGTGAGGTTTTATGAATAATAAAAAAATTATATTTTGCACAATATTTTTGTGTATTTGTATAATTTCTTTTATTTATTTGTTTTTATTATTAAGTGAAAATACAAAAAAACATGATACAAACAAAACTGTTAATATTGTTTTCACTACGGATGTCAACTATAAAAATTATTTAAAAACAACTTTACGTTCTGCTGTTGCAAGTAAAAGCAAAGATTCCATATATAATATAAATATTATTTGCGTAGATTTATCAAAAAAAGATTGTAATGAATATAATAAATTTGAAACGGAAAATGTAAATGTAAATCTTGTACCTGTCAGTTTAGACAATATTAAAAACATCGGGAATTATGAAATTGAACACAGAGTAACAAGAGCGGACTTATTCAAATTTTTTATGCCTGATTTGTTTCCGGATTTAGACAAAATACTTTATATAGATGTGGATACCGCTATTGTTAAGGATTTAACAGATTTGTACAATACGAACTTAAAAGATAAATTTATAGCAGTTGTAAATAAACCTATTAAGGATTATGATACGATATTAATTCGAGGTAGATTTTATCCGAAAAAAGTCCGAAAATATAATTGTGGAGTTATTCTTTATAATTTGAATTTATGGAGAAAATATGATATAAGTGAAAAGTTAGTGCACGAAAAAAATATTGACGAAGACAGAGAGCTTATGACTCAAAATATTTTTAATAATGTACTATCGCAAAATAAAATAGTAAAATTGGCACCGATTTATAATGTAATGGTACAGTGGAATGACACAATGTATAAAAGATATTTCTTTGTTTTTGCCTATTTCCCGTATTGTGCATTGCATAGCTGTCGATTTGAAAAATTGCTTGATAATGCTGTTATAATCCATTATTTGGACAGAGAAAAAGCTTGGGAAAGGCGAAATGATTTGTCAAATTATTGGTTAAAGTATGTAAAAGATGAGGACTATAAATAAATGAAATTATCAAAATTAGCATGTATTCTGTTAGGTGTACTGATTATCGTCGGCGTATCGATTTTCTTGGGTTTTAAGCTTATTAATAGTGAAAATTCGGATGATGTATATTTATTATTTAATACAGACCGAAATTACAAAGAGTATACCAAGATCGCAATGAAATCTGCGATTGAGAATAAAAATTATGACAGCGTATATCATATTGATGTTCTTTGTGTTGATATGAAAGAAAAAGAATGTATAGAATTTAAATCTTTATCTAAAGAAAATGTTGAAATAAGAGTTTTTCCGGAGAAATTATCTTCTATTGCTCATATAGGTCAATATGAAACAGACAAATATGTTACCAGGACAGATTTATTTAAATTTAAATTTACTGAATTGTTTCCGGACAGGGGTAAAGTTTTATATATAGATTCAGATACTTTGATAAGAAAAGATTTGAAAAAATTATACAATACCAATATATCTAAATTTTATCTTGGTGCTGTAATGCGGCTGGAGCCGGATTATGTTCCTTTTGTGGATAAGCAAGGAAGGATATTCCAGAAGGAAGAAAATTATTATAATTGCTGAGTTTTATTGTTAAATTTGAGTAAAATGAGAAAAGATAAAATTTCTGAAAAAATGATAAAAGCAAAAAATGAGGATGAAGACCGAGTTTATCAGACTCAGCGGATTTTTAATGTTATAATTCCCCCCAAAACTATAAAAAAACTTTCACCAATATACAATGATAATGGGCGCTGGAACGACGAATATATAAAGAAATTCCATTATTACAAAGTTTTCTTCCCTTATAGTTTGTATTATTACACTATTGATAAATTAGATAAAAATGCAGTTATAATTCCTTATTCCGGATTTAAAAAACCATGGCGTGATCCGGCTGCAAAATATGGCGAAGAATGGCGTAAATTTGCGACTTCAATTAACAACGATTTTGATGAAGAATCATTAATAGAAAAATAAAATTAGCAGGCAAAAATGAATATACTTATAACAGGATGTGCAGGTTTTATAGGTTCTTGGGTATGTCAAAAACTTCTTGCAAATGGGCATAAGGTAGTTGGCATTGATAACTTTGACCCTTTTTATGATAAAAGTATTAAACAGCATAATATGAAAGAATTTATTTCCAATCCGAATTTTTCTTTCAGCGAAGTTGATATTACCGATATGGGTTCTTTAGACAATATATTCAACGGTAATGATGTTGATGTTGTGGTGCATTTGGCTGCGAAGGCAGGCGTGCGTTATTCGGGGCTTTATCCTCTGGATTATCTGAAAACTAATGTTTTTGGAACTTTATGTATCCTTGAATGTATGAAAAAATATGGGGTAAAAAAGATAATTTTTTCTTCTTCATCTTCTGTTTACGGGAATTGTACAGCTGAAAAATTTACTGAAGATTTAACAAATTTAAAGCAATTATCTGTTTACGCACAAACAAAAAAAACTGCAGAAGATTATATTGAGCTATATAGCCGCCGGTATGGTATAAATGCAGTGTGTCTGAGATTTTTTACTGTTTATGGCAAACGGCAAAGACCGGATTTGGCCATTACGAAATTTACAAGCCAAATCAGAAATGGTGAAATACTGACAATGTACGGAGATGGTTCATCATATCGTGATTACACTCATGTAGAAGATATTTCCGATGGTATAATATCTGCAATATATTATGACCAAACACCTTATGAAATTATAAATTTAGGTTGCGAAAATCCGGTAAATTTGAGCTATTTAATTTCTTTGTTGGAAAAATTAATTGGGAAAAAAGCAAATATAAAAACCGAACCTGTACCATGTGAAGATATGATAAGAACTTATGCTGACATATCAAAAGCAAAAAAGCTTCTGAACTATATCCCAAAAATTAAATTTCAGGACGGTATTTCGAAATTTATTGAAGATTTTAATGATTAATTATTGTTTTGAAATCTTTTACCAAAAGCGGGGAATAATATAATACATGCAAAGACCATAAATATTGTAAGTGTATTGTATATTCCTAATTTATCATATATAAATTTAAAATTCAGTAATAGTAAAAACGATGCTAAATCTCCTGCGAAAGTGTTGACGGAGGCAGATGTTGCACGGCCGCTGCTTTCAGTATTTTTGTGCAAGTTAGATATGTTAAATACATTAAATATTATAAATAAAATTATGGCTATACATATTATGAATAACGCGCAGAATATAAATATATAGTTTTTAATATAATATCCGGAAATTAAAAGAATAAACGAGAGTAGAACTGAGAAATATTCAATTGCAATTAAATATTTTTTAAATTTTGATGCAAAATTCTTTGCAATTAATCCTCCTATTGCTCTAAAAATTTGGTTTATAAAATTAATTATTCCATACAGGATAACAGGTGCAGAAGATAGTTTCAAAAGCGGTTGAAAATTCCATACAAATATGCTTGTAAAGCCGGTAAGCATTGCGGAATAGTAAACGTTATAATTGACTTTTGCGTTCGTAAATACGGATTTTGCCCCATTAATAATATTTTTGACATAAATTAACGGTTCAATTTTTTTGCCATTTTTGTTTTTTGTATTTGGCAGCAATAATAAGCAAGAAATTGCAAGAATCTGCGTAATAAGTTCTATATACAATATTATATGGAAACCGTAAAATTTGTATAATATAACCCCTGCAATACAGCTTATGGCTGAACCAAGAGAAGCATAAAATGTCAATTTCCCGTATTTATCAATCATTTCGCTGCCGGATTTTTTTTGCTCCAGATATTCATATATATAGCTGTCAACGTTTCCTCTGTATAATGATTTAAATAGACCGTATAAAATTTCTCCTGATAATACTATCCAAAAGCCGCTAAAATTTATCCAAAGGACAACTCTGATCATGAATAATAAGTATGCTGCAATTAAAACATATTTTTTTGAAAATATATCACCGACAAATCCCATTAAAAATTTGGCTATGAAGCATGTTGCGCTGTATATACTCTGACAGAGAATGAAATCTGAAAAATTCAATCCGTTGTATATATAAAACAAGAATGAAATCGGCATAACAAATCTTTGATATTGCAGAAAAGTTGCAAAATTCAGAACTGCTAACGGATTGATTTCTACATTCTTAATATTCTTCATATAGTGTTCATTATAGCAAAAAACGTGCTACAATCCAAAAATGAGTAAGAGACATAAATTTTTAACAATTTTGTTTTTGCTATTTCTTGTTCCGATAATTGTTGTGATATGTATCTTCTTTTATCATAACAATGTTGCGGTGTCTTATAATCACTCTTTGAAAAATTCTCAAATTGCGGATAAATATATATCTAAAATAATTGATTCTAATTCTCATTACCCGTCTTTCGATGTAGCAGATTTTACCTGGAATGTCGAATATTCTCAAAATAATTTTAAATATTACAATGCCTTTGTGATGATTGCGTTACTGAAACGCAATGACTATTATGATTTTGTAAAAAGCTATTACAATGATATGTTATTGCCTGACGGAACTGTTAATAATAAAAATAATCCTGAAAACGAGGCAAAACCGCTGGAAGTGGATACTATACTTGTATATTATCCTATGTATAATCTGAAGGCAGAGGATAAAAAATATTCAAAAGCCATTGAAATAGCGCATAATAATATCCCTAAGCAGGGTAAACTTGAAAAATGCGGGAATAACTACAGGCATAAGGTAAATAATCCGAAATGGGCATATTGGCAATTTGGCTTAGACGGGTTATACAGTATCTTTCCGTTTTTAGCAAAATACAGTTCAGATGAAAAAAATTATCGGGATATATATGAACGTATGAATTGGGTTGCAGACGGAATGCGTATGGATAACGGTTTGTATGCTCATGGTGCAACTGAAGATGGGGAATTAAATAATATTGTCTGGCTCAGAGGTGTCGGCTGGTATGTTTTAACTCAAATGGAGCTTTTAGATGTTATAAAAGATGAAAAATATGCAAAGCCAATGAGGAAGCAATTAGCAAGATTTTTCGACGGAATGCTGAAATATCAGGATTATACAACAGGCATGTGGAAGAATGTTGTTTATCCGAAAATTTATAAGTGCAACCGATTTGAAACCTCCGGTTCTTTGATGATGTCTTATGCGCTTGTAGATGCCTATACAAAGGGTTATGTGCCTGATAAAAAGTATTTTGATGCAGGGTTAAGAGCATTTAACGGTGTAATGGATTATAATTATAATAAAAAGTTTGGCACTCTCGGGAATATGTATCGTACTTCAAACGTAAAAAGTACCCCTGAGGAATATTGCGATTGCGAGCAGTATGTGAATGATGAAGCAAAGGGTTTTGCTGCATTAATTCTTGCTCAGCATGCGCTTAAAAACGCTTTAGATAAAAAATGGTAGGAGAATAAAATGTATAAAATCGGAATAGGTTATGATATTCACAAATTAATTTCGGGTCGTGATTTAATCATCGGCGGAATAAAAATTACCCATGAAAAAGGTTTATTAGGTCATTCGGATGCAGATGTACTTATTCATGCCATTATAGATGCAATGCTGGGTGCTTTGGCTATCGATGATATTGGGACGTTATTTCCTGATACCGATGCAAAATATAAAGATATTGACAGCACATTGTTATTAAAAAAAGTTTTTGAAATTGTAAAGGATAAAGGTTATTCAATTGTGAATATTGACAGTAATATTATTGCTCAGGAGCCAAAAATGATGCCTTATATCCCAAAAATGAAATCTGCGCTTGCAAAAATATTGGAAACTGAGCCGTTTAATATTTCTATAAAAGCAAAAACAAAAGAAAATCTTGATGCCGTCGGTCAAAAACTTGCAATAGAAGCCAATGCAGTGGTATTATTAGAAAAAAGAGTTTAAATATTTCTTTATAAAGGGTTTTCATTTATCAGATGTTGGAGTAATATAGTCTTATGGTAGTGAAGGAAAAATTATATAATGATGTCCCGCCAACTCAGTTAAGGGGCAAGGAAGAAGCGTTTAAACCAGCTAAAACAAACAAGTTTTGGCTTACTGTGGCGAGTTTATTTTTCTTTAATATGCTGCAAAACAGATTTTACGCATTCAGATATAATGGTGTAGAAAATTATACAAACAGAGATAAAGATGCTCCGACAATTATGTTTTTCCCGCATTCAAACTGGTGGGACGGAATTGTTTTATATAATATTGCGCACCGAATCTGTAAAAAAGAGATTCGTCTTATGGTCGAGGAATTAAACAGATTCCCTCTTCTAAGACGCGGTGGAGCATATTCTGTAAATAAAAAATCTCCTCAGTCTGCTATGAAAGCGCTGAAATATTCGGTAGATTTATTAAAAGATTTGAGAAATATATTGTGTATATTCCCTCAGGGAATTATAAGACCGCCTCATTACAGACCGATTGAATTTCAGACAGGTCTTGCTTATATTGCACAAAATGCCGTAAAAAAATATGGTAAAATAAATCTTATTCCTGTTGCAATTGAATATTGTTTTTTCAGGGATAACAGACCTGAAGTCGTAGTGGATTTTGGTAAATGTATTGAGCTTTCAGATAAGAATATCGACAGGCATGAATATACAAAATTTTTAGAGCAGGCGTTGACAGATGTTTGTGATGAGCAGTTCCGTAATATTTCAACAGGAAAAGTTGAAGATTATCAAATTTTGTTCAAACAACACCTCAAATGGTACAGACGTATAGAACAAAGACTGAAAAGCATTGATTTGCCGGAAGTCGCTGATGTGTAATATTTAAAAAATTATGAAAATATCATTAAGACCCCATCATTTTTTGTGTTTACAGGGATATAAAGGACAAAATTATTCAAAAACTCAGGCAAATTCCTGGAGTAAAATTTCTCAAATGCTCGAGCAAAATCCTGATGCGGATATACTGATTACCGGCAGCAGCGACGACTTGTGTAAAAAATGTCCTGCACTCTTAAAAAATAAAAAATCAAGATGCATAGAACAATCGGTAAATCAGTTGGATTCAGAGGTTGCAAAAATTTTGAATATTACAAAAGGCAAAATATATAAGTATTCTGTGATTCTGGATAGAATAGCAAAAGTTTTCACAAAAGATAAGCATCAGGAACTTTGTTCTGATTGTGCCTGGTGGATAAAAGGCCTGTGCCGCGACAGCTTTAAAAAATAATTATTCAAAATTGCAAAGTTCTGAAACGTTAGTATCTAACTCGTCAGCGATTTTAATCAAAGTATCCAAAGAAGGTTTCGAAAATGCAACTTCGATTTTCCCCATAAAATTGAGAGAAATGCCGAGTTTATCTGCCAATTCCTGTTGGGTGTAACCTAATTGTTTTCGCCTGTTTTTAATATTTTTACCTAATAATTTATAAAAATCTTTATTCATTTACGTATAGTGTATACGTAAATTTTTGTAAATTATACGTTCTGATAGTACATAAAAGTAGTATAATTTTTTTATGATAAAACTTTTGTCCTGTTTAATACCAAACAAATTTTTAAGAGATAATTTTCGGCTTGTTTGCAATAGTATTCAGGTTCGTTTTACAGCAAAGAGTATTGGTAAGAATTTATATTGTGGGAAATATTCTACCGTAAATAAAAATACTGTTATTCAAAATGATGTACGTCTAAACGGTTTGCGTACAAGTGGTAAAGGTTCAGTAGTAATTGGTAATAATGTGGTGATAGGTTTTGATGCATTAATAATTTCAGATACTCATAATTACAAAGGAGATGACTTACCTTATGACGGAAATTTTATAAAACATAATGCGACTGTAATTGAAGATTTTGTATGGATAGGTGCAAGAGTAATCATTTTACCCGGGGCAAAAATTGGCGAAGGTGCAATTATTCAGGCAGGGGCAGTTGTTCATGGTGAAATTCCTCCATTATCTATTGCTGGAGGCAATCCTGCAAAGGTATTTGCATACCGTGAAAAAGAACATTACGAGAATTTAAAAATAAAAAAAATAAAGCTAAGATGTCTTAGTTTATAGTTGGCAAAATTTTTCAACTGCTTTGACAAATCCGTCATTATCGCAGGTATCTGTTATATAATCAGCGCATGATTTTAATTCTTCCGTGCCGTTGCCCATTGCGATTCCAATCCCGCCACATTCGACCAAATCAATGTCATTATTCTGATCCCCGATAGTCAAAACTTCTTCTTTTTTTATGCCCCAATAATTGCGTAAAAACTCGACACTCAAAGATTTTTTGGCATCTGACGGACCGATTTCACAAAAATACGGGGTCGATTTTACAATGTATAACTGAGGATATTTTTCCTTTAAAATATTTACCCAGGATGTAACGCGTTCAGCATTGTGAATGTCAATTGCCAAAAGTTTGTTTACATTTTTTATTTCCAAATCATCAAATGAGCATACCGTATAATCAACGAATTTGCCTTTTATGTAATATTGAATAATTTCATTGTCTTCTTCAACATACAATTTATCATCAAGATACAAATTCAGATGAACATTATTTTTTCTTGCCCATTTAATAATCTCTTTTGCAATTTGCGGTTTTAAATTGCTTTGGTAAAGCGTTTTGCCGTTCATTTCTTTAATAAGTCCGCCCTGATAAGAAATTACAGGAGTGTTGAGTCCGAGTTTTTCTGCCAGTGGGACAGCAGATGAGTGCATTCTGCCTGTAACAAGAACAATTTTTATTCCTTTTTTGGTTAATTCATTTATGCAATCCAAAACTGCAGGCCGAAATTCTCCTCCATAGGGTAAAATTGTTCCGTCAATATCAGTGGCAATCATTTTAATCATAAACTGAAACCCTTACAAAAAGCCCTTGACAAGGCACAAATTGTTTTTGAATCATTAATTTGACCGTTTTTTATCATTTCAAAAACTTCATCAAGCGTAAACTCTTTGGATTTTATAATTTCGCCCTCATCAGGATGTTCCCCGACAAATTCCAAATCAGATGCAAAATAAAGATACAATTTTTCTGTACAAATTCCCGGAGTTGTGTTGATGTAACCTAACGATTTCCAATTTTTTGCTCTGTATCCTGTTTCCTCTTCAAGCTCTCTTGGGGCTGCATCATCAGGATTTTCACCTATCTCAAGTTTTCCTGCCGGAAGTTCTATATTTACGCTTTTTAGCGGGTAACGATATTGTTTTGTTAATATGATCTTATCGTCATTTGTCAGGGCAACAATAACTACTCCGCCATTATGAACGACTACTTCCCTGAATGATTTATGTCCGTCAGAAGTTTCTATGTCATCTTTTATTACCTTGACAACTTTCCCTTCAAACTGTATTTCCGAACTTAATGTTTTTTCTTCAAACTCCATAACAAAATTATAATAAAATAAATAAGCAATGTAAATAGTAAAACAACCTCTTTTATGAGGTCGTTTGTTGTAGTAATTAAGCAAAGGGGCGGGGTAAATGTATCTATGTAAGTAGAAAGAGATTATTTACATTATCAATATAAAATATGCGTACGTCACAAAAGGACGTACGCATAAAACTTTTTTAAAATCAATTTATTCAGGCGGTTTTTCGCTCCCGTTCCGGTGCTCCGACGGTTGCAAGAAGGGTATCTATTACTCTTGGCATCTGGCATATAAATGAGTAATGCCCTTGGGTAATGGAGCATCTTTTGCAGTCGCAGTTTAAATAATAACATTCAAGTGCCTGCTGAGTCCAATTCTGCGTAATTGAATCAGATATTTCATCATTTGCAGGTGAATAAAATTCTTCCTCCATGGCTAACCACTCTTCCATAAGGATGCCCCTTGTACTTCGTACCCCAATTAAATTATTTACGATAATACAGTAGTTTTTATCCTTTATTTGGAGGAGATTTTATCTTAAAGCATTCCAAAAATATCTTTTTACTTTATCCCAAAAAGTTGCAGGGAAAATTTCTCCGTCTTCAGCTATGGTAATGTCGTAATCTTCCGGTTGAGTATCCGTCTTCAGCTATGGTAATGTCGTAATCTTCCGGTTGAGTAGCTCTTTGGTATTTTAAATCGGTTTTACCAAACAGCATGACATAACCCACTTTATAGCCATCCGGGATTTCCAGGTACTGGCACAAATCAGGCATAAGTTTAAGAGCAATTTCCGCAAATCCGCACCACAATGTACCGACCCCCAAACTTTGAGCATAAAGTTCAAAATAGCTTAGTAAAATTATAGGATCAACAGGTGCACATGGCGCATTAACAGGAACAGAAACCACAATCATGTGCGGCGCATTTCTGAAAATTATATCTTTCCCGTCAATAAATTGCTGTCTGAATTTTTCGAATTTCTTTGTTACAGGAATCCATTTATTCGATAAAAAAGCTTTTTTGATTGTATTGTTTGTTCTGTTTCTGAATTTGTCCATTATTTCAACATCATCAATCAATGCAACATG
>CADCNV010000008.1:34900-77504 GCA_902802825.1 uncultured bacterium | reverse complement strand
CAACCATCCAATTATGACCATGTTGATTTTCACATGCTCCGTCATAATTCAGTAAATGATGGGCCGCTGAGAAAAACGCCTGTGTTTTTATTTCGAACATATCAATTTCCTCAATTGCGAGATCCTTCGGCTTGAACTATCATTCTGAGAGAAGCGAAGAATCTCATTATCTGACACCTCAGAATGATTCTTTATTTATTCAAATTGTGATTCATAAATAAAATCACACAATTCTCTTACTGCACCCTTGCCACCATATTTTGATGAAACAAAATTGCAAATATCCTGAACCTTTTTAACAGCATCAGCAGGACAGGCGCTGATAGCAACTTTTTCCAAAACAGGAATATCCGGTTCATCATCGCCCATATATGAGACCTGAGAATAGTCAAGTTCGTATTTTTGCATGATTGCTTCCAATATAGGCAGTTTATTTTTTACCCCCTGATAAACTTCACTAAATCTTAAATCAACGGCTCTTCTGTCAACAGTTCCGTTTTTACGGCCCGTGATTACAGCGGTTAAGAATCCGTTTCTTACCATTTTGGCAAGACCGTGTCCGTCTTTTGCATTAAATGTTTTATATTCTGTTCCGTTTTCATCATAAGTAATGCTGCCATCAGTCATAACACCATCAACATCAAAAACAAGAAGTTTTATTTTAGAAGCTTTTTCTTTTAAATCCATTAAATATCCCTTAAATTCAAATTTATTATACTATAAATATTTATTCTTTTGTAATAATTTACAATTATTAAATAATCTCATTGAAGTATTTTATCACTGTAAATATTGACACTGACAGCATCAAAGTCTATCATAAATTGAGAGAAGAAATATTTGGAGGAAAAATGGTTAACGAATGGCCTGACGCGTATATGCACAATCCCAACATTAATAAACCGATAGAAGAAATTTGGGATGATATTGATAATTACAGTTTTGAAGACCGATATGAAACCACGGAAAGACTGCATGCAAGCTTAAATATGGTAGTGCCGTTCCCGCCGTTAAAATATAAAGGTAAACTTGTAAAAGGCGTATTCTATTCTCAGGCAACACGCACCATTATGGAAAAATATCCTGAATTAAAAGAAATATTTTTTGTAATTGCAAATTCAATGTTTTCTTCTTATCCGAGAAATCACAAAGCGGATTATTTTTTCACCTGCTATAAAAATGAAGCAAGAGAAAGATACTTCAAAAACAAATATCCTGAAACAAAAGATATAATTTGCCTGCCCTTGCAGGATGCGGATTTTCTCAACGAATATTATATAGGTCCGGTACCATATACCCCTAAAACAATTGACGTATTTTGTGTTTCAACACCATTCCCCGTAAAAAATTTGCCTATCATCGCAGTGGCACTTAAAGAATACGAAAGAAAATACGGAAGAAGATTAAAAGTTGTTTATGCTATCGGTAAAAAAACAGCCGTAAGAAGGGAGGACGGATCATTAGACTACTCTCAGGTAGAAGAATACGGGAGCAAACAACTTCGTTATGTAGATGAAGTATTTGACGGAAAAACAAAGGATTATATCGATTTCTATCCGTATATTGATTACAAAGATTTATCAAAATATTACTCCGCATCAAAATGTTGCGTTTTGGGCTCCTTAATTGAAGGGAAAAACAGATTTATAAGCGAATCCCAAAGCTGCGATGTACCGATAATTGTATTCAAAGATTTCAACAAATATTCGAGAGGAGATTTCCCTGTATTTTTCGGCAACGCAGGCGAATATGTCCCGTTATTTACTCCCGAATCATTAGCAGACACCATACACAAGGTTATAACCAACCCGCAGAATTATGAACCGAGAAAGAATTATCTCGAACACTACGGAAGAAAGAATTTTGTAAATACAATTATAGACTCAAACCCATATTATGCAGAAAATATTCCGAATTATGAAAAGGGCAAAATTCATGATAATTTCTGGGTTGATTTGGCATGTTATGATAATTATCAGGTTAGCTATCACGATTTTCTTTACGATAAAAAAACTAATTTATCACACGTTGTAGGATTACAAAGCATAGAACGATTGATTAAGTATTATTACCAAAAATTCGGATTACCCTGGAAATACGACTAAAGATATATCCTTTTGAATTTGTTCCTTCAATGCATCCAAATTATCAAATTTCTGCTCAGGACGAATAAATTTCAAGAAATAAACTTCTATATTTTGCCCGTATATATCTTCATCAAATCCATCTAAAATGTGAGTTTCAAGAATCTTTGTACTTCCGCTACTTACTGTCGGCTTTGTTCCGAAATTTGCAATTCCTTTGATTTTTCTTCCATCTTGTAATTTAATTTTTACAAAATAAACTCCGTTTGGCGGCTCAACAATATTATCAGGATAGTTTATATTTGCTGTCGGAAAATTAATTGTTCTGCCTATTTTATTACCTTCAACTACAATACCAATTACCCTGAATTCTCTGCCAAGCATTAAATTTGCATCTTCGATTTTTCCGTCTTCAAGATTTTTACGAATTGCTGAACTGCTGATTAAATTACCGTTTAATTCCTGCTGCACAAGAGATTCAAAACTATAACCGAATTTTTGCTGATTATTCTTCAAAAATTCGCAATTCCCTTCTCTATTCAGCCCGAAATGATGATTAAAACCTGTAAATATCCCGACCGGCGAAAAATTATTCACCAAAACATCTCTTAAATATTCTACTGAAGTCATTTTTGAAACATCATTAAAATCCAGTTCTATAATATAATCCGTACCGAGTTTTTTAATTATCTCATAACTTTCTTCCCTTGAAGAAATATATTTCGGCTCAATATGCTTCAAGAAACAGTATGGTTGTTGCTTTAAAGTAACAACCGCAGATTTTGAATTGTTCTTTTTAGCAAATTCAACGGTTTTTGTTATTAATTTTTGATGTGCAATATGAACACCGTCAAAAAAGCCCAAAGCAAGCGATAAATTAGGGATTTTTGTTAATTTTCTTATAATTTGCATAAATAAATTGTAACACGAATTAATTAAATAATATCCCGACAATAGCGGCAGACATATAACCTGTTAATGTCCCGCCAATTAATGCTCTCAGACCAAGTCGTGCCAAATTTTTTCTCTGATTCGGAGCGAGTTCGCCAATACCGCCAAGCTGAATTGCAACAGAACCAAAGTTTGAGAAATTACACAAAGCAAAACATGCAATCAGAAAAGCTTTATCGGACAAATCTTTCATATTCACCAGATCAAAAAATGCGACCATTTCATTAAGCACCAGCTTTGTACCCATAACACCACCGACAGCTGTTGCCTCTTTTAACGGAACACCCATTAAAAATGCAAAAATTGCGAAAATTTTACCTAAAATATATTTTAAAGATAAATGACTTAATGCATAAAACCCGACAACACCTTTATGCAGATGAAATAATTTTACAAACATTGCTCCAAACAGGCCTAAAAACCAGTCTACCATTGCAACAAGAGCTACAAGAGCCAAAATCATAGCCACAATATTCAAAGCAACCTTCATCCCTTCCGAGGCGCCTGAAGATATCGCATCAAAAACATTTGTATACGGTTTTTTACGTTTATTATACTGTATTGAAAAATTTTCACTCGTTTCAGGAGTCTTAGTTTCCGGATAAATAATTTTTGAAATTACAAGCGCACCCGGTACAGCCATAATTGACGAGGCCAAAGCATAAGTTGCAGGGATCCCGAGACCAATATATATCGGCATTGTGGCACCTGAAACGCAAGCCATACTCCCTGCCATTGAAGCTAATAACTCGGAACGTGTAAGCTTTTCCAAATACGGTCTTATCATAATTTGAGCTGAAATATTTCCTACAAAAGCACTTGCAACATTTGACAATGCTTCTGCACCGCTGACATTCATTATTTTGTTCATTGCCCTTCCAAGCAACGGAATAATTCGTTGGATAATCCCGTAATAATATAAAATATTTACAAGAATCATCATAAATATCAAAGATGCAATAAGCTGAAGAGCGAATATATTTGCATCTGATCCCCAAACAAGAGCAAGTTTTGCCTTGTGCATCAAAGGCCCGAATACAAAACTTCCACCATCAATCGCAAAATCAAGAATCTTTGTAATAAATTTACCCAAACCCAAAAATATTTTTTGCCCAAGCGGAACTTTGAAAATAAATATTGCAAAAAATATCTGCAATACAAAACCAACTCCGACAGTTTTATAGTTGATTGCTTTTTTATTATTAGACATCAAAAAAGCAATCCCAAAAATAACTAATATACCTAAAATTCCAATTAATCTGCCCATTTATCAATAATTCCTTTTGCTGACATGAATCTTACCATGAATATGTTCAATTTTGAATCTGGTATATTTACTAAAACTAAAAAATAGTGTAAAATAAATTTAAAATATTGAGAGGTTTTTATGAAGGTACTTTTATTCAATGGCAGCAGCAATCATCACGGATGCACATACACCGCGCTATCAGAGATAGAAAAAGTGCTGAATAAGAATGGAATTGAAACAGAAATAATTAATATCGGGAACTTACCTATTGCCGATTGTACCGGTTGTCAATATTGCAGAAATGCAGGTAACGGCAAATGCGTTTTGAATAAAGACATAGTTAACGAATGCATAGATAAATGTGAACAGGCAGATGGTTTTATTTTTGCATCACCTGTTTATTATGCCCATCCGTCAGGCAGATTACTGTCATTTATGGACAGATTATTTTATGCAGGAGGGGCAAAACTTGCATATAAACCGGCAGCAGCCGTAGTAAGTGCAAGAAGAGCAGGAACAACAGCGGCTCTGGATCCGATTATTAAACATTTTACGATAAATAACATGCCGGTTGTACCTTCAAATTATTGGAATATGGTTCACGGAAGATTAAATTCTCCTGATGAAGTTATGCAGGATGAAGAAGGAATACAAATTATGCAAGTTTTGGGTGCAAACATGGTATGGATACTAAAATGCATTGAAGAAGGCAAAAAAGCAGGATTTGTTCCTGAAAAAACAAAAAAGATACATACTAATTTTATTAAATAAAGGAGAAGAAAATGGACGCTAAAAAATTAACAATTATCATCTCGGGAATTGTAGGATTTCTATTGTTAGTAATAATAGGATACTTGATTTTCATGAATAAAACATACAAACCGGGTATAGAAGCCCTGTCAAAGAAGAACATAGGTATTTTCTACTGTTCATATGATGATCAGGTTGCAAACATCGTTAACATTATTGGCGGTAAACTTAAAGCCGACAAAATTGAAATTAAACCTGCCGTAAAATATCCTGCAGACAAGGCACAATTTACCGAAAGAATTAAACAGGAAAATGCAAATATTTCAAAAGTCGCATTATCAAATGATATTATTGATATCAGAAAATACAAATTAATCATAATGGGAACTCCTATTCTGGAAAACAAACCATGCCCGGTTATGCAAAAATTTGTATTAAGCAACCAGGAAAGATTCTTCAAAAAACCTGTTTCGTTACTAATCTTATATAAACAAGGACAAATTCCTAAAGATACAGCAGAATTTTTCAGATATAAGTTATATAACTCTATTTGGAAACCATCATTTGTCACTATGGAAAAAGGCAAAGACCAATTAGATTATGAAATTGATTTATGGTTTAATCTGATGGAATTCAAAAGAGAAGAACTCAGATAATAGCAAAATTACATACACAAAAGACATCCCTAAATGGGATGTCTTTTTATTGACAATTACACTATTATGTTTTATTTAAATTGTATGATTAAAGAAACTCAGAATGGCATATTGGCAACAATTAAAATATCACCGAATGCAAAAAAAAATGAAATAATTAAAACCGATAATGAGGTAAAAATAAAAATTACAGCGCAGCCAATTGACGGGAAAGCGAATAAATGCCTGATCGAATATTTATCAAAAACATTTAAAATCCCCAAAACATCGATTCAAATTGTAAAAGGTGACACTTCCAAAGATAAAACTATATTGTTTGTAACATCTGATGAAAATAAAATTGATTTGCTTAAAAAAACTTTATAATTATGAATTAAGATAGCAAAAAATATTTTCACGCATTTTATACCAAACATTACACATAAAAGAAAGGTTACAAACATGATTCCATCAATACAACCAATTAAACAAAATGCATACACAGACAAAGGTAATCCGTATACCGAATCTAATATAGGCGGATTTGCAGCCGGAGCTACAATTGCAGGCGGAGCCGCAATATACGGAAGTGCAGCCGCATTTAAAGGGGCTAAAAAAGTATTTAACAAAGCTAAAACCATTAAATTGGACATCCCTAAAATTAAAAAACCGGATTTTAAAGCAATTAAAACTCCAAAATCATTTAAATCAATGTTGAAAAATATTCCGGATAAAATTGGAACTATGTTTGAAAATGCAAAAAATGCAGGCATTGACGGATTTAAATATATAAAAACAAACGTTAAAAAAATCAATTTGCAAAATATCAAAAAAGCGGCATCAAAAACAATTGATTTTGTAAAAACAAATGCCAAGAAAATCAACAAAGAAAACATAAAAAAAGCTGCAGATGCAGTTGCAGAATATGCTAAAAAACCGGCAGTAAAGAAATCTGCAGGAATTGCAGCAGCAGTTGCAGGAATCGTTGCAGCCGGCTATGCAATTGATTTTGTAGCAAATAAAATCAATGCATACAGAGCAGATAAAAAAGCATAAACTTTACATTTCTAACAGTTTATGCATATAATTAAATAAAGGAATTAATTAAACATGAAAAATATGATTTTACAAAAACATCATCATACTCATCATAACAACCCGTAGAGGTGGAGAATTGTGATGTGCTTGTAAAATATAATCAATTCTATAAACAACCTCTTCGGGATTAACAAGCCAAAAGAGGTTATTTTTTGCAAAGTTTAATGCAAAATACAAAATAGAATTGAAGGGAATAAAATGATAACAAATATAATATCGGCAATTGGAAATAACAGAAGCGTTTACCCATTAATATTGAGAGATTGCGGAATCGAGGTCCCGTCAAAAATCTATATTACGCGCAAAGAAAATTTAAAAGAATCCAAAACCAAGGCAAATGATGCAACAAGAGAAAAATTTATAGATGAATACGCAACATCAGCCGTTTGGTTGGGGGGGATTCCGCTTATTGAAAAGATTTATAATAAATTTATAAAGAGCAGAGGGTTTAATCCGTATTCTGACATGCAATTATTTAAGGAAGAAAAATATCAGGGAATAAATTATAACATTGATAAATTTAAAAACCTGGCATATGAAGAAATTAAAGACCTTGAAAAATTAAAAAATAATCGCAAGATAATAGAAAAACTTACCGCCGGTAAATTCGCGGCGGCAACACTAATACCTATTGCAGTTATGGGTTTTGCTTTACCCAAACTTAATTTTGCCCTTACAAAAAAAATTAAGGATAACAGAAAAAATAATGTTGAAGCCGCTGTAAATCAACCTTCCATGACGGCTTTCACGTCGGGGAAAAACGTCAGCTTCACAGGGAACTGGATTTCTGCTATTGCAAATTTGAAAACCGTTGACAAAATGGCAATAACAGACGGCGGATTGACAGTGGGCAGAGTATCAACATCCAGAAATAAAGACGAAGCGTACGTTAATGCCTTCAGAATGATTGGTTCAATGATACTGAATTTTGTTACCCCAATATATATTGCCAAATTTCTTGACAAATGTGCAAATAAAACCTTCGGGCTAAATGTTAATCTTGACCCGCTTATTATGGGGGACAAAAATCTTATTCAGGCAATAAAAGAAAATAATATAGAACTTCCAAAAACTTCAGAAGCAAAGGATTTGTTTGAATTTATAGATTCAAAACCGCAAAGTTTATTTTCACAAATGGCAAGTAAACAAGGCAAAATTGTTTATCTCAAAAACGGAATAAGAGATCCGCGAAAATACGTTGATATAAAAGATTTAGGGAATTTCAGAAACGAATTCGAAAGCTTTGTAAAATCTGCACAAAAATCTTTTGACATCACAAAATTTATTAAAAAGGCAAGATTTGTAAAAGGATTTAATATATTATCGAATGTTTTGATAAGCAGCGCATTGTTAGCCATCGCACTTCCAAAACTTCAATACGGATTTAACAAGCTTATAACCGGTTCTTATTCTGATCCCGGACTCAGAGAATAGCTATAATTGATGTTTCAGCAATGCATAAACATCATTAAATATAATCAAAATCATTAATAAAATTAGTAACAAGAAAAATATATTACTTATTTTATCAATATTTTCCTGATTAAGCGGACGCCCTCTGAGCTTTTCGATAAGTAAAAACATAAAATGTCCGCCATCTAACGCCGGAATAGGCAAAAAGTTAACAAGAGCCAAATCCATTGATATCATTGCAGTCAGCAACAATCCTGAAAATATCCCGCTGTTTTGAATTACATCTCCGCCAATTTTTGCTATTACAACAATACCATGCAGATCTTTAACAGGAATTTTTCCGCTGAATAATTGCCATAAGCCGTAAACAAGCATATAAGTTTGTTCCCAAATGTATTTACAGCTTTCTTTGAATATTGCAACAGGATTTTTAGTTTCTACAAGATCCTGTTTTGCAGCCATTGAAATACCCATAATTCCATCTTTATTCGGATATACAGGTTTTAAATTTATTTCTTTTCCGTTTCGCAGTACTGTTATATTAACCGGTTTTAACCCGTCAGACAAAGCATAAGCAAGGTCTTTTAATGTATAAGAACCGTCTGAAATATAAAACTCTTTTTGTAGAATTTTATCACGAAGTTTTATTTGTTCTTCAGACAGTTGAATTTCATTATTTTTATAAGGGGCATATCCTTTTAATTCTTCATCCCCGATTTGTAATTGCGGTTCGATTGTTTCAGTATTTGGCAGATTTATTTTTACTTCATTTGCAATAATTTTATCGGCATCAACAGACGGATTAAGTTTTTTTAATTTATCAAGCATATTTGATGCAAAATCTTTGTTTATTTTTCCGTCATTTCTTGCACTGTTTTTAGAATATAGAGAAATTGCATAAGTTGAACGAATATCTGAGCCGTTAATTTTTACGATTTTGTCATTCTTTTTTATTCCGCTGTTCCATATAGATTCGTTTTTTTCAGCAGTAATATTGTTTATAAATATCTGATAATTCCCTGACGGTAATTTTCCCCAGACAGTTGCGGTAAACATTACAAGTAAAATTGCAATTATAATATTAGCAATAACACCTGCGCTGATTACAATCATACGCTGCCATACAGGACGATTCACGAATCTGTCTTTTGAGTCAAGCGGCAAATCGGATTCTTTATCATCGTCAGGGAAAGCAACATAACCGCCAAGCAAACAAGCATGAACCAAAACTTCAACATCCCCGATTTTTTTACTCCAAAGTGTCGGACCGATTGGCAAACCAAAGCCAAACTTATCGACCTTGATTCCTAACATTCTTGCAGCCATAAAGTGACCTGCTTCGTGAACCAAAATCAAAAAACTGAGTAATAGAATCATTATTATAATTGACATTTATAAATCCTTTTTATTTAAACTGCGCAGAGAATCTTACATCATTATTAAAGAATAAACGTATATCTTCTACCGCGTATTTGAGCATCGCAAGTCTTTCTACCCCTACACCAAAAGCAAATCCGGAGTATACGTCAGGATCAATATCAACCCCTCTCAATACATTAGGATCCACCATGCCTGCGCCCAGAATTTCAAGCCAACCTGTTCCAGAGCAGGTTCTGCAACCTTTACCCTGACACATTATACATTGAACATCAACTTCTGCTGACGGTTCGGTAAACGGGAAAAAACTGTTTCTGAATCTTGTGGGACGGCTTTCTCCAAAGTAAATCCTGATAAATTCATTCAATACACCTTTCAAATCTCCAAAAGTAATCCCTTTGTCAACATAAAGTCCTTCAATTTGGTGAAAGAAATTATTTTTACGGGAATTTATATTCTCGTTGCGGTAAACACGCCCCGGAGCAATAATTCTGATAGGCGGTTTTTTTGCTTCCATTGCATGAATTTGTGCACCTGAAGTTTGACTTCTTAGCACAACATTCGGTGCAATATTAGTAAAGAAAGTATCCTGAACATCACGAGCAGGGTGATCTTTAGGTACATTCAACATATCGAAATTGTAATATTCTGTTTCAACTTCAGGAGCAAACTGATCTTCTACCACACTGAAGCCAAGCCCTCTGAATATTGAACAAATTTCTTCGGTTGTAGATGTCAATAAATGCGTGTGCCCTTTAGGGATAAATTGCCCCGGCATTGTAACATCAAGCCGTTCTTTTTGAAGCTTCTCGTTTAGTTCTTTTTCGTAGAACAATTTAAACTTATCCGCAATAGCATTTTCAAGCTTTTGAGTAATTTCATTTGCCAATGCCCCGACGACTTTTTTATCTTCAATAGAAAGATCTTTCAAGCCCTTTTTAATTTCATTAAATTCACCTTTGCGGCTTAAATATTTATTTTTGATTTCTTCTAAATCCTTTACACTAACGGCTTTTTCAATATCAATCGCCGCATCTGAATAAATTTTTTCTAACTGTTCTTTCATTTTTATTCCTCTGTTTATAAAATTTCATTATATTGTTTTTCGTATCCGATCGTTGTTTCAGGCCCGTGACCGCAATATACGACTGTTTCATCAGGGAGTTTGAATAATTTTTCTTTAACGCTGTTTTGTATTTGTTCAAAACTGCCCCCGACAAAATCCGTTCTGCCTACACTTCTTTTAAATAATGTATCCCCGCTAAAAACTTTTCCGTCATTTGACAGATAGCACATCCCGCCTTTTGTATGCCCCGGAGTTGAAATAGCGGTTAACTCAACATCTCCGATTTTGAATGTATCACCATCTTTGACTATATTATTTACGCTTGTAACCTCCGGAATTTGTATTCCGCCAAGCATCATTGTCATTTGCGGAGCATAAGAAATTTGTTCTTTATCTTCTTGTGAAACATATATTTCTGAGCCAAATTCTTCATGAAATCTGTTGCAGCCCAAAATATGATCAAAATGCCCGTGAGTTAAGAGTATTTTTTTTAAATTTACCCCGAGTTTTTTAATTTCATTGATATAATCATCATCAGGACTTGAACAATCGATCAAAATTGCATCATTTGTTTCTTCATCAATAAGCAAATAATTATTAGCATCAATAGGACCTTGCACAAAAGTCAGCATTTCAACCATTTAATCAAGACCTCTTACAAGTTTAAATATTTTATTGCAAATCTCAAATAACTCTTTTGCATTCCTAAGAGCAACCATATTAGCACCATCACAAAGGGCTTTATCCGGCTCAGGATGAATTTCGAAGAACAAAACATCGGCACCTGCTGCCATTGCAGATTTAGCAAGAGTCGGAACGAATCTTCTGTCGCCGCCCGAGCTTGTACCGTTTGCTCCGGGGAGTTGGACACTATGAGTAGCATCAAATACAACAGGATAGCCAAATTCTTTCATAATCGGGATTCCGCGGAAATCAACAACCAAATTGTTATACCCGAATGTTGTTCCTCTGTCAGTTACCATAATGTTTTTATTACCCGAATCTTCAACTTTTTTAATCAGAGATTTCATTTGCTCAGGTGCAAGAAACTGACCTTTTTTAATATTGATTATTTTATTTGTTTTCCCTGCAGCCACAAGCAAATCCGTTTGTCTGCACAAAAATGCGGGAATTTGAATAATATCGGCAACTTTTGCTACTTCAAATGCCTGATCCGGAGTATGAATATCCGTAACTATCGGTAAATCATATTTCTCTTTAACCTCACTTAGCATTTCAAGTCCCTTTTTCATTCCGGGACCTCTGTATGAAGACAAAGACGAGCGGTTTGCCTTGTCAAAAGAGGATTTAAATATAAAATTTATATCCAATTCCTTTGTAATTTCTTTTAATCCTTGCGCAGTTTCATTTAAAATTTCCTGACTTTCAATTGCACAAGGTCCTGCAAGGATAGTTAACTTATCCCCGCCAATTTCAAAATCCCTAAGTTTAATTCTCTCTGTACTCATACCGAAATTATAAGCAAAAAGCATTTAAATTACAAGATTAAAACAAACTCTGCTGATTAGAATTTACTGTTTTGTATCCCAAATGTCTGTACGTTTCAGGGGTAACTTTGCGCCCTCTTGGGGTACGTTGTAAAAGCCCGCATTGCAGCAAATACGGCTCACAAACATCTTCTAATGTTCTTGAATCTTCCCCAATAGCAGCAGCAATTGTTTCAATTCCGACAGGCCCGCCGTCATATTTTTCTATAATAAGTTTTAACAAATTTCTGTCTGTATTATCAAGCCCGAATTCATCAATCTCTAATATATCAAGTGATTTATTTGCTATATTTTCCGTAATTTTACCGTCATTTTTTACTATTGCATAATCACTTACACGTTTTATTAAGCGATTTGCAATACGTGGGGTTCCGCGCGAACGTCTTGCAATAGCATGAGCAGATTTTTCATCAATTTCTATATCAAGTAAACCTGCCGTACGCTTTATAACTTTTGACAATTCTTCTTCGGTATAAAATTCAAGCCGGTGAACAATTCCAAATCTGTCTCTTAACGGGCTTGATAACTCTCCGGCTTTTGTTGTAGCCCCAATAAGCGTAAATTTCGGTAAAGGAATACGCAATGTCTTTACAGTTTGCGCTTTACCTGTTGTCATATCAAGATAAAAATCTTCCATTGCAGGGTATAAAATTTCTTCTGCGACCTTATTCAGACGATGAATCTCATCAATAAAAAGAATCTGATTTTCTTCTAATGACATCAAAATTCCTATGATATCTCTCGGTCTTTCTAGTGCGGGCGCTGAAGTAATTTTGACAGGAACATTCATTTCATTTGCTATAACACCTGCCAGAGTTGTTTTACCCAACCCTGGAGGCCCGTAAAACAGCAAATGATCCAGGGGCTTTTCACGTTTTTTTGCTGCCTCTATTGTAATTTTTAAATGCTTCAATAAATTCGACTGACCGATATATGAATTAAAATCTGTCGGACGAATACTGTTTTCAAAAAAACGATCATTATCATTTTCATCAGGCTTTACAACAGGATTTTTCTTTTCCTGATGTTTTGTATTTAAAAAATCATTATCATCTGCAATTATACTCAAGATATTACTCCCTTGAAAGAATAATAGCACAAGTTTATTGATACATCAAATTGACAAAAATCAAAAAATCATATAAATTTATAATGATAATTGGAGGTAAATATGGAAGAAAAACAATTTAACACGGAATGGTTGGCAACATTTTTATTTTGCTTATTTTTAGGAGTTTTTGGTGCTCACCGTTTTTGGGCAGGCAAAAAAGGTTCTGCTTGGGCAATGCTTTTAATTACTGTATTGTCATTCGGTTTTGGATTATTTATTACAAGTATATGGGCTCTTGTTGACTTAATCCTTATCGCCTGCGCAAAATTCCCCGGCAAAGACGGGCAGCCAATTCCTTGGATGATTTAAAAAATTATCAAAAAAAGAACCGACTTTGAAAGTCGGTTCTTTTTGTATGTATTAACGTTTTGAAAATTGGAATCTCTTACGAGCTCTTTTTCTACCATATTTTTTACGTTCTTTAACTCTCGGATCTCTTGTTAACAATCCTTCAACTTTAAGAACGCTTCTGAATTCTTCATTTGCTTTAACCAAAGCTCTTGAAATGCCGTGTTTAATAGCTCCGCACTGAGCTACAACACCACCGCCTACTGCCTTAACTCTAACATCATATCTGTCCTGAGTTTCAGTCAATACTAACGGTCTGTATACTAACATTTCAATTGCAGGTCTGTTACCAATGTAATTTTTCAATGTTTTGCCATTTACAAAGATTCTGCCAGAACCTTTCACCAATTTAACAACAGCAATGGAGGTCTTTCTTCTGCCTGTAGCCATTATAATATCTTTATCTGCCATTATTTCGCCTCCTTTTCAAGTACGATTGGTTTTTGAGCAGCATGAGGATGTTCAGAACCAACGTAAACCTTTAATTTGTTGAATTGTTCAGCACCCAAAGTATTGTGTTGCAACATACCGCGAACAGCATGTTCAATAACAATTCTAGGGTCTTTTTCCATTACTTCTTTGAAAGAAGCTGTTTTTAATCCACCAGGATAACCTGTGTGGTGTAAATAAATTTTATCAGTTTCCTTTTTACCTGAAACTACAACTTTGTCAGCATTGATAACGATAACGAAATCACCTGTATCAACGTTTGGAGTGTATTCAGGTTTATTTTTACCTCTTAAAATGTCAGCAACACGAACTGCAAGACGACCTAAAATTTCGCCTTCAGCGTCAATTACATACCATTTTCTTTCAACTTCAAGAGGTTTTGCTGAATATGTTTTCATATTGCATTTTCTCCATTATTTTCTAGTAAGTTACTTCAATCAATGTCAATCCGTACGGACTAACAGTCTGCCCCGCCTTGCGACGGTCGCATGCTTCTAAAACTTCAAGCATGTGCTCGGGTTTTAGATTATGTCCTTCTATTTCTAAAAGGGTACCGACAATTGTTCTTACCATATTGTATAAAAACCTGTTTCCCACAATATCAATAATCACTCTGTCGCCAAGTTTTTGAACTTTAGCGCTTTCTATAAAACAAACTTTGCTTGGGTTTAGCGTTCCGGAGCTTTTAAAACTTGAAAAATCATGTTCTCCAAGCAGATAATTTAAGGATTTCTGCATCCTTTTTTCATCTGTCCGGAACTTCACTCTCATTAAATCGCCGTCAAAAGCATTTTTACATCTTCGATTTATAAATTCAAATCTGTAATGACGCCTTTTAGCGCTTTTTTGAGCATGAAAACGATTGTCCACCTGCCTTAAATCACTGACTGAAATATCATCAGGGAGAATTTCATTTAATTGATAGACAAATTTTGAAGCAACAATATCCTTGTCAGTATCAAAATGAATAACTTGCCCTAACGAGTTTACACCTTTGTCAGTTCTTCCGGAAAAGACTGTTTTAAACTGTCGGTTTATATTTTCGGTATCACCGAATATCAATGTACTAATTGCTTTTTCAAGTTCACCCTGTATAGTTGGTTCAATTTCTGCACCTTTGGGGTTTTCCTTACATTTACCCCTAAACTGAATTTGGCTTCCTGCATAATTTTTGCCAATATACTGAACTTTTAAAGCATATCGCATTCTGCTATTACACCAATTGAATCAGTGCCATTTCAGAAGCATCACCACGTCTTGGCGGTAAGTGGTAAATTCTTGTGTATCCGCCTTTTTGTTCAGCGTATTTTTTACCGATGACTACAAATAACTTTCTCAAAACAGTTTGAGGAGTCTTCTTGACTGCATCAGTGAATTTACCATCAGCAGGAACTTCAACGTATGCTTTTTTCTTTACATCATATGCCATGAAGTCACCTGTTTCTTTGTTATAGATGTACTTTGCGGCGTTGCGAATTGAGTTCAAATCGCCTTTTTTAGCCAAAGTGATAATTTTTTCCGCATATGGCTTTAATGCTTTTGCACGAGCCAATGTAGTTGTAATTTCACCATGAACAAAAAGTTCGGTAGCTAATGAACGCAACAAAGCTTTTCTTTGATCTTGCGCTTTACCTAGCGTATTTTTCTTAGTTTGGTGTCTCATTGTTTTATCCTTTTCTATTATATTTGTAATCTATGTAGATAAGTAGTTAAGTATATAAGTAAATAAGTTCATTTTGTTTTTATTTTATATTTAAAAATCGCCAATGTACTTAAATAAAATAAATTTGTAAAGAACTTATCTACTTAACTACTTATATACTTATTACTTATCCAATCAAATCTTCTTCTTCGACAGGATTTGGAGCCAAATCAAGACCGAAGTGATGTAATCTTTCAATTACTTCGTCTGAAGATTTTTTACCGAAGTTTTTGATATTTAATAAATCATGTTCTGATTTTTTCAAAAGTTCGGACATTGAATTGATACTTGCACGTTTCAGGCAATTATATGCTCTGACTGAAAGTTCCAATTCTTCTATTGTCATTTTTGGTTCATCTTCTACAACTTCAACTTCTTCTTCCATTACAGGGATTGAAGCAACCGCAGGTTGTCCTGTGATTGAGGCGATTTGCATGAAGTGTTCAATAAGCAGATTTGCTGCCTGGCTCAATGCATTTTGAACATCTACTGAACCGTTTGACCAGATTTCAAGAGTCAATTTATCGTAATCTAATGAATCGCCTACACGAGTGCTTTCTACGTTATAACTAACTCTTTTGATTGGCATAAATGTTGCATCAATTGGTAATACATCGATTGAATCACCTTTAACATCTCTTGGTACGTCATGAGCAACATAACCTTTACCTGATTCAACAATTACATCTGCGTGGAATGAACCGCCATCTGCAACTGTACAAATCAACCAGTCAGGGTTAACAACCTTTACTCCTGAAGGCAATTGAATATCGCTTGCCAATACAGGACCAGGTTTGTCAACATCTATTCTCAAATGTTGAGCTTCTTTGGAATCTGTTTTTACAACTAATCCTTTTAAGTTCAAAATAACGTCAATTACGTCTTCCAATACACCAGGAATTGCAGTGTATTCGTGAGTAATGCTTTCGATTCTGGTGCTTGTTACCGCTGTACCTTCTAAGCTTGACAATAATACTCGTCTTAAAGCGTTACCGATAGTAGTACCAAAGCCCCTTTCCAATGGCTCAATCACGAATTTACCGTATTGTGAACCGTCTGAATTTGTTGCTGTATCAACACATTTAATTTTTAATTCCATTATTTTAATCTCCTAGTTTTAATCTACTACGTGTTTTGTAAGTCTTTTACTTACTTTTAGCTATTTATTATTTAGAGTAGTATTCGATTACGAGTTGTTCCTTAAGTTCAGGATCTAACTCTTCTCTTTCAGGAATTCTGTCAAAAGTGATTTTGAATTCTGATTTATCAATTGTCATCCAAGCCGGAGCGCATGCCAAATCTATTGAATCCATAACACCTTGAACAAATTTTGAACTTCTTGATTTTACGGTAATAACATCGCCTGCTTTTACTAAATAAGAAGGGATATCAACTTTCTTTCCGTTTACAAGAACGTGTCCATGGTTAACAATTTGTCTTGTTTGTTTACGGGTAATACCAAAGCCCGCTCTGAATAAGATGTTATCAAGTCTTGATTCCAATAATTGTAAAAGAATAGTACCCGTAACGCCTTTTCTTCTTGCAGCTTCTTTGTAATATTTTGCAAATTGTTTTTCACTAACTAAATAAGTTAATCTGATTTTTTGTTTTTCTTTTAAGTGAAGAGCATATTCAGAAAGTTTCTTTCTTGCAGCACCGTGCTGACCTGATGCGGTTTGACGCATAGAAGATGTTAACTTCCTGTTTGATAAGTCTTTTACTCCATAATTACGGAATAATTTTTCACTTGGTCCTGTATATCTTGCCATTATTTTCTCCTTTTCTTTTTGCAGGGCATCTGTGGTTTACGATTGGACTATTATCGCAAGCCCCTGCGGTTTGTAAAGATACTAAGAGTACTAAGGCACTGAGGCAACAGAAATTTTCTAAGTTCCTAGTGCCTTAATGCCCTAGCAACCTAGTGCCTTTGTTATACTCTACGTTTTTTAGGCGGACGGCAGCCGTTATGAGGAATTGGAGTAACATCTTTAATTAATGTAATTTCCAAACCTGCTGCCTGAATTGCTCTGATAGCAGTTTCTCTGCCTGAACCCGGCCCTTTGATATGAACTTCTACCTTTTTCATACCTTGGTCGATTGATTTTTTTGCTACCATTTCAGCTGCTGACTGAGCTGCGAACGGTGTTCCTTTTCTGGCACCTTTGAAGCCCGATGCTCCGGCTGTTGCCCAAGCAATAGCATTACCCTGAGTGTCAGTAGAAGTTACGATTGTATTATTGAAAGTTGACTGAATATGTACAACTCCCTGTAATACATTCTTCTTTTCTTTTTTCTTTGTAGTTCTTGGTCTTGCCATTTTTCTTTCCTTTATATTAATTTAATTCTTACTTTTTACCTGCAATTGCAGCACCTTTTTTACCACGCTGAGTTCTTGCATTGGTTTTTGTTCTTTGTCCTCGGCATGGGAGCTTACGTTTGTGACGAAGTCCTCTGTATGAACCGATTTCCTGCAAACGTTTGATATTCATCGCAACATCACGTCTCAAATCCCCTTCAATATGGTAATTTGAAAGTTCGTTACGAAGTTCTTTAATATCTTCTTCTGTTAAGTTATCTGTTCTTAAATCAGGTGAAATACCTGTTGCTGCTAAAATTTTCTTAGCACGAGTAGGCCCGATACCGTAAATGTATGTCAGAGCTACTTCCATTCTTTTGTTACGAGGTAAATCTACCCCTACTAATCTTGCCATTTTTTTCTCCTTTTCTTTGGCTTTGCGCGCCTGAACAACACTGTCGAAATCATAAGCTGTCCTTAATTGACGCACCTGGTGTTAGATTTTTTTTGATATGAGGCATAAATACTTCCTCACCAACTGCTGAGAGTGCGCAGTTTCCACTCACGATTAACCCTGACGTTGTTTGTGTTTTGGGTTTTCGCAAATTACGGCAATTCTGCCTTTTCTTTTAATACATTTGCATTTGTCGCAAATTTTCTTTACTGATGATCTTACTTTCATTTTTCTTTTCCTTTATATATAAGTGTTCGTGAGATTCTATTTTAATCTGAATGTGATACGGCCTTTGGTCAAATCATAAGGGGTCATTTCAACTCTTACTTTGTCACCCGGCAGTATTCTGATAAAGTTTTTTCTTATTTTCCCAGAAATATGAGCCAATATCTCATGGTCATTTTCAAGTTTAACTTTGAACATCGCATTAGGCATAGATTCAATGATAGTGCCTACGAATTCTATTACGTCTTTTGCCATATATACCTCTTTTTCGGCTGTAATTTACACAATTGCGCATAATAATTGTGAGTATAACAATAATACTTGCTGAATTTTTTAAAGCAAGGGGCAAAATCCAATATTTTAAACAGTTTTAACATGTTTTTATATTATTGTTTTTATAAAGATAGCACACAACTACAATTTAAAAGATTTGGCTTTTATTCATATTTAAACACATTTAATACAAATTTGTAAATTTTTATTAAGATAAATTATTGTGTGAATAATTAATAAAACATGTATTTTGAAAAAATACCAAATTATGGTACAATTTACATATGAACAATAATATCAGGAATGTTACAATTAAAAGGATGACCACTGAAGATATTGACGGTGTTATCGAGATTGAAGCAAAAGCTTACGGTGCACACCACTGGTCTAAAGATTCATTCTTACAGGAATTAAGTAATGAACTTGCCTGGTACTATTCACTTTTTGATGAACAAGGCAAACTTGTTGCATACGCGGGGACCTGGCATATTCTTGAAGAAGCACATATTACAAATATCGCTGTTGACACGGATCACAGACGCAAAGGATACGGAGAAGCATTATTAAAACATGTTCTCGATGACTGCTATAAAGAAATGATTAAATATCTGACCTTAGAAGTTCGTGTGAGTAACAAAGCTGCAATCGGACTATATGAGAAATATGGTTTTACATCTTTTGGCATAAGAAAAAAGTATTATCAGGACAATGACGAAGATGCTATGATTATGTGGACAAAAAACATATTTTATGATGAATTTAAAATTCCGTTTGAACAAAAAAGTAAACAACTTGAGGAGAAAATACTTATAAATGCCTGAAGAAGTCCTTATTCCTAAAATGAAGCGCCTTGATAAAAAGCGCAAAAGCGTGAAAATTCCCGTAAATAATTTTATGCTCGGGATATTATGCACCTTGCTTTTAATCGGAGCAACATTCATTGATATAAATATTAAACATTATATAATTCCTGCCGGCTTTAATTTTAGCAAACATTTTGCTCCGGATGATTTTATATACAGTTTTAGTATTATTCCTCAAATCCCTGTGCTTATGCTTATTTGCTCGGCTTTGGGACGACGACTTGCAACTACATGTGCTTGCTTATACGTTGCTGTTGGATTGTTTATATTACCTGTATTTGCATTAGGCGGGGGAATTACATATATTGCGGAATATAGTTTTGGCTACATTATTGCTTTCATATTGGGGGTTTTTATTGCCGGAACATTTCTTAATAAAAAATATTCATTTTTAAATATGATACTTGCAGCCATACTTGGAGTTGCGGCAATACACATCTGCGGAATTGTATATATGATATTGCTTGCATTAATAAAAGGTGAAGGTTCGGTATTCATACATTCATGGATAAATGCACAAAGCGGCTTAAAGATACTATATGATATAGTTTTAGGTTTTGTAGGGATATTAATTGGTAAATATATTCATGAATTTTTAAGATTTATATCCGATTAATATTTGATAGATATTGGGAAATATGATAATATGAACATATAAAAGCTTGGAGGGCTTATGGATTTTAGAGAGATTTTTACGGATATACCTGTTTTAATAGTAATATTCACGTTTATATTATCAATTCTTTATTGTGTAATTCAATATATTAAAGTAAATATAAATTTAAGAAAAATTATCAATTTTATATCTACATTCAAGAAAAATGACTTAAATTTTCGTTTTAAAGAACTTGATGGATGGATGATGTCTAATCCGTATATATCTGTCACCTGGATTGAATTTAAAAATACTTTGGTTTTTTCGGAATCAGTCGCATTGAAAGAAGGAGAAGAGTATCAATATCAGGATGTATCTTCTACCGTTCAGAATGTTCAGACAACTTTTGACCCGTTATACTTCTTTAATGACGAAACATTAGTAACTTCAAAATTTAATTATAAAATGATACAAACAATACCGACAATTCTGACAGGTTTTGGGCCATTGTTTACATTTATGAAAATCGCAATTGCTTTCGGTATGATTGACTTCACATCACCTGAAAAAACAATTAACTCAGTTGCGGCATTCATGCAGGGAATGCAGGCAGCAGCATTTGTATCAGTTGTTGCCGTATCTTCATCTTTGGTGTATCTGATGATTGAAAAGATCCTGTTCCAGATACTTTGTAAACAAGCATCAGCAAAAATTCAAAATATTATGGGAGAATTATTTGCAAGTATTTCATCCGAAAAATTCTTATATGAACTTTTGCGTGAATCAAAAATTCAAAACAATTCTGCCGCAAATTTGATAGGTACAATGCCAAAGCAATTTAAAAGTGCATTTAATGAAACAATGGCTGCAAATTTAGTTCCGTATCTTGAAAATTTGATATTCGGTTTAAATCAGCTTAATAAACAGATGAAAGAAGTTGCAAAGGGTTCAAGCGGAAAAGATGAAGTTGACGGTCTGTTTTAGGAGAAATCTATAAATGGCAATAATGCAGAAGAAACACAATTCTGAAGATGAAAGCGGAAATATATTTTGGGTTACAATGTCCGATCTGATGTTGGGTTTGGCTATCATTTTTATTACGCTTTTTGTACTCGCAATGACAGGATTTAATCAAAAAACCGTTCAACAACAGCGTTTAAAAATGGAAGTAGCAAAAAAAATTGAAGGAGAACTTCAAAGACAGCATATCAACGCTCAAGTAGATCTTATGACAGGAGATTTGGAAATACCTTCATCCGCGTTGTTCGAAGTAAACAGTTATATATTAAAACCGGAAGGGAAAAAATTCCTTGATGAGTTAACTCCTATTTATGTAAACACTATATTTTCAAATCCTAAACTTGCGGCCAACATAGATAGCATTATCATAGAGGGACATACTGATTCTCAGGCATTTGCAGGTTTAAAAAACATTAATGATCAATTTGTTTATAATATGGATTTAAGTGCAAAAAGAGCAACATCCGTGGCTTCTTACATGTTAAAAGGTAAATATAACCCTGAATATAATGACGAATTCAGACATATGATTACAGTTGAAGGCAGAAGTTTCAATGACCTCATACTTGATGCAAACGGTAATGAAGATATGGCAAAGAGCAGACGTGTAGAAATTAAATTAAAAGTTGCAGACTGGAGTTTGGCGACATTTTTCGGGTTGAAACATTAATATGATAGAAGAAAGCAATATCTTAGAAACAATAAATATGATTAAGCTGTACAATCTTGATATCAGGACTGTAACATTGGCATTAAGTTTGAGAGACTGCATAACTGAAGATTGCGATAAAGTGTGCGAAAACATATATAACAAGATAAAAAAATATGCTAAAAATCTGGTATCTTATGCTGACGAATTGGCAGACGAGTATTCTATTCCAATTATAAACAAAAGAATTTCCGTCACTCCAATATCAATTATCGGTGAATCATGTAAAAATCCTGATTATGTCAAAATTGCAAAAACACTTGATGCGGCTGCTAAAGAAGTAAACGTGAACTTTGTCGGCGGATTCAGTGCATTAGTTGAAAAAGGAATGACTAAGGGCGACAAACTGTTAATAGAGAGTATCCCTCAGGCATTAGCACAAACCCAAAGAGTATGTTCATCAGTCAATGTTGCATCTTCAAAAGCAGGAATCAACATGGATGCAGTTCTTAAAATGGCCAAAATAATAAAAGAATCTGCAATCTTAACTCAAGATAATGATTGTATAGGTGCAGCAAAACTTGTTGTATTTTGTAATGTTCCAAGTGATAATCCGTTTATGGCAGGAGCATTTTGCGGTATTGGAGAACCGGAAGTAGCTCTTAATGTCGGCGTTTCAGGGCCCGGTGTAGTCAGAGCCGCAGTTTTGGCTTTGGATAACAAAGCTGACATGAGTGAACTTGCAAATAAAATTAAACAGACTGCATATAAAATAACATCGACAGGAGAACTTATCGGAAGAAAACTTTCTGACAGATTAGGGATTCCTTTCGGAGTTATAGATTTATCACTTGCCCCAACACCGGCAGTTGGCGACAGTGTTGCAGGGATTTTTCAGGCAATGGGTCTTGAACACGCAGGTGCTCACGGCACAACAGCTGCACTTGCGATGCTTAATGATGCCGTAAAAAAAGGCGGAATTATGGCTAGTTCACATGTCGGAGGATTATCAGGGGCTTTTATTCCTGTATCTGAAGATGCAGGAATGATTGAGGCCGCAAATAAAAAATATCTTAATATCAATAAACTTGAAGCGATGACATCAGTATGTTCTGTCGGACTTGATATGATTGCAATACCGGGAGACACACCTGATAGTACAATCGCAGGGATGATTGCAGATGAAATGGCTATTGGAATGATTAATAAAAAAACAACCGCAGTAAGAGTAATTCCTGCCATAGGCAAAAATGTCGGAGATAGCGTGCATTTTGGAGGGCTACTCGGAGATGCACCTGTTATGCCGGTGAATAATTTATCTGCATCAGCATTTGTAGAAAGAGGCGGAAGAATACCTGCACCAATACACAGTATGAATAATTAGGGGGGCAATTTAATGCCAACGACGTTAAACGAGATGGCCAACAGGTTACAAAATTTTATTGTTGAAATGCAAATGGATACCCGTAGCGGGAATGCCATAAATTTTAATATGGCAAAATACAACAATTTAAAATTAGCAATGGATGAAACCGTAAGATTCCCGCATATAATAATCCGTATCGGAATGTCAGAAGCAATATATAATATAAGAACCGTTATAAGGACAGATGGGGGACTTGGCCCGGATGAAAAATTTGTCCACAAATGGCTGGGGAATAATAATGTTATTTCTGAATTGAAAGATATATATTTAAACTTCCGTGAGAACCTGACAACAGACGGACGTCACAACGAATCCGATGACTACGCAATTGAAATTGATGCAAACGGTAAAATTAAAAGAGTTTACGAAGCCAGAGCAGCAGTAGGCCATAATAAGAAAGTTGTAACAGAAGAACGAAAAAAACAAATTAAAAATGAACTTAAAGATTTTCTCAGTGATAAGTAATAGCAAATCTGTGCGCTTCATCTCTGATTCTCTGGATCAAAAATAACGCACTTGATTCACGCGGCAGCAATATTGATTTTGACTTGTGCGGTAAAAATACTTCTTCCTGACGTTTTGCAAGCGATACGAAATCTATTCCTTTAATTCCCATATCTTCAACAACTTTCATCACGCTTGATAGCTGCCCCTTTCCGCCGTCTATTATAATTAAATCCGGCTTATCCCAGCCCTTTTCTCCTAACCTTGACAGACGCCGAGTCAAAACTTCCTTCATAGAAAGAAAATCATCAGGTTTACCTTCAGTCGATTTAATTTTAAATTTTCTGTATTCTGATTTTTTACTCAAACCGTTTATAAACGTAACCATTGAGGCAACCGTATTTGTACCCTGTATATGCGAAATATCATAACATTCCATGCGATAAGGGAAATTATTTAGTTTTAATTTTTCCTTCAAAAATGAACCGATTTGATTAAAATCTTCATTAATTTTGGACATCTTTGAAAGTTTTGCATTATTTAAAATCACTAAAGCATTTTTATCCGCAAGCTTTTGGAGTTCTTTACCCTGAGCTGATTTACCGTAGCTTATTTTAACATTTTTCCCTGAAATTATATTAAGCCATTTTTCATAAAGAGATTTATTTCCGACTTGCTCCAATACATCTGAAACAATTCTGTCAGGGAATTCTAAAGATAATGTATTATAATATTCTTTGAAAAATGTTTCAAAATATTCAATTTTGTCTTCTTCTTCAACATCAAAAGTGAAATCTTTTTTATCAATAAGACGTCCTTCTCTAATCATCATTATCACAATAACTAATACCCCGTCTTCATGAGCAAGAGAGATCACATCTTCATTCAATTTAGTATTTTCATATACTACTTTTTGTTTCTCCAGTGTTTTTTGCAAGTCTAAATAACTATCCCTGAGGCGTGCGGCTTTTTCAAACTGTAAAGAATCCGAGTATTTCTGAATTTGCGCCATAAGTTGTTTCATAAGTTCGGATTGTTTCCCTGACAAAAACAGTTCCGCCTGAGAAACAACTGCCTTATATTCTTCACTTGAAACCAAGCCCTGACAAGGCGCAAGACATTTGCCTATCGAATAATAAAGACAGGGACGGGATTTAAAACGTGGAGTTTTGCACTGTTTCAACGGAAAAATTTTCTTTAAGAAATCAAGAGTAGAGTGCATAGCTCCTATATTGGTATAAGGACCGTAATATCTGCCTTTTAGCTTATTTATATTGCGTTTTCGCACAATCTGAATACGCGGGAAATCCTCATCAGTAACTAGAAAATACGGATATTTTTTATCGTCTTTAAGTAAAATATTGTATTTTGGTTTATGTTTTTTTATTAAATGACTTTCTAAAATCAGCGCCTCAACTTCGGAATTTGTAATTATATATTCCAAATGATCAATCTGAGAAACCAAAACATTAACTTTAACACTGTCATGTTTGCGGTTAAAATACGATTTTACCCTGCGTTTTAAAATTTTTGCTTTCCCTACATAAATAATTTCATTATCCGAGTTGTAATAAATATAACACCCCGGTAGCTCAGGCAGCATTTTTAAACTTTCTTTGAGTTTGTCATTCATATAGGTATTATAACATATTAGTAAAAAAATTTATGTCCAAAATTAATTTATAAATGCTCAAAAACAAATAAATCACAAATTTTTATTTTTATCTGATTCATGATTAAGAGTTTTTATACGCCTTTCGCTATGCTTTATTTTTTTTGCTTCTATAAAATAAGTTTTCAGAGAACGAGTAACGACATGCTTCGGCACGTCATACATTGCAGCTATTTCATTATGCGTATACCCTTGCTGAATTTTTGTTAAAAGGTCATTTTTGGACAGCAACGGATATTTTGCTTTACCTGAAAAATATATATTATTAATATGTTGTATTTTCATATTGATTATAAAAAACAAAAAAAAAATTTTTGCGCTCTTATATATACAAAAACGATACAAAAACGGCTCCAAAAAGTAAATCCTGAAGCCGTTTTTTAATTTAACTATACAATATTATAATTCCAAATTATTTGAAAGAATATCCATTTCTTCAGCAGAAGCATATGCGCTGTGGCATCCGCAATCAGCATAAATAACTTCGCCGGTCATTCCTGATGATAAGTCAGAAGCTAAGAATAAGCCGGCTTTACCGACATCTTCCAAAGCAACGTTTCTTCCTAAAGGCGCTCTTGCAACAGCGGCTTTAAGCATTTTTGAGAATCCGCCGATACCCATTGCCGCAAGGGTTTTTACAGGGCCTGCTGATAGGCAGTTTACTCTTACACCTTTTTTACCTAAGTCAACAGATAAGAATCTCATTGAAGATTCCAAAGCTGCTTTAGCAACACCCATTACATTGTAGCCGGGAACAGAAAGTATTGAACCCAAATATGTCATAGCGAAAATTGAACCACCTTCAGCCATAACATTTTCAGCATATTTACAAACAGTAACCAAAGAATAAGCACTGATTCCCAATGCCAAATCCCAGCCGGCTTTTGTTGTATCAATAAATCTTCCGGTTAAGTCTTCTTTATTAGCAAATGCAACAGCGTGAACAACAAAATCTAATTTGCCGTATACTTTTTCACATTCGTCAAAAACTTTTTTTACATCTTCTTCTTTTGTAACATCACATTCCATGATGATTTTTGCGCCAAAGCTTTCGGCAATCGGTCTTACACGTTTTTCCATTGCTTCATTAGCGTATGTGAAAGCGATTTCACCACCTGCTTCATAAATTTCTTTTGCTATACCGTAAGCGATACCGTGAGTATTACTTACCCCAAAAATTAATCCTTTTTTACCTTTCATCAAATCCATTTTTAAGTTCTCCCTAATTTATAATTACTGAATAATATTACCAAAAAGAAAAAATGAAATCAAATCAAACGCGTTTTTATAGTACAATTTTTTTATGAATATCACTTACAAAACATACGAATCATTAGAATTTGATAAGATTAAAACGGAATTGGCGAAATTTGCAAAATTTTGGCAGAGTGAAAATCTTTGCCTGACTACGGCTGTATACAACGAGCCGGACAAAATTAAAGAACAAATTGAATTGACAAGAGAAGCAAAAAAAATTCTTGATATGGCAAAAGAAACGCCTGTTGAATTTATTGCAGATATGGGGAAAATTCAAGCTAATGCATCTTTGTCATATCTTGAAGAACAGGAACTTTTTGACATCGCAAAAACAATGAAATCATCGAGGTTGCTGAAAAGATTTATTATTGACAATTCTGAAGATGATTATTTACTCAAAGAAAAAGTCGAAAATCTTATATCTGACAAAGAAACAGAAGATAAAATTTTTGAAACATTTGACGAAAATTTAAGAATTAAACAAAATGCAACTGCAGAATTAAAAGGTTTATATTCATCACTAAGAGATACCGAACAAAATCTTCGTGATACAGTTAACTCGCTATTAAGCAATCCGAATTTTTCCAAATACCTTCAGGAAAATATTTATACACAACGAGATGAGCGAATAGTTTTTCAGGTAATTGCATCAAATAAAAATAAAATTCCCGGTATAGTGCATGACGTATCATCAAGTGCAAAAACTTTTTACATAGAGCCGGCTCAAATCGTACCGCTCAATAACAAAATCAGAGAAGTTAAAGCAAAAATCAGGCAGGAATGTATTAAAATTCTTGTGTCCCTAACAGATTTGGTTAAAAGCCATTTTAAAGAACTGAGTTTTTGCGAAAACATAATGGCCGAAATAGATTTTCATTTTGCAAAAGCAAGATATGCCGTCAAATTACAAGCTGTTGAGCCGGAAATAACACAAGAACACGGATATATTTATTTTGAAAATATGAAACACCCGCTTCTGCTTATTAGTAAAGGCGAAGATGTTGTTTCAAACAATTTTGAAACAGGAGAAAAATGTGGCTATAATGCGCTGATAATCACAGGTTCAAACACAGGCGGTAAAACTGTTACACTCAAAACGATCGGCTTGTTTATTTTAATGGCAAAAGCCGGAATGTTTTTACCATGTACCTACGCAAAATTATACCCGTTTAAAAATATTTATGCAGACATAGGTGACAGTCAAAGTATTTTGGAAAGTCTTTCAACATTTTCATCTCACATGACTAATATCATTGAAATTTTAAAAGAGAGTAATGAAGATTCATTTGTACTTTTAGACGAAATTTGTGCAGGTACTGATCCGGTTGAAGGTGCCGTTTTGGCTCGGGAAATACTTAATAAGCTTGCACAGAAAAAAGTATCCGGAGTGATTACAACACACTATGGAGAATTGAAAGCGCTTGAATTTGCAAACCCGTTTTTCAAAAATGCATCTGTTGAATTCAACACAGAAACCCTGCAGCCGACATATAAACTTTTGATAGGAATCCCCGGGCTCAGTAATGCAATCTCTATTGCCTCAAATTTAGGGCTTGATAAGGATATTACAGAAAAAGCAAAAAATGCACTTCTGACTCAAAAAGATCCATCAATAGCCGTTGTTGAAAAACTTCAGAAAACGCATCAGGAATTATCTCAAAACCTTGAAAAAGCTCAGGAACTGAAAGAGGATTCTCTGTCAATAAAAAAAGAATACGAGGAAAATCTTAACCAAGTCAAAAAAGATAAGAAAAAAACTCTTAAAAACATCAAAAATAAATTTGACTCGGAAATGATGGAAGCAAGAGCCGAAATCAAACAAATTCTTGACGAATTAAGACAGGACAAATCCGAAAAAATTGCCCGCAGAGCATATTCCCGACTTGCAAAACTTGAACAAAATTTCAGAAGTAATATTGACAATGTTTCAGACAAAGAAAAATATATTGAAATTGACTGGAATAAAGTTGTCATAGGGGATGAAGTTATGCTAAAACATCTTCATCAAAAGGTGAAAATTGTTTCGCTGCCAGACAAAAACAAACGACTGAGTGTTGATATGGGTAATATGACTATGAAAGTTAAGGAAGATGAACTTGCGGTTCTTGATGATAATTATAAAGCATCAAAGAAAAATCAAATCCCCGGTACATCATTTAAAAAATTTGAATTACGTAAATACTCAATGAGTCAGGAGCTTGATTTGAGAGGTTACAGGGTAGAAGAAGCACTTGACGAAGTTGAAAATTATCTTGATCAGGCAAGTCTTGCAAATTTATCCCCTGTCTATATAATTCACGGACACGGAACAGGCGCACTAAAACAAGCGGTAAGAGATTTTCTGAAAACATCTCCATACGTTGCAAAATTCCGTCCGGGAGAAGACTCTGAAGGCGGTGATGGGGTCAGCGTAGTTGATATTAAATAAATTTACCAGCCCTCACGGGTTGAGATTTGTTTATTTTCGATGTTATACATTTTATCTTTGTACCAAATTCCGATAAATTCTTTTTTTGCATTAAACATATACTGAATATCGTGAGATACAAAATAAATTGCACTTTTCAGATTACCTTTTCTGTCATACTGCATTGAATAATAAGGGAAATTCGGGTATTCATCAGATGTTATATCTACATAGAACAATTTACCGTAAGGATTGTAGTACAATGCGTGATGAGGATCGTTGTTATACATTATTGCATAGATTACAAGAGTATTATTTTTATAATAAAACGGATTATACTTTGCATCTTCATCTTCAGTTACGCCGTTATTAGCAAGCATATAATGATGTTTAAAATCCTTATCTTTTTTATATTTTGAAAGTTCTTTATTAAATTCTGCTTTTGACAAATAAATTTTTGAATTTTCCCCAAATATGATTTCAGAATAATCATTGATCCTTGCAGTTTTTTCTTTGTCTGATATATCAAACCAATCAAACGGGACATCAACAACCGGTGGCTCTTTCTGAGCTGTCTGTTGTTCATTAACGGGTGGTTTTTCTTCCACAAAAATATCTTCAAATGCAAAACTGCCGCCGGTAAAAGCAAATAGCATAAAAAATACTGCAATAATCTTTTTCATTTCTTAACTCCTATAATGTACCATTCAAAACTTTGTATGCGATTCTTAATTTTAAAGAAAACAAATTATCATCCGGTTCAAACAAATTTGCCTCATCAACCGAATAATTTAACGGTGTAATAATACCATCAATTGCGAACCCCGAAAATTTGTTGTTTTCATCTCTTTGCGCTTTTGTTGAAATTGCATAAACAAAAGCTGACATGTCTGACTTATCAATTAAATCATCTCCGCCTGACACTTCTCCATGCGAAGCCAGCTTGGTGAATGCATTTTTTAACATAAGTTTGACCTTATTTATATATTCCGGCTTATTTTCAATATCATAATGCCCGAAACGATATTTGAACATATATTTTTCATAATCATCATAAGTCAACTTACCCGTATTATTACCAACTTCCTTTGCAATAAACAACAAATAAGACTGTGCAAGCTCATTTATATTTTCTTTAAAAGAAGTATCGAGCTTCGCCAAATCTTCCTCGCTTTTGTCAGGTTTTGCGGCTAGTTCTCTCCACTTTTTTGACATAACGTCAAAATCCTCGGCCTTAGGATTTGTTATACCTGATTGCATAACCATATCATTTATAATCAGAGCAAAAGCTTGCCCAAGTTCAGCATTACCGTTTGGTAATTCCGCCAGAATAGCTGTTCTTGAGCTTCCGAAATTTTGCATAAACGATTATCCTATGTCCCAACGCCCGCAGGTTCCGCCCCAACGTGCGATGATATTACCTTTTACATCTTTTATTTTATCAACATGCTGAACTTCGTCAACCCCTTCAACAATCGTAATAACCTCACAATTGTTTGAACAACCGTTGCACGCACATGTTATGGATGAGAAGTGCATATCAGCAACATTCCATCCTTTAAATTTTGTCTGATTCTGCGTAAACTGATGATCTTCCATCGCAAGCATAGCAGCCCCGATTGCACCCATTGTCTGGTGATGTTCAGGAACAACAACCTCAGCATTTAAAGCTTCTTCAAATGCTTTTACCATGCCTGTGTTACTTGCAACACCACCCTGGAACGAAAATACAGGTAAAAGCTCTTTACCCAATGCCAAATTACTGAGATAATTTCTTACTAATGCCTGACACAGACCATATAACAAGTCTTCAACAGGATACCCAAGCTGCTGCTTGTGAATCAAATCACTTTCCGCAAAAACCCCGCATCTGCCGGCAATTCTTGCAGGATTCGAAGATTTCAGAGCTGTTGCACCGAATTCCTGAATCGGCACTCCTAATCTTTGTGCCTGGTGATCTAAAAATGACCCTGTCCCTGCAGCGCATACAGTATTCATAGCAAAATCAGTGACAATACCATCACGCATTATAATAATTTTACTGTCCTGACCGCCGATTTCCAGAATAGTCTGAACTCCCGGCACCGTAACACTGGCAGCAACGGCATGCGCCGTAATTTCATTTTTTACAACATCCGCACCAACCAAAGATCCGGCTAACGCACGACCAGAACCTGTTGTTCCTACTCCCATAACCTCATAATCTGTAATACGTTTTTCATACAATTGACGCATACCATTTTGCACCGCAGCAACAGGAGTACCTGCTGTTTTCAGCATTATACTGTCTACATACTTACCCGTTTCATCTATCAAAGCAAGCTTTGTTGTTACTGATCCTACATCTATCCCTAAATATACCGTTAAACTCATTTACTTTTTCCTTTATAACAGTATAAATAATAGCATGAAATATTTTCAGCTACAACAATCTAAATATATATTTGTATTTTTTCTAATCTCAGCGAAAAAGTAATAATAACATTTATAAAGAAATATTAAAAAATTAGATTTCATGGTATAATAGCAACCATGAAGAAGATAATTTTACTTTTAACTTTAGCTTTACTAACGATAAATTTTGGAAATCCAAACGCTCATGCGGCTCTTATTTCAACAGGTAAATACAGACATGAGCAGAATAAAATTAACAAAGCTGAAGCAAAACAAATTAAAGAATTATTTAAAGTTCATGAAACTTTTGCCAATAAACACGATATTACGGGCTTAAAATCTTTATATTCAGACAATTACATTAATAGTGACGGAATGAATAAGGATGTATATTTTAAAACAGTCGAAGAAACCTGGGAACAATGCAAAGATTTAACTTACGGTTCAAAAATAACATCTGTTGATGTAAACGGCAGCAATGCAACAGTCAGCATGGAAGAAACTGCTATTGGAACCGTTTATGATAAAGAAGACACCATTGCTGTTTCAGGCGAAATTCATGCAAAATCAACAAGTATTTATCATCTTGTAAAAATCAACGGGAAATGGCTGATTTCAGGAGAAACAATGCTGACTGATGAATCTGCTCTATTGTACGGAGATGCAAGATTTATGAATATTGAACTTGTTTCACCAAATCAGGTCAGCTCCGGCGAAACATATACAATCGCAGTAACAGCGGATGCCGATGACAATACGGTAATAGTCGGGTCTTTAGAACACGACCCTGTTGTTTATCCGACCAAAACTCCAAACGGACCGCTCAGAACAATGCCAAAAACACATATACTCGAAAGATACATAAAAGCAAATACAGATAATATAAATGAATATGCTGTTGCATCTTTGGCAATTTCAAAATCCACTTCAGACAACATTAACGGAACAAAGATTTATGTAGCAGGAATTGCCTGTGTTATGAAAAGAGTGAATGTTGTTCCAAAAAATAATTTTGCAACGTTAGAGGATAAAAAATAATGAAAGAATCGTTCGGGAAATACCTTTTTTTAATCGGAAGTTTTATATTTTGGATATTTTTGGCATTATTTTCGTCAAAATTAATTGTTGATAATGTAACCTCAGGGCATCATTATTCAAATGCGGTATTCAGCTTAACATATTTAAAAAACAGCGGAGCGGCATTCAGCTTGATGCAAAACGCAAGAGAATTTTTGATAATTATAGCAATTGTTGCGACCACTCTTTTATGGTGTTATGTTCATAATAATAAGGGAATTCATTTAATTTCCGTATCATTTATCGGACTTTTAACAGCCGGCATTATGGCTAATTGCCACGAAAGAATCGTTCTTGGCTATGTCAGAGATTATATTCATCTGAATTTCATAAATTTCCCCGTATTCAACGTTGCGGACGTATTTATCACTATCGGCGTAATTGCATTAATCGCAATATTATTGATTTATAAGAGGTAATCAATGCTTCTTATTGCTGATGAAAGTAATTTTAATACGAGGTTGGATGTTTTTTTATCCCGGCTTTATGACGGGATTTCGCGCTCAAAAATTCAATCTGCAATAAAAGATGGCAGGGTAACAATAAACGGGGAAGTCAAAAAACCGTCTTACACATTAAAAATTGACGACCGAATAGAATTTGAAAACCTTACCCCCGAAAGGGTTATTGAACTTGAGCCGCAGGATATTCCTCTGGAAGTTATCTGGGAAGATGAAAATATGGCGGTAATCAATAAACCGTCAGGGATGTTAACTCACCCGACTTTCATTGAAACAAAGGATACATTAGTCAATGCACTTTTATATAAATACGGAGATAATTTATCCGACACAAACGGGGAATTCCGCAGAGGGATTGTCCACCGCCTTGACCGCAATACATCAGGGCTTCTGATGATTGCAAAAAATAACAAAACACACGAATACCTTGCAAATATGATAAAAGATCACAACTTAACGAAAAAATATCACGCAGTGCTAAAAGGTTTTTACCCGAACGAAAATGATATTATCACCGAACCGATAGGGAGAAACAATGTTAACCCTAAAAAAATGGCTGTTCGCCCTGACGGACGTCCGAGCCGAACAAATTTGAAGGTATTAGAGCATTTTGGCAACGAAGCGACTTATGTTGAGCTTGAGCTTGTAACAGGAAGAACTCATCAGATAAGGGTTCACACAAGCTATAAAAAACATCCAGTATACAATGACACTTTATACGGTGCGGGAGAAGGGAAAGTCAAAACTCAGGAACAGGTTTTACAATCTTTTTATCTGAAATTTGCAAAACCGTTTTCGGAAGATATAATAGAATTAGAGATAGATCCGGATGAAAAACTTTCAAAGGTTCTGACCTATTTCAGAAGCAGAAAAACGTAGGGCGGACTTGCTTCGACATAAAATATGAGATTCTTCGGGCTTCGCCCTCAGAATGACAAAATACGAGCAGGTCGGCATATGCCGGAGATACAAACAGGAGAGCATTAAATGAAAAAATTATTCTTTTTCTTAAGTATAGTAATAATTTGCGCGGTTATATACATCGTTTTGATAAACACCACAGGAACGCTGAATGTAAATTTATTAAAAGGAAGTTCATACACCTCAGACATCACAAAAGAATTAAGTATTCCCCTATACACAATAATAGTTTTGTGTGCAGGTTTATTTGCGGGAGCAGGGGTTATTTCATTATTCTTGGGAGTTCAGCAGGACAAGGTCAAAGCATACAAAAGAGAGCTTGAAAAAACAAATGTATCTTCAGATGCCAACGCATCAAAGGTTGATGTTTTGGAAGCTAAAATTAAGACACTGGAAAAGGCATTCACATCAGTTGTTGACGAACGCACAAAGCTTGAAGTTCAGATAAAAGAACTCAACGCCGAAATTGATAATCTTAACAAGAAATAAGATAAATAAAAAGGCGGGTAATGAATTGAACTGAACCCTAAAACCGACTTTTTTTTACTTTGTCTAGTTTATTCAATGCCCGCCATTATTATTACTATTCTTTATCTTTACGTTCAATATCAACTTTTGATTTATCATCAACATTTAATATTGTTTTTGGTCTTACGGTTACCCCTGTTTCTCTATCGCCAAATAATCCATGATATTTTACATTTTGAATATCAACTTCTTTGGATGAACTTGATACTAATTCAAGGTTAGAATTTCTGACAGTCGTTTTGTTTCCATTGGTATAAATACTGCCGTTTGTAAGACCATTTACATCAACTGTTCTGTTAGTTAAATCAATTGTTGTTTTCCCTTCTGTTGCACCTACAGAGCCAAAATATAATTTTTGTTCACCGGTTTTACCAAATTCGCTAATACATGTTGGTTCATTTACACTTGCATTTAAGACTTTTTTCAAATCCTCAATATTACTGTACTTAATTTCTGTGACATGACCTGATTCGCGGTCATACATAGTGAATGAGCCGTCTTTTACCGAAAAATTAAATCTGTTAAAGTATTCAGCTTCTTTTTTATTGAAAATGCCGTCTTTTACCCAATTATTGTTCGAATCCATATACGCTCCGTCAGTGTCAAACAAACTTGCAGCAAGTTTTTGACCTTCTGATCCATGTTTTCTTACATCTTCAACGCTCATTCCTTCACGAATTTGTAATCTCGGTTGCGCCTTCATAATTTTTTGTGGTCCGTCTAATCTCATAATTCAACTCCTATCTTAATATGTACTCTGATGATTCGTGTTGCAACATCACTTATCACTTACATTTATATAAAAACATATAATCCTATAAAATTGCGCAAAATATTAATGTTTTACATAGATTTTTATAAAATTATAGATATAGCTTGCCGTTTTAGGTTTACAAAAATTAATATAGTATGACATTATACGTAGATTTTTTATTAAAATTCAACTTTTTAGATAAGGAATATTCTATGGACTTTAAAAAATCATTTGGCGAAAAATTAAAAAGACTGAGAAAAAATAAAAATTTAACTCAGGAACAACTTGCAGAAATGATTGATATTGACCCGCGTAATTTGAGCAGAATTGAGGTTGGATCAAGCTTTGTCAAGGCAGAGACACTTGAAAAAATTTTAAAAGCACTTGATGTTACAACAGAGCAACTTTTCGCAAACGACCATATACAAACATCCGGCGAGCTTTTGCAAGACATAGATAAATTTTTAAATCTTGCAAAAAACAACCCCAAAAAACTTGAAAAAATCCACAAACTTATAAGATTTATTGTGCATTATAATCAAGCGAACCATATATTAATTTTATGTGGTCATCATCCTCGTTAACCCAATTCGCAAACAAAATTTCTTTCTGGTCGTAATCTTCATCGGTTTCAATCGCAGGAATTTTTGCAACCAAATCGTGTGCCTGGTACAAACTCAAAACTATTTGACCATTCACATTTTCGCCCTTGACCTGATAATGGCCGACAGGAACGTACCCTTCTCCGATTTTAATTTCAACAGGCAAAGCCAAAACAGGCAATGACGCATCAGCTCCCTGATGCGAATTTATTTCTTCCGTTTCATTTGACTGCGAAAATTCTTTCCCTCCCGGTGAACCGTTATTTAAAAGAATTTTTTTCCATTTATCTAGTTTTTTGTTTTTCTTTTTTATCGCCGCTTCAAACTCCTCATCGCTTACAAATTTTTGATCCTTTGCTGACGGAATATCCACATTGAAACTACCCCACAAATCTTCATCCCCGGCATAAGCAGCCGGTAAAAATTTACGACAAAACGTACTCCCGCCTACACAAAGAGTGTTCATAATCATTAAAGCGACAATTATAGATAATAATTTTTTCATACTCACATCTTAATGTTTTTTTGAAAAAAGTAAACCCAATATTTGTATGATTAATTTTTGTATATATTTTTAGATATACTTTAATATCTCTTTTTCATTTATTATATAATTGAATAGCAAATTTTTTTTTGTTTATTTTTTAACACAATACATTTACATTAACGGAGAAAATAAATGCAAATAAATTCTATAAACAATTACAATTTAAACACTAAAAGCAAATCATATAATGATATTTCATTTGAAGGTTTTGGTTCTATTAAAGCATTAATGCCAAAAACAAAAGTTAACTTAAAAAAACAAGAATTTTTACGTGATGAATGCGGCAGATTTGGAGATATTATAGGAGTAAAAACATCTGATTTAGTTGAACTAACAAAAGATGTTAACGAAAACAGATTCCATTTTTTAAAAACACTTGTAAGCAAATATAATGCAAGAAATTTTGAACGCGGGAACAATTTAAAGGAAGCACCCGAAGCATTGGTTGAGACTTTTAAAGCAGTCACAGATCCTCATTTGGCACATTTTAATATCATAAACAGAAGTGATGCCCCGTTTTCATACATCGTAAAACTTTTAAAAGCTGCCGGTAATGATAAAAAAAATTTGGAATTTGTTCAAAAATTACAACATGAGATTTTGGGCGGTTCAAAAAATTCAATTAAAATGATGACTGATATGCTCACATCCCCAAATAAATCAGAATACATGAAAAACCCGGAATCATATTCTTCTTATTTAAAAATAAATATCAATAATGAAAATGCAATAAAAGAGCTTGATAACATTGTTAAAACAGGAACATATAACAAATACACATATGACGCAAAAATTGCTGTTGCAGATTTGATGAAATCCGAAAAAATCAGATCCGCAATAGGAACAGAAGAAAAGTTTCTTGAACAAAATTACACCAAAGAGGGCGTAAAATTTTTAAAATCAATATTCTTTGATTTTATGATTTACAAAAACAACATGACAAAAGAAGATTTTGCCGAAATTTTAAAAATATATAAATCCTGCAGTAAAGAAAATATTGATACAAGACTTGATATAATAAAAAGATTCAAATACACAATTCCGGATAAAAAAGATAAAAATATTACACAAAATGAAGTTCTTGCAATGAAAAAACTTTTTGAAAGAATTGATACGGATAAAAGCAGTGCAAATTTCATTTATAAAATATTAGGCGATGATATTAAAGTAAATTCCATAAGCGAATTAAACCGAATTTTAGACATAGTTCCGGCAAAAAAAGCTGAAATTTTTCACAAAAATATTGCACGTATATGCAGATACACAGACGAAGAAGAACGAATTACAGCACTAAAAAATGAGATTGAGAACCCATTTTATATTTCTGAAAGATATCAAAATATTATGGAAGATTCCATAAAAGCAGGATTCTCTAAAAAAGAATCAGGAATCAGGAAAATAGCAAAAATTTTTGAGAACAAAATAAATAAAATCCGGTACAACAGAATTGCAGGAAGCGAAAATGCCGCATCCGCAAAAGCTGTAAATTACGAAAAGCAATTAGTCCCAACTACGGACTTTGAAATCGGCATTAAAACGGACTCCCATATTATTGACTTGAAACGTACATTCAAAGACGCAAGGGAAGCAAAAAAATTAAAACTTAAGAATGACATAAATGAAATAATTAAACAAAAACTGGGACCAAAAACATACACAATTCAGCAAGGAGATTACTCTAACGGTGCAAAAATAATGAGATTAAAACTTTTACCTGTAATCTTTGACTCAATTAAAGAAACAAGAAAAATGCAAAAATTGGCAGGTCAAAAGCCATCTGTTCAAAATCGCGATGCAATAGATTTGTATTCAAGAATTACCGGAAGAAACAAAAAACTTGTTAATTATATGCTGAAACAAACAGATTCTTCAGGCAAAAAAATATTTGATATTAAAGATATTATCAAAGAAATAGACTCAACCGAACAGAGAATCATCAATTTGAAAATGGCTAAGAAGAAAGAATTTAAAGCCGCAGATGCAAAAGCAATTTATCAGCATGAATTTGAAAAATTGTTAACTGAACATGGAAAATTAAATCATAAGAGAAAAGTTGCTTAAACGAACAACTTAAATAAACACAAAAAAAAGAGCTCAAATTTCTTGAGCCCTTTTTTATTATTAAATAAATATTATTCTTCAACAGGCGGTTCCTGTTCAAGTAAACTTGTCTGCTGAACGTCACTTTCAACCGCAGCTTCAGCGTCCGGATTTTGAGATTTGAATGTTTCATTCTCATCAGGATTTAAAATCTTATTAACAGAAACAACATTATCTCCGTCATTTAGATTTTGCGCTCTGACACCTGTTGCAGGTCTGCCCTGACGGGAAATAGAGCCGGCATTGATTCTTGTAACAACACCATTTGCGGTTACAAGCATAATATCATCACTGTCTTCAACAATTGTCAATGCAACTAATCTTGATGCAGAAGTTTTGAATTTCGTGGCAATTAAACCGATTCCGCCTCTGTTTTGAGTTCTGAATTCGGATAATTTAGTACGTTTGCCAAAACCGTCTGAAGTAACAACAAGCAAATCAGCATCATATGCCTGAGGAACAATGTCACAGCCGACAATTTCATCACCGGATCTGAGCTTCATTGAAATTACACCTTTTGCACTTCTGCCTAACGGTCTTAAATCTTTAATCGGGAATCTGATTGCCATACCGCATGATGTACCGATGATTATTTCATCATAAGATTTGGCAAGTTTAACCCAATTCAAGCTGTCGCCTTCATCCAAACCGATTGCAATAATTCCGTTTCTTCTGATATTAGAGAAGTTATCAAGTTCAATTCTCTTTATATTACCTTTTTTAGTTAACATAATAAGGTTAAGTTCATGAGAGAATTCTGATACAGGAACAACTGCCGTTATTTTTTCATCCTGCTCGATAGGCAGAACATTTATTATCGGCAACCCTTTTGACTGACGACCGCCTTCCGGGAAGTCATATACATTCAAGAGAGAAGAACAATACTTTATCATGCATCATAGCAGTAAAGAAATGCTGAATATCATCATCTTCTTTTGTTTTTATACCTGATTTACCTCTTGTTGCTCTGTTCTGACGTTCGAAAGTATCAAGAGGAATACGTTTTAAATATCCCTGATGAGTAATAAATACCGCCATCGGAGTATTTGGAGTCAAATCTTCAATCGTAACTTCTCCTCTTTCAGGAACGATTTGAGTTTTTCTCTCATCACCATATTTTTCTTTATCTTCAAGAAGTTCTGTTTTGATAATGTCGAGAATCTTTTGACGGCTTGCCAAAATTGATTCATATTCTTCGATTTTCTTCAATAATTCATCGTATTCTGCTTTAACTTTATCCTGTTCCAATCCGGTCAAACGGCGTAACTGCATTTCAAGAATAGCATTTGCCTGATCAGCATCAAGCCCGAATCTGCTCATCAAACCATCACGTGCGATGTCTGTTGTTTTAGATTTTTTGATAAGCTCGATAACTTCATCAATTGAGCCAAGAGCGATTATCAAACCGGCTAAAATGTGAGCCCTGATTTTTGCTTTTTTCAGATAGAAAATAGTTCTTCTTGTAACAATTTCTATTCTGTGTTCAACAAATTCATTCAACACTTCGTATAGGTTCATCAACCTTGGCTGTTGACCGCACAAAGCAACCATATTAACACCAAATGTTGTTTCAAGCTGAGTAAATTTATACAAATTATTGCGAACAACATCAGGTTTAGCATCACGCTTCAATTCGATAACGATTCTCATACCTTCACGGTCAGATTCATCACGAATATCAGAAATACCTTTAATTTTTTCATCTTTAACAAGATCGGCAATTTTTTCAATAAGCATCGCCTTGTTAACCTGATAAGGAATCTCGGTAATAACAATAGCTGTTCTTCCCTGACGACCTGCACCGCCTGCAATTTCTTCAAAGCCGGAAACCGCAGACATTGTAATTGAGCCGCGCCCTGTTTCGTAAGCTTGTTTTATATCATTTTTCCCTACAATAGTAGCTGCTGTCGGGAAATCAGGACCTTTAATATATTCCATCAATTCAGGAATTGTAATATTTGGATTATCAATCAGTGCAATCGTACCGTCAACTACTTCGCACAAGTTATGCGGAGGAATATTAGTTGCCATACCGACAGCAATACCGGAAACACCGTTTAATAAAAGCATTGGCAATCTTACAGGAAGAACTGTCGGTTCCTGCAAAGAACCATCAAAGTTTGGCTGAAATTCAACCGTTTCGCAATCAATATCAGCAAGCATTGACTGGGTAATTTTGTGCATGCGGGCTTCTGTATAACGCATCGCAGCAGCACCATCGCCATCAACAGAACCGAAGTTCCCGTGCCCGTCAACCATCAAATATCTTGTTGAAAAGTCCTGAGCCATACGAACTAATGCTTCATAAACAGAGCTGTCACCATGCGGGTGATATTTACCTAAAACTTCCCCTACAATACGAGCGCATTTTCTGAACGGTTTATCAGGATACATCCCAAGTTCATTCATAGAATACAAAATACGTCTGTGAACCGGTTTTAAACCGTCACGAACGTCAGGCAAAGCACGTCCTACGATAACACTCATTGCATAGTCAATGTATGAGCGCTTCATCTCTTCTCTTATATTAACGGGAACAATTTTCCCATCTCCAAACATGTTCTGTTGAGTAGTCAATTACATATCCTCCAAGTCTTCTTATGACTAAATTATACCATAAACAAAAGCATCATGCCCAAATTCTTTACAAATGGTTAAGAATAATTCGCATACTTTTTGTCTTGAAGCAAAAAGAAAAAACGAACCAAAAAAGAAAAACTCGCTGATTATAATACTGCCTTCGGCAGCATAACACCACTTCGTGGTAATATATATTTTTGCCTGTCGGCAAAAATCTCTTGGCGGGGCTAAGGACAACGCCCCGCATTCGACAAACTGCCATCAAAGGCGCCGTTGTCTTAGGCGCCTGATTGATTTTTGTCCGCAAGGACAAAAACGTTTAAGCACTCTATGCTTATATCTGAGGGCGTGACAATGCCAAAGGCATTGTTGTGTATAGCGTGTTTTTCTTTTCTATCTGCTTTTCTTTTTTCATCGCAATAAAAAAGAAAAGCAGACAATCCTTCATTCCTATAATTAGCATTATAAGAACAAAAATATCTACTTGTGATATTTTTGTTCTACCATCTCAAGCCACTTGGCATGATTATAGTTTTTATAACTGTTTGCAAAATTAATTAAAGAAGTCACAAGTTTGCGTCCGCTATCCGATTTCCCGACAATTAAATAATCTCCGTTGTCATTTTGGCAATATAAAATTTCTTTATGCACAATTTTTTCCACATTACTTTTGGGATTTTTGTTTATAACTTTATACAACCATTCGTGCAAAAGTGCCAATGGCGTAGTTTTATGCGTCATAAGTTCTTCGTTATAATCTTGTAAAAATTTTGCAAATTCTGTCAGTATCATTTTTTATCTCATATATGGTGTTGTAGTCGCAAAGCAAACTATATCACAAATTTCTGCCTTGTTGAGTTCTCTTATCATTTCTTCAAATGTTGAGCCGGTTGTACAGATATCATCAATTAAAAGAACTCGTTTATCCTGAAGTAATTTATTTTTATCGACCTTAAACGCTTTGTCCAAATTCACCAGCCGTTGCGCTTTTTTAAGATTATATTGCGGTTTTGTATCTTTTATACGTTTTATCAATTCAGAATTCAGCTCATAGCCGGAAAGTTTTGAAAATTCTTCCCCGACAAGCTCCATGTGATTGTACTTACGTTTCTTCAAACGCTTTGGATAAATCGGGACGGGAACAATCTGAAAATCACCCTCGATATTTAACCGCTTCCAATATTCATACATAAATTTTGCCTGATAATATGCCAAATCACGTTGGCGGTGATATTTTAAACCTCTAATCATTTTTTGAAGATTTTTTGAATATTCTCCGGCACAATAGATATTTACACCATTGAAAGAACGATTAAT
>CADCNV010000008.1:0-34748 GCA_902802825.1 uncultured bacterium | reverse complement strand
TCATAAACTCATAATATCATTAATTAAAATGATTAAAAATCTTATTTTCTACATCCTTTTTTGAGTAGTGGACGATATATCTATTTGCATCAGGTGTGAGATTCTTCGCTTCCGTCATTCTGAGGGCTTTTGCCCGAAGAATCTCATCATCGCTCAGAATGACAGGACTTGCTGAAATTAAATCAACCCCCAAACCATGTTTTGCTGTGCCGATTTGAACTCCGCCGTCAAAATCCTGCGGAACAACAGCGACAAGTCCGTAATCTTCCCCCCCAAAAAGTACCATATCCTGCCAATTTTCAAATTGTTCCAGATCTTTATCATAAGGAATTTTATCAAAATCAACTTCTAATAATACTCCGCTTTCATTTGCAATTGTTGATAAAGCATCCATAAGCCCGTCTGATGTGTCCATCATTGCATAAGGAACAACGTCATTCTGAGCTCCAAAATCTTCAGATTCTTTGGACTCCATCCTCTGAGTAACTGGAGATTTTGAAGCGAAGAATCTTGTACCCTGTGAACTGATTTGCTGAGAAAACTCAATCTGTGCCTGCGGTTCAAGATGTGCTTTTATAAATTTTTCCGGTTCGGCTTTACCTTCAAGTAACAATCTTAAGCCGGCGGCACTTGAACCATGCAAACCCGAAACTACAACTTTATATCCTTCTTTTGCATTTTTTCTTGATGAAATATTCCCGGCTTTTGCATCCCCGATTGCACAAACGGAAATATAAATTTTGTCAGATGAAGTGATATCCCCCCCGACAATTTTAATATTATCCTCCTCGCCCTTTGGGAGAGGGTTGGGGTGAGGGTTACAGGCAGATTTTGCCCCTTTATAAAAATCTTCTACAAAATCTGAATCAATATCATTCGGTAAAGATAGTGAAATTGTTAGATACATCGGCTTTGCACCACTTGCACAAATATCTGAAATATTTACCATAACGGATTTATAACCAAGCTGAAACGGGGTACAGAAATCCTTTTTAAAATGCACATCTTCAACAAGACTGTCCTGAGAAATCACAATACCCAAATCACGCAAATACGCACAATCATCACCTATATAACAGGAGTTTAAAACATTTTTTATTATATTTATAAATTCTTTTTCTTTCACTCTTAAACTATATCATGCTCTAACAATGAAATAAACTCATTGACAAGGGTCGTATTCCACTTTTTACCTGCATCTGATTTGATAATTTCAATAGCATCGCGTCCTGACATTTTCGCCCTATATGGTCTTGCCTCAATGAGCGCAAAGTATTCATCTACAATTAAAATAATCTGAGAAGTCAAAGGAATTTCTTCTTTTGATTTTTTATTCGGATAACCGCTTCCGTCCCAATTTTCGTGATGCTGTTCAATTATCGGCAAAATATCCTGAACATAAGATATTGGTTTTAAAATCTTTTGTGCCGCAATTATAGGGTGATTTTTAATAGTGGCTTTTTCTTCTTCAGTCAAAGGGGTTGCCTTTTGCAAAAGCCCCGGAGATATCATCAAATTACCGATGTCATATAACAATACCGCAACACGCAGATTATCAACATCTTCTTTCGGTAAATCAAATCTCTTTGCCAAAGATACAGCCATCAAAACTTTATTTCGGACAACACCATTTTCGTGCATAGGGTTGTATAATTTTGTGAGCATATCTGCAACCATATAAAGCGCATTCTGTCTGTTTTCACCCTCATCTGCGCTGTCTTTAAGTTTTTGACAAAGCTCTTTTGAAAGCCGCTGTGCCATAGGTACACGATTTTTTGACAAAATATCTATAAATGTATTGAGCGCAACCTCCTGCCAAGAAGTTTCAGACATAGATTTGGCAAGTGTAACCTGATTTCTGCCGTTACGTTTTGATGTATACTTTTGATGTATACATTGCCTGATCGGTCAGCTCTAAAAGTTCTTCCACATTTGAAGTATGTTCAAGGAATGTTGCAACCCCCAAACTGCCTGTAATATGCCCAATTGTATCAATTTCTCTGCTTTCTATTGCTTTACGAATTCTCTCTGCTGCTATCATCGCACCTTCAGACGAAATCCCGGGTAGTAATACATCAAATTCTTCCCCGCCGATTCTTGCAGGAACATCAATCGAGCGGGCATTTGATTTCAATATATCCGCAATAGTTTTAATTGCAATATCCCCAAATGAATGTCCGTAAGTATCATTGATTTTTTTAAGAAAATCCAAATCTATACCAATAACAGAGAACGGAGTTCCCTGACGTCTTGCACGGGCAACTTCCTTATTTAATGATTCTTCAAAATATCTTCTGTTATACAAGCCGGTCAATGCATCTGTTACGGCCTCTTCTCTGACTGCCTGGAACAAATCTGCAATTGTAATAGCCATTTCTATCTGTTTTGCAAATAAATTAAGGAAATCCGTTTCAGCCGGTGCAAGTTCTTCTCTTGATGAGAATACGCAGAACCATCCGAATTCTTTTTCACGCGGCATAAGCGGAATAGCAATAACCGATTTGATCGGCTGATCAGAAAGTATTTGCGCTATTGTTTCCGGAGAAAGTTCAGGCAATACTGCTTTTAAAGACAAATCAAGCGCCTGAGTCTGAACTATTTTTTTTTCTTTCAAAGTATCTGAAAAAATACTGTTTTCCGTATAACTGAGGCGGCGTGTTTGTATTGACGGAGAACCGATAATATTATTTAATCTTTCAATAAGATTATCTTTTGACTGGGCAATAATCCGGCAATAATCACCTTCTTCATCCGTGTATTTTCTTATGATTACGCAATGCATGTAACCGAGTTCGCCCTGGGTGCTATTTACAATCGCGTCAAGAACATTTTCCAAAGGGGTAGAAGAATTCATCATATCCCAGATATGCTGCAAAGTCAGCATTCTGCGATTAGCATCATGGAGTTCAGCAGTTCTTTCCGCTATCTCTTTTTCAAGCTCCTGATTACGCTCATATATTTCAAGATAATCACGTTTTTCGTTGTAAATATTATTTTCAACTTCCAAAACTTTATTTGATAATTCTTTAAATTTATCGAAAAGTCCCATCCATAATTCCTGATTTTAAATAAATGACATCAAATTTTAACATTATTTCAGCTAAATATCAAGCTGTTTATTGCATCCGTAACTTCTTTCACGGTCGGTATTAAAGTGCATGCATCCTTGTTATCTTTCAACAAACATTTTCGTTTAAAACACGGCTGGCAAGGTAATCCGTGGCTGCCTAACGACACATATTTATCGTAACTGCCAAGAGGTCCCAAAACTTCTTTTGGAGTACAGGTAAATATTGCAATGACTTTCGGTTTACGTGATGCCCACGCAAGATGTGCACTTCCGCTGTCAGGTGAAAGTACCAGATCGGAACGAGAAAAGACCTCGGCAAGTTCCAAAATATCTGTTTTGCCTGCCAAATTCAAACCCTTACCCTGAGAAATATATTCTATAAGCTCATTATCTCCTGGACCTCCGGTGAAGATTAAATTTACTTTATCGTTCAGGTAATCAACAATTTCACGCCAATTATCCCTGTTCCAATGTTTGTTACCCCATGTTGTCGCAGGGGAAATCACAACAGTCTGCTTATTTTTGTCTATATTTGTTAATAAAGCATCGACTTTAAAAATTTGTTTCTTATTTCGCGGCGGCAAAGTCACTTTTATATCTTCAGGAGCTACCTCTATACCCAAATGATTTGCATAACGCAGATAATTCATTACAATAGGTGAGTCCGGCTTATATGAGATATTATCAATCCATTCATTCCCGCCCAAAAGTGACATTTCTCTGCCTTCTTTTGATATTATTCTTCTTTTTGCCCCGCAAAAAAGCATAAAATACAAGCTTTTAAACATCATCTGTGAGTCAATGGCAATATCAAATTTTTCACTTCGCAATTTTTTTATAATATCAAGATATTCAAAAAAACTTGTAAGGCACATCCCGCGTTTTTTCCATTCCTTCATCGGAACTAATATTGCCTTATCTACGCACGGATTGTTTTGCACAATCTGAATACCTTTTTCGGATACAAGCCATGTAACTTCATACCCTGCATCTTTTAGCGCATTCGCAAGCGGGACATTGAATATTACATCGCCTAGCGACGATAATTTTATCAGTAAAACTTTTTTCTTCCTTTTGACAGTCATAATAAACTCCACTAAGAATTATAACTCAAAAATGTAATAAATTTATCCCCGTATTTTTTTTGTTTCAAAATTTTAAAATTTTCAGGAATAGCGATTTCTGTAACGTGTTCAAGAATAATAAATTCCGCACATATATCCCTGACGGATTCAAGACTTTTTTCATATACCCCCGCAAAATAAGGAGGATCAATATAAATTACATCAAATTTTTCATTCATCTTTGGGCAAATTTTTAAACTGTTACCTAAAATAAGCTTCAAATCATGAGATTTTTCATACTTTGAGAAATTAGATTTTATAACAGAATAAACTTTTTTATTCTGCTCAACGGCAACAGCCCTTTCAAACCCTCTTGAAATGGCTTCAAGACTCATTATCCCTGAGCCGGAATACATATCCAAAAAACTTTTGCCCCCGAAATCTATCATGGCAGACAAAGTGTTGAACACGCTCATTCTGACTTTAGACAAAGTCGGGCGTGTAATATTTTCATCAGGTGCCTTAATTTTTTGGCTGTTATAAATTCCGCCGGTAATGTTCATAGAATCAGATTAGCATAAAAGTAATTTTTGTGTCGGCGTGACAACGCTAATTATTATTAAAAAAAACAGGTTCAAACCGAACCTGCCATAAATTAAAATATATATCAACAATAATTTTATTAACTCAATGCCATCAATGCTTTTACCGCACGGGCATTTTCTCTGACTTCTTCTTCAAATTCTTCACCTGAGATTGTACGTTCCAAAACACTCATTGCTTCCTGTTTATCTTCCAATGACAACAAGCAATTGATTGTGCTCATTGCAACAACAGTGGACATATCATTAATCCCTTTGCCTCTGTGAGAAATTACAACAGACAATGAAGCCGGTTCATTTCTTTTTACCAACGCAAGAGCCGTCATCTCTCTGATTTCATCGATTGATGAATTTGTTCCGATTTCTTCCAATACCGCAACTGCATCAGGGCTCGGATTGATTGTTAAAGAATCAATAATATCACTAACTTTCATATAATTTTTACTTGATTTAATTGTTGTTTCCATCTTTTACTCCCTTATGCCGCTACTGCTATTTCTTCTTCCAACGCTTTTAATGAATCAACCAACATTGGTTTAACTTCCGTATGAGGATCAAGTTTTGCCATTCTTGCAATTTCTTTTTCCCTTGACTTGAACAGTTTGCCCATGTCGACTGCCAATGCCTCTTTTACGGCATTATAACCATTTTTTATACCTTCACCCAAATGAATTTCGGTATTCCCGATTTCGCAAACTTTATTCCACGCTGCAACCATACCTTCTTTCATTCTGTGGCCAAATTCTTTTATAGATTCGATACCTTCATAAAATCTTCTGCCAAAATCATTGATTGAACCGACAAAAGTAGAATATATTCTTTTTGTGCTTTGGCTTATATTACCGACAACACCGGCATCTTTTTTTGAACTCAATTCAAGTACATCCGCATTTAAAACATTTTTCTGGAAATTCGCGAACGGATTAGAACTTCTGCGGACATTTTTTTCGTTAAGAGTCGTATTAAAAATACGGTGACTTAACTGACTTACTTTTTCTATTGTTGACATACTTTACCTCTCTTTTATAACTCTATATATCCACCAATTTAGTCTAGCATATCGACTGAATTTAAAATCATCCTTCCGTATGATTTGTGCTAAAATACGAATATGAATTACAAAAATCTGGAAGAATTAATACAAGTTGTAGCAAAACTCAGAGCCCCCGACGGATGCCCGTGGGACAAAGAACAAACTCATCAGTCGCTGCGTCCGAACATGCTAGAAGAAGCGTATGAAGCAGTTGATGCAATTGATGAAAACAACATGCCTCACCTGAGGGAAGAACTTGGAGATGTCTTATTGCAGGTGCTTTTACATTCACAAATTGCTTCAGAAAAAGGTGATTTTGATATTGAGGCAGTCGCAAAAGAACTTAAAGACAAGCTTATTCACCGTCACCCTCATGTTTTCGGGAACGCAAAAATTGATAATGCTCAAGATGTTTTGAAAGCATGGGATAAATTGAAAGCCGAAGAAAAAACAGAACGCAAATCAGCAATGGACGGGCTTTCAAAAAGCCAGCCGGCGCTTGTACTTGCTCAAAAAATTTCCAAAAGAGCAGTCAAAGTCGGATTTGAATGGCCTGATGAACAATCTTTGTATGATTGTTTTTATTCTGAAATTGAAGAATTTAAACAAGCACAAAAAGAACAAGATAAAAATCACATGGAAGAAGAATACGGTGACATACTTTTTGCTGCTGTTAATCTTGCGCGCTGGAACAAAATTGATGCGGAACAGGCATTATTAAAAGCAAACAAAAAATTTGAAAAACGTTTCCGCAAAATGGAAGAACTTGCGACCAAACCATTGACAGAATACTCTTTTGAAGAATATGATACACTCTGGAAGCTTGCTAAGAAAGAGCTGAATTGTTAGCTACCGGCTAAAATGTACCGGTAACGCCAACCATGAATGAACCGCCCTTCAGCTTTGTTATTCCGTCCTTTTGGTTCAAATAACTTGTTTCGCCGAATACTTGTACATGTTTATTTATTTTATAGCCGCCTCTTAATGCTAAAGCCAAATATTTTGAATCCGGGACTGAAATGTATTTCCCTTCGAATTTTGCATTGAATTTTTTGTTTGTGTAATTCGCATCAACAAAAGCCGTAAAAGTATTACCTTTATCCTGACCGCAGAAGGAAATTCTGTCTTTGATATCCAAACTTGCAGTCAAGTTTGAATCCTTGCTATATTTTTTGTTAAACTTAACGTTTACACCGCTCGTAAAATGGTAACTTGTTGTTTCTTCTTTTCTCGGAGTAGTAGAAACAACTGCGAACGGGGTAATTTTCAGCATAGAATGATCTTTACCTAACTTCTTAAAAGTCTCGTAGTAACCTACACCCTGTTCATATTCACCATTTACAGATTCACCCTTGATAATTAAACCGCCTCTTTTAGTCCACTTATTACCTGAATTTGCAGGTGCAGTTTGATTACTTTCAGCAGTTTGATTTTCATTCGCTGTTTCATTTTCAGTATTCGCTTCATTTTCTGTTTGATTGGTGAGTTCTTTTGCATTAAAGTAGCAAGAAATATTTGTTTTTGTAGAAGTTTTTGGACCGATTTTATAAATTATGGTACTGCTGTCCAATGTTACATTATAATTGTTGACATGATATCTTGCATCTATCTGAGTCATATTAGAATTATCTAATGAAGCGCCTTTTGCATGTATAACACTTGCACTTAATTCATCTTTGTTAATTTTGAATTTACCGCCAAGATACAAACGGTATTGATTAAGGGTTTCTTTAGATTCAGTAATGTTTTCATTTGCTGCAGTGCCATCTGCTGATGCCTGAGAACCATCTTGTACCTCAGGAATTTCCTGTTCAATAGCAATATGATTTTCAGAAGATACCTCTTTGACATGTCTGTCTGTAGTTGTTCCTGATGCATGTAACATCAGTTTAGTTTTACCCTTAGGACTTTCATAAGTAGCGTTGAAATCAACACGTTTTGTGTCCGTTGTTCTTTTAAAAACAGATGAATTATATTCGTTATCTATATTAATTGAATAATTAGTCAATTCATAGCGGGCAATTCCGGTACCGTGAAAGCCTTTTTTAAAATTCGGTTCCAAAACACTGTGCGGATCTGTTTGTATCATTGTCAATGCTTTATCTAATTGACTTGCGGGTCCTTGAATGACAGAATTAAGACCTTTAATTTCTGCACCCGCAAGAGCTTCTTCAACTTTGTCAGATTGACCCAAAGCAATATTATCGACAGTTATTCTTGCACCGGGATAAGCATTTGTATCCGGTTCATCAACGTCATCATAATTATTATTTGCGGATTCTGATTTCTGCTCTTGTTTATGTAAATTTTTCTTTACTTCTTCAACTGGAGCTTCACTCGGCTCAGCTGCCGGCGCATCCTGCGATTTTTCCTTTAAGTCTTCAGCAGGAGCTTCGGTCGGCTCAGCTGCCGGTGCGTCCTGCGATTTTTCAATATAATACCCCTGAGGTAATTTATCAGCTTCATCAGATTTTTTTTCAGTTTTTTGTCCGACAGGAACAACTTTTACCTGTTCTTTTTTTGCTTTTTTGTCTTGCTGTACTGACTGACCGCTTACAATCGGCTCATCAGCCCCGATTTTGCGCAAGTATACCATAATATTCCCCTTTAATATCCCTATATTTCTATAAAAATTTTTTTTAATTCAAAATTGCCTTTTGGGAAATTTTTAATTAAACGAGCAAGGTAAAAAGCACAATATATAAAGAAAACAAAAGTTTACACAACTTAACAAAATAAAAGGGTACACTCAAAAAGTGTACCCTTCAAAATTAAATTTTATATTCAATTTTATTTATCTTCTTTTTTAAGAGTCGGAGTTTGAGGTTTTTCTTTAACAGGAGATGCTGCCACTTTTATGTCATCAATTCCGTTATCGACTTTACCCAAAACTGACGGTAACTCAATACCTGCCTGATTTGCAAGATCATGCATTGCAGGAAGAGATTTGATTAAATCTCTCATAAAATTAGCGGTTGTAGAACCGTTTGCAGAACCTGCTCCGCCGTCCCAAACAGTAATCTTATCAAATTTGATATTCTTAATTGCTTCAACCTGTTTTGCAACGATGTCCTGGATTTTTTCAATCATCAGGAAGCTTGTAGCAATTTCAGGTCTGTTATTAGAAATTCTTACCAAATCAGCATAACCTGCGGCTTTTGCTTCCAATACGGCCTTCACACCCTCTGCTTCAGCAAAGTATTTTGCTTTTATAGCGTCTGCCTGACCGTTTGCAACTCTTCTTAATCTTTCAGCTTCAGCATCTGCCTCAACCTGAATTTTAAGTTTTTCAACTTCTTGTCTTGCAAGTTCTTCTTTTTTAAGTTTTGCTTCTTCTTGTTCTTTTTGAGCAAGTAATACATCACGCTGAGCGTTTGCTTTTGCAACTTCCCCTTCTCTGAAGGCATCTGCCTGTTTTACGGATAATGTTGCGTTATATTCTGCGATATTTGCTTTTGCAATGTTTTCACCCTCAACTGCCTGAGCTTCCAAGTCAGCAGTTTTAATACGCTGTTCTTTAGATGCGTTTGTTTTACCAATTTCAGTCATAGCAGTCTGTTGAGCGACTTGTACTTCTTTTTCTTTATTTGCTTCAGCTTCACCGACAGCACCAAGTTTTTCCTGTTGAGCAACTTCTACTTTTGCTTTGTTTATTGCTTCTGCTGCTGCCTTACGACCGATAGCATCGATATACCCTGATTCATCGGTAATATCTTTGATGTTTACGTTGATGATTTCAAGACCAATTTTTTTCAACTCTGTGTTTACGTTTGCGTTAATTTGTTCTAAGAATTTTTCACGATCCTGGTTAATTTCTTCAATTGACAATGTTGCGATAGCAAGACGTAATTGACCTAAAATAATATCACTTGCCTGAGTGATAACTTCTGCTCTTGATAATCCGAGCAAACGTTCTGCAGCATTAATCATAATTCTCTCATCGGTTGAAATACCAAATGTAAATGTTGACGGAACAGCAACACGGATATTACCTTTTGACAGTGCGCCCTTAAGGTCAATGTCAGTTGTCATCGGCTCTAATGACAATACTCCATAATCTTGAATCAACGGGATAATAAATGTACCACCGCCGTGGACACATTTTGCGGTTCTTGTACCGCCTGTTTTACCGTAAACTACGATAATTTTGTTTGACGGGCATCTTTTGTATTGATTTGCAACAAATGCAAAGATTGCAACCAAAATTAGAGCCGCTGCGACAAGTAAACCAAACATTCCTTCCATGGTTTAATTTTCTCCTTTCTTATTTATATTTCCAATAACTCTAAACCAACTTTATTCAGCTTGTCGTTAATTCGTTTAAAATATTCGTCTGAATTTTTCAGATTCAAATAATCAACCAATTCAACCTCTTTTGCTATTTCAAACAATTCTTTCTTTATAATATTTTCTGCAATTTCTGCAATCTGTTTTTTCTCAAGTCCTGCAAAATTTTCTGCCAAAATATTATAATATTCTTCTCCTGAGCAAATACCAACAGAGCATTCAAATGTTTCATCACAATCATTTTCATGAAAAATTTCATCATGAATCGTAAATTTCATAATATCCTGTAACTGAACATAAGCACACTCATTCACTAACGGATTAATAAATGCGCCACCCTTTGGCGGAATTATTTTTTTTGGCTTTACTTTGTCATTTTTATTAGAAATAACCAATATTTCGTATTCAGAACAGCGCTTATACATTGACATTAACAACAACGCCGCAACGGCACAAATGATTATAAGTAAAAATATATTAAACATTGTTTTTCCTTTCCTGAATTCTATTTTACTTTTTCTATATACAACAATTCATTTTCAACTTTTACAACTTTAACGGCATCGAATGATTTAATTTCTTCATCAGTATTGTTCACTGCGTCAGCCACCGCTATTTGTTCATTGATTTCGACTTCAACACGTCCCTGACCTTTTGGAGCGAAATCAGTATATGCTTTACCGATTTTATCAATAGCTGTTGCCTTATCCTTCTTTACTGTTTTTTCAAGTTTTCTTGCTAATGACATTAGCCATGCAGTGCCGAACATAAATACAAGCCCTAAACCAAATGCACTTCCAAATGTTGCCAACTGCGCTAACTTAAATGAAGTTAGTGCTGTATAACCCATCCAGCCAAAACCCATTAAGAATGCAAGTATAGACTGCAATGAAATGAAATGGAATGTACCGTCTGTATCTGTTTCAGTGTTGAAATCAGAGCTTACCTCTGAGTCTCCGCCACCGAAAACCCAAAATATTATCAATTTAATAACAAAGAAAATTGTAGCAAACCACGCTAAATAATAATAGTATTGAACTGCATTTTGTGTAATTGTTTCCATACTTATAACCTCCTAATTTTTTTTGTTCTTATAATTCTTTTTCTGCGGTTTATTTGCAGAAGTGTTTTTTATCATATTTGCTGATGTCTGAATACGTTTTACACTGTAAACATCCGGCAATGACTGGATGCAATTGATAACCTTTTTCAAAGTGTCAATATTATCAAGTTCTATACCTATTTCAATAATACCGACATGATTTTTGGTTTTAATATTTGCACTAACAATATTGGTATTATTATCGGAAACCGCAGAAATGACGTCTTTTAACAATCCAAGCTTCTCTGCAGTTTCAACTCTTATTGTTGTTGTATAAGTCTTATTTGTATTAATTCCTGCCCATTTTATATCCATCATGCGTTCAGGCGGAATGGTTTCAAGCGTTTTGCAATCAACTCTGTGAACAGTTACACCTTTGTTACGGGTAACAACACCCACAATCGGCTCTCCGGGAATTGGCGAACAACATCTTGCAAATGAATAAAGCATACCCTCAAGACCAATAATATCTTTACTTGAACTCTTTCTGCCCGATTTATGGAATGAGTCCTCAATATGTTTTTCTTCCGGCTTTTTAAGCTTATTTGTTATTTTACTTACGGTAGTTTCTCCATAACCCAAAGCTGCAAACAAATCATCAGCAGACTGATAATTCATTGTTTTTGCTATTTTTTCAAACTCACCGTTTTTAATATTTTCATCAAACACGGCTTTAGTAAGCTCATGTTCAAGACTTGATTTTCCTATATTTATATGTTCATCTCTGTTATTCTTTTTAAACCACTGCTTAATTTTTGAAGATGCCTGTTTTGTCACAACAAATGTCAGCCAATCCAATCGCGGGGCAGGAGTTTTTGAAGTTAAAACTTCTACAATATCTCCGTTATTGAGTTTTGTACTTAACGGAACAATACGACCGTTAATTAATGCGCCGACAGTTTTGTGACCGACATCAGTATGAATCCTGTATGCAAAGTCAACACAAGTTGCATCTTTCGGGAAATCATAAATATCACCGTTCGGAGTAAATGCAAATACCTGATCAGAAAATAAGTCGAGTTTTACACTGCTGACATAATCTTTTGCATCCGCAACTTCTTTATCATACTCAACAAGTTTATGAAGCCATGAGAATTGTTTATCGGTAGCCGCATCCGCCTTTTGAGAGCCCTTTTCTTTATAGCGCCAGTGAGCAGCAACACCATATTCCGCCGTTCTGTGCATATCCCATGTTCTTATCTGCACTTCAAGCGGCTTTAATCTCGGCCCTATTACAGATGTATGCAAAGATTGATACATATTGCCTTTGGGCATCGCAATATAGTCCTTGAAACGTCCGGGAATCGGTTTAAATTGCGAGTGAATAATCCCCAAAACTTCATAACATTCTTTTATTGAATCAACAATTACGCGTACAGCCGTAACATCATACAAATCGTTAAACGTGATATTTTGGCGTTTCATTTTGGCGTAAATACTGTAATAATGCTTCGCTCTGCCTGTAATTTGCGCCTTAATTCCGCTTTTTTCAACATCATGAGATATTTTATCAATAAGCTCATTGACAGTTGCATCTCTGTCAGCTTTTGTTTGGGCAACAAGCTGAGCAATTTCAAAATATTTTTCCGGTTCTAAATATTTTAGTGACAAATCTTCCAGTTCTGCTTTAATAGTATAAATACCAAGCCGATTGGCAAGCGGAGCGAAAATATCAAGCGTTTCACGCGCAATCTTTTTTTGCTTTTCAGGGGTCATAAAATTCAGAGTCCGCATATTATGAAGGCGGTCTGCAAGTTTTAAGAAAATAACCCTTATATCGTTTGCCATTGCAATAAACAAACGGCGGAAATTCTCTGCCTGACGTTCTTCCTTCGATTTAAACTTTAATTTACCTAATTTTGTAACACCCTGCACAAGATTTAAAACATCATCCCCAAATAATTCATTTATGGTATCAGGGGAAGTATCAGTATCTTCCAATACATCATGCAAAAACGCAGCCATAAGTGTATGAATATCAACTTCAAGCCCTGCAAGAATTTTTGCAACCTCAACAGGATGAATTATGTATGGTTCACCTGAAACCCTGAATTGACCATCATGTGTTTTCTTCGCAAATTTATACGCTTTTTCAACAAGTGCAATGTCATCACTTGTATGATTTTGCTGCTCTAAAATAGCTTTTAATTCTTTAAATGTTTCGACGTCTGACATAGCAGATTAATCATATAAATTACACTACAAATTTGCAATTAAATATGAAAAATATCGTTCATAAGATGTAGAGCATAATATTTGTTATAGGAATGTCTTGAGAAATTGAAAATTATCTGTATGTTCATTTTTTCTTTTTGTCTTGAAGCAAAAAGAAAAAACGAACCAAAAAAGAAAAACTCGCTAATTATAATACTGCCTTCGGCAGCATAAGACCACTTCGTGGTAAGATGTGTTTTTGCCTGACGGCAAAAATCTCTTAGCGCTGCTAAAACTACGCAGCGCACTTGGTAAAACCCCTCTATCTTTGGGAGAGGACGCAGTGCTTGAAATTTTAATTTCATAGAAATGCGGGTGAGGGTTATATCGAAGTCACCGTTGTTTAGGTGGCTGATTGATTTTTGTCCGTTAGGACAAAAACGTATGGGGGTTATTGTCGGCGTTGCAACGCCGACCTACATTACAGGCGGAGCGATGCCGATAGGCAGCGCATTGGTAAACGTGTTTTTCTTTTCGGTTCACTTTTCTTTTTGCGTCGTAATCAAAAAGAAAAGTGAACAAAGAAAAATAAATATCTTTAAGCTTGCTCCCTATAACAAATATTATGTAAAAAAAAGGCACCTTTTTAAGATGCCCTCAATTTACAAACTATCTCTTCTCATACCAAGATTACTACTGTAGAGATGTTCCCCACGCAGTATCATATTTACTTTGAACAGACGGAGTATCTGCTGATAAAGTGACATTATGAGGGGCAAATACAAACACTCTGTCTCCGACTTTTTTGGGCTGACCGCCCAATGCCTGAGATGCACCGCAAATATAATCAATTGTTCTTTGAGATTGGTGATTATCCAAAAGGTGCAAATCCAACATAACAATTTTTCTTTCTTTAAATTTTTCAACAATTGTGGCAACATCTTCAAATGAATGTGGTTCCATAACAACAATTTCATTACCGCCCTGATTAAATCTTGGGTGAGTAGCTACTTTAGTTTCAACTCTTCTTTCAGGAAGCGAAACAGGTTCGGAAACTCTTACCGCATTTGAACCCGGTTCTGTGTATTCTTCATCATAACCGTAGTCATCATTGATTTCATCAAATACATCATCACTGTCTCTAAAACCATCCATCACAAAATCTACTGCTTTTTTCAAACTCTCTACAATTGCCACTTTATCGTCCTCCGTATAATTATGTAAATAACTTTCTACCAATCCTTAGCATTGTTGAACCTTCTTCTGCCGCAATCTTGTAATCCTGACTCATACCCATTGATATTTCTTTTAAATCACAGCCAAACTTTGTATTTAGTTCATCTTTTATCTGTCTTATTTCTGAGAACAACCTTCTTAGTTCAGGTTCATCCTCCCCCAGCGGCGCCATATTCATAACACCAACTACTTTTATGTTATCCAACTTTTGTATTTGTTGGAATACATCAAACAGAGTATTTTTTGAAAACCCGAATTTTTGTTCTTCATTTGCATTGTTTACCTGAAGAAGAATCTTCTGGGTCTTCCCAACCCCCTTAGAGTGTTCCGAAATACATTGTGCAAGTTTCAAAGAATCAACAGAATGAATATAATCAAAAGTTTTTATAACCAATTTCACTTTATTTGTTTGTAAATGACCGATAAAATGAAATATTGAATTTTGTTTTATTTCTGCCGGAAGAGAGCTTATCTTCTCACATGCCTCAACCGCTCTTGATTCCCCAAAATCGCGAATCCCTGCTTTGTATGCATTGATTATCGCATCTTGCCCGAAATACTTCGTTACCGCAATTATTTTTGGTTTACAAGGTTCAATTTCTTTCCGTATCCGTAAAAGATTATCCCTAACAGTTTCAAACATTAAATCATTACCTCTACAAGAAAGATGTTCAAATAAAATCGAACATATTTTTATTTTACAAATTTTTTTCATGATGTCCAAAAGAATTATTAAATAAGCATTTTCGGGAAAATAAAACACGCCCGAAACCATGTCCCCATCATGGTTTCGGGCGTGTCAGCAGAATTCGCCAGCTGCTTAATATTTCTTAATACTGGTGATATACGTTACGGCAAAACCCATGGCACAAGCGAAAGTCATGGCATTTTTATAATGTTCAATCAATCTTAAGGTTGAACAAAGATTTTGGGAATGTTTCAACCTTGACATTAAATTTTGACTATGTAGAATAGGGATAGTCCAATATATAAGTATTGGGGCGTCGCCAAGTGGTAAGGCAGCTGGTTTTGGTCCAGCCATCTCGGAGGTTCGAGTCCTTCCGCCCCAGATAATAAAAGACCTGTAAAGGTCTTTTTTTTATGGAAGGACGAGAACCTGCAATGCAAAAAAAGCATTGCCAAGGTTCGAGCGAGGAGCGATCAGAGGGCGAAGCCGGTGTCGGCACACGCTGGTGCGACGAGCAGGGCGTAGCCCCGTTTATTGCGAGCGACTCAAGACAGTCCTTCCGCCCCGGAAATAAAATAATCCTTTTTTGAGAGTTATTTTTTTTACTTTTTGTTTATAATATAATGACAAACAGTGAAAGGATTTTTATGAAGCAGGTTATTGTATCAGGTATGCGCCCGACAGGGAAATTACACTTAGGACACTATTTGGGTGTAATTAAGAATTGGGTAAATTTGCAAGATAAATACGATTGTTATTATTTTGTTGCAGATTGGCATGCTTTGACTACCAAATATGACAAAACCGAAGAACTGAGACAAAACACTTATGATGTTGTTATGGATTGGCTTGCCTGCGGAATAGATCCGGTAAAATCCGTAATTTACGTTCAGTCATTAATTCCTGAAGTTGCGGAGTTAAACGTATATCTGAGTATGATAACACCACAAAATTGGGTTGAGCGTGACCCTACTTTAAAAGATATGGTTAAAATTCTAAAAACCAAAGAAGGCCAGGGGCAGCAGATGAACTACGGTCTGCTTGGCTATCCTGTTTTGATGAGTGCTGATATTATGATGATGAATGCGGATTTGGTTCCTGTCGGAATCGATCAGGTTGCGCATATTGAAATTACAAGAGATATTGCAAGAAGATTTAATAATCTGTATGGCGAATTTTTCCGTGAAGCAAAACCCCTTTTGAATGAATGTTCCTTAATTTGCGGTTTAGACGGCAATAAAATGGGAAAATCTTATCACAACGATATTAAAATTTCAGACAGTGCAGAAGAAACTTCCAAAAAAGTTATGACAGCAATTACTGATCGTTCAAGATTGAGAAAAGATGATTTGGGACATCCGGACGAATGTGAAGTTGCATATAAATACTGGAAAATATTTGGTTTGGATGACGAAATCTCTGCTGTAAGGAGTGAATGTGAACAGGGGCTGAGAGGTTGCGCACAATGCAAACGTCAATTAGGCGAAAAAATAAACTCAATACTTGCCCCAATAAGAGAAAAACGCAAATATTATGAAGAACATCTTGATGAAGTTGATGATATAATAAGAGCAGGTTCAAAAAAAGCGAAAGAAAGAGCAAGCGAAATTCTTGACGGCGTAAAAGAATTGGTAAGAATATATAAGTAATGCCAATAAGGCAGTAAGATACTAAGACACTAAGAATATAGCGTAGACTTTATCTACCAAAATATATAAGAGGTAATAATTATGAATACAGTTACAATAGTAGGCAGAGTAGGCAGAGATGCATCGGAAAATTTTACATCTTTTGAATCAGGAAAAACCAAAACAAATTTTTCTGTTGCGGTAAACAGATGGGATGCAAAAACAAAAGCTGAAGTTAAGGATTGGTTTAACATCGATGTATGGGATAAACAATCAGAGTTTGCATCGGAATATGTGAAAAAAGGCAGACTTGTAGCAGTTGACGGCAGAATTGCAAACAGACGCTGGACAGATAAAGCTACAGGGAATGAAAAAGAAACATTTTATATAATAGCCAATAATATAAGATTATTGGGCTCTAAAAGGGATGTAGAAGAAGCTTTATAATGATTACTAATTCAAATATCGTCGGTATAATTGCAGATGATCTGACAGGAGCAAATGATACGGCACTGCAGTTTAAATTAAACGGCGCGGATACAAATATTTTGCTGAATGAAAATGTTTCTGAGATACGGGAACACATTCCGCAGGCGTGGGCAATTTCGACAGAATCAAGAAACGGCACTCCCGCATGTGCATTTGATAAGGTAAAAAAAGCAATCGAATTATTTACGGATAAAATCAATCCTGACTTTTTCTACAAAAAGATCGATTCAACCGTCAGGGGTAATATTGCGGTTGAGGTTATTTCGGCATTGGAAGCTTTAGATTGGGATGCTGCGGTAATGATGCCTGCATTTCCTTCAGAAGGCAGAACAACAGTTGGCGGGTATCAACTTTTGAACGGAACACCGATAGAAAGAACCGAAATGGCGGCTGATCCTCATTCCCCAATAACCGAATCTCATTTACCGTCAATGATGAAACATCAATTGGGTGAAAACTTGGAAAATCTTGTAGGACTTGTTGAGTTAAAGACTGTTTTGGATGGCGCAGGTCCGATTCTACGCAGGGTAAACGAACTGATTGAAGACGGAAAAAGAATTATTATAGTTGATTCGGTTTCTGATACGGATATAAAACAAACCGTTCTTGCGGTACAAAAATCCGAATATAAGATTTTACCTGTCGGTAATGCTGCAGCAGCAAAAGTTCTGAGTAATATATGGTTCCCGAATGAAAACGGAATTGACAGGAATATTAAAGTTCCTAAAATGCCTAAATTTATAGTATCGGGTAGCGCAACTCATATTACTGCAGATCAGATTAAGGCATTAGAAAAAAATTGTATTTATAGTGAGAAATCAAAAATTTATGAACTCGATATGGATACAATTATGCTTGGGGTTCAGGATGAATTTGTTGACAGAATTGTTCAGGATTTGAGTAATACAGGCATTGTTCTTGTTCACACATCTAACTTATTCAAGAATTTCAACGGTTTTGATTCCTCATCAATAAATGTAGAGCTTACAAAATCCGGCTTGGCAAATATGATAACGGATTATCTGGCAGAACTTACCTCTGCGGTTTTATCAAAGATTTGTGCAATTTTAATAACACTTGGCGGAGAAACTTCATATAAATGCTGCGATGCGATAGGTGTATGTCAATTAGGGCTTGTAGATGAAGTGCTTCCGGCAATTGCACTCAGTAAAAATGTTGATTCTACTCAGTACATTGTTACCAAATCCGGAAATCTCGGCAAAGAAACAACTATAATGGATATTTTGCGATATTTTGAAACTCATGAGGGTTAACAGATGGATAAAATCGCAATCTTAACAGGTGATCCGAACGGAATCGGAGCAGAAATTACGCTTAAAGCCCTGAATATTTTGAATTTACAAAAAGATAAAGTCGTTTTGATTTCTAACCGTGAAGTGCTAAATTACTATAACAATATTGCAGGACAGTGTTGCTATCAAGACATCAATAAATATGAGATAATTGAAATTCCTTATAAAAAATCGGATATTTGCCCGGGGCAAGTTACCGCTCAGGCGGGAGAATTTTCTTTTCAGGCATTGAAAAAAGTTTGTGAATTAAAGCCAAGAGCCATTGTAACCGCACCTGTTGCGAAAAATGCGCTTCATCTTGCGGGGCATAATTTCAACGGACAAACGGAAGTTTTGCAAAAATACTTATCACATGACGGTCAGCTTGCTGAAATGCTTTTTGTGGCAAACAATTTCAGAGTTTTATTATTAACCCGCCACTGCGCATTGAAAGATATAAATTTAACAAAAGAAGTTGTAATAAAAAAAGTTGAAAATCTTGTCAAAACCTTTGAAACGGTTTTCAGAATTGAAAACCCAAAATTCGCACTTTGCGGCTTTAATCCACACGCAGGGGAAGATGGCATTTTGGGCAAAGAAGAAATTGATATTTTAATTCCGGCGGTTGATTATTTGCGCAATGAGGGCATTGATATTACTTACCCAAAACCGTCAGATACGTTGTTTATTAATGCAGGGAAAAGTTATGCAAATGGCGAAAAAGATTACTACGATTGCTATATCGCCTGTTACCACGATCAGGGTTTGATACCGATTAAAACAGTTGCAGGAGAAAAGACTGTTAATACAACCATCGGACTTGATGTAATAAGAACCTCCCCCGGACACGGCACGGCATTTGATATTGCGGGGGAAAATGCTGCAAACCCCGACAGCATGGTTGAAGCAATTAAATTGGCAATTGAACTGAGCAAATAAAATTTAGGGAATATATAGCATTGGCAAAAAAATATCTAAAATAAGCACCCACCCCATCCCTCCCTCATAAGGGAGGGGGATCATGAGTTTTTTAATTAACAATATTGACCAAACCTCTCCAAAGTGGCATAATCAGTGTATGTTTAAGTATTATGGGAAATTTGCACCTTATATGTTCCTGCTTCCTGCGGGAATAGTTTTGCTTATATTTTTCTTTATTCCGTTTTTTCAAACTATCGGACTGAGTTTTTTTGACTATTCAAACAGTATATACAACCCTGATTTTACGGGAATAAAAAATTATATTGAAATTCTGCATAACCCTGTATTTTACAAAGTTATGATTAATACAATAATTTATCTTGTTGTTGCAGTACCGATTCTTGCAATATTCCCATTATTTTTGGCAGTTTTAATTAATCAGAAAATCAGAGGGATAACTTTATATAAAATTTTGATTTATCTTCCTGTTATTGTGTCTATTGTTGTGGCTGCAATTGCTTTCAAGTGGCTCTATGCACAGGACGGAATTTTGAACTATTTTATGCAATTGATGCATCTTCCTAAAATCGGCTGGCTGACAGACCCTAAATATGCAATTTATTCTGTCATAATTGTCACAATTTGGAAGGGTATCGGCTATTATATGATGATTTATCTTGCATCGCTGATGAGCGTACCAAAAGAGCTCTATGAAGCATGTGAAATAGATGGGGCAAATTTTTGGCAAAAGCATTTGACGGTAACCGTACCGCATTTGATGCCTACAATTGCCCTTGTCAGCACAATAAGTTCAATTTCTGCAATGAAAATTTTTGCAGAAATATATGTTATGACAAAAGGCGGCCCGCTTGATTCAACAAAAACAATTGTTTATTATATATACGAAAAAGCGTTTGAAAATCTGGATTTGGGTTACGCAAGTGCGATGGCCGTTATACTTCTGATTATCGTAATGATATTTTCACTTTTAAATATCTTTGTATTCGAACGAGGGAAATATAAAATATGAAATTCAATTTAAAAAATATACCGACACATATAGTTTTAATTGCGGTTTCGTTACTGTCGATATTCCCGTTTATATGGCTGTTATCGACTTCGTTGAAAGGCGCAGGGGAAAATATTTTTGCTTATCCGCCGACAATAATTCCTCAGGATTTCACCTGGGCAAATTATTCAGGTGTTTGGCAAAGAGTTGACCTGATGAAATATTTTATAAATTCGATGATTGTTGCAGGAGCAACTGTTGTCTTGAATTTAATTTTATCATCTCTTGCCGCTTATCCTCTGGCAAGAATGGAATTTAAGGGTAAAAAAATAACATTTTTCGCAATTTTGGCAACAATAATGATACCGTTTCAGGCGATTATGCTACCTGTTTATTTAATAACTTTAAAACTTCATCTTGTGGATAGTGTAAACGATACGATGGGATTTATCGGGCTTGTAATGCCGTTTGCGGTCAGCGCATTCGGAATATTTCTTATGCGGCAGGCATTTTTGGCAATCCCGAGAGAAATGGAAGAAGCAGCAATTGTTGACGGCTGTAATGTTTTTCAGGTATTTTGGAAAGTCCTTTTACCAATGGTAAAACCATCTTTGGCAGTTCTTGCAATATTTACATTTATCGGTTCGTGGGGAGAATTTTTGTGGCCAAGTATCGTTTTAACAAAGGAAGCAATGTATACTCTGCCTGTCGGAGTAAACAATTTGCAGGGAATGTTTTCATCTAATTGGCGCTTTATCGCAGCCGGCTCAATAATTTCAACAATTCCGATTATAATATTTTTCCTTGCGATGCAAAAATATTTTATTTCGGGTGAAAACGAAGGCGCCGTAAAAGGTTAGTTTACAAATTTTCAAGCAGGGCAATCTTCATATCTTTAAAATCCGGGGTTCTGCCTGTCCAGATTTTTTGTGCCTCATAAGCTTGCCATACAAGCATATCAACACCGTTTATATGTCTTAAATTCAACTTCTCAGCCAATCTTATCAAATTTGTTTTTTTAGGATTATAAACTACATCGTAAATAAGCGCATCATTTGGCAGAGTCCTGAGCTCATCTTCTTCTGCCGGGGTATACCCCACAGCAGGGCCGCTCATTCCGATTGGGGTAGCATTTACAAGAATATTAACATCCGAAAAATCTTTAAACTGATCAATCTGATAAGAATTAAACGTAATATTCGGAAAAGTTTTTCTCAAATAATCAATAAGTTCAAAGGAATTTGCGATATTTCTGGTATAAATTCTGAATTCTTTTACCTGTTTTTGAGCAAGAGCATTAATTGCGGCTCTTGCAGCTCCGCCGGTGCCCAAAACCGCGACTGTTTTGTTATATAACGGAAAATCCGAAGGAATTGCAGAAATAAAACCCTTCACATCCGTATTGTATCCGCGCAAAGCATTAGTCTGAGGGTCAATAAAAACAGTATTTATAGCATTTACAACGCCTGCTGAGGGGTCAACTTCATCAAGAAATAATGATACAGGAAGTTTTAACGGTATCGTTACGTTAAATCCACTGTAACCATTGCTTCGCAAGTATTTTATCCTGTCAGATAATTCCTCGGGCGGAGTCGGTAAAATTTCATAAGTCGCATCAATACCCATACTTTTAAACCCGGCAAGATGTATATATTCAGACATCGAATGTCCAAGAGGATAACCAATCAAAGCAAATTTTTTAATCTTTTGTTCCGGCTCGGGAGTATGAATTTGTTCCTGCGGAGCAGTTGGTGACGGAGTAGGATTTGAAAACACATCTGTCGTTTCAGGCATCGGCGCAGGAGTCATAAAAGACTGCGGAGTACTAAATTGTGAATTGTAATTATTAATTATTTCATTTTGGCGAGAATTTTGAGAATAAGTTTGATTCACCTGCTGAACCGTCTCAGGTAGAGCAACAGGTGCAACTGTCGGAACCGAGGGCTGGCTCAGTGCGGCAAAGCCGGTTTTTGGCGATTCAGAGCTGCCTTGCTGCGCAAGTTTTGCCGCTTTCATAGCTTTATATCGTTCCAATAATTCTTTATTCACTGCCATAATTCTTATCCTTTTTCGGATAATTTTATAATAAATCGGAACTTATTCAATCAACCGTTTGTTGGAATAAATTATTTAACTATTTTTCTTGTCATCACAATATTGCCATTTTCGTCATAACAATTATTCCCAACCCAATGACCTAAAAGCTCTCCAAAAGGCGAGAATATAAAAGTTTCTTTTTCTGAAACACGCAAACTCATATTGACCAATTCTCCGTCAGGAGTATATTTGTAACTCCTGTAAGGATACCACGTTGATGTCCGCATCTCTGTATTTATTAAAAAGCCATCCTTGTCATAATACCAAACATGGCTTGAATCATTTTTATAATTGACGGCATAACTTCCGTCAGAAAATAGACCCAATGTCCTGTCATTGAGCTTTGTAATTCCTTTTAAAAGTGCCGAATAATTTTCTTTATAATTTTTATCCGCAAAATTATTTTGTCTTAGCAAATAATCAGCTTCCGAAGGTCTGTTATTCTGAAGTTCGATTTTTGCATCTTCAACAGTATATTTAACGCCGCCTGTGAGCATTTCGCCCTGAACAGGAACAGGAACTGGAACAGAAACCAAAAGCACCAATAAAACAATAAATTTTTTCATAATCCTATTATAATAATTTTTTGGAAATTGTCATCGCACAATATTATGAATTAAATACAATTTCTTCAAATTTTTGTAATAACTGATCCTCGGGAACTCTGGCTATAATTTCACCTTTTTTAAAGATATAACCTTCACCAATTCCGCCTGCGATACCAAAATCTGCGTGTTTTGCTTCCCCCGGGCCATTGACAGCGCAGCCCATAACCGCAATCGTTATATCTTTGTCATAATTTTTAAATCTTTCTTCAACCTGCTTTGCAAGATTTATTAAATCTATTTGTGTTCTTCCGCAGGTCGGACAAGATATAAAATTAACCCCGCGTTTTCTTATACCAAGACTTTTTAAAATATCATACCCCGCATAAACTTCTTCAATCGGATTTTCTGTAAGCGAAACCCTTATGGTATCACCTATTCCTTCTGCGAGCAATGTGCCTATTCCGACAGCAGATTTTATTAGCCCGCCTTTTAAAGTCCCCGCCTCAGTCAAACCAATATGAAGAGGATAATCAACTTTTTGTGCCATTAACCTGTATGCTTCAATTGTAGTCATAACATCTGAAGATTTCAGCGAAATTTTAATCTTATCAAAATCCAAATCTTCCAAAATTTTTATATGATTTAAAGCGCTTTCAACCATTTTTTCATGCAGCGGAATGTCTTTAGCTTGCAATGCTTTTTCCAAAGAACCGGCATTCACTCCAATTCTTATCGGGATATTTTGCTGTTTTGCGAGTTTTACAACTTCCTGAGTATGTTCTTTTTTCCCGATATTGCCGGGGTTTAGACGTAATGCACTGATTCCGTTATTTATACACTGAATTGCAAGACGATAGTCAAAATGTATATCTGCAACCAAAGGTACGGGAGAAACTTTTACAAGTTCTCTGATTGCCTCACCGGCATCTTTATTAAGAACTGCAAGCCGCACAATTTCACATCCCGCATCTGCAAGTTCTCTGATTTGCCTTGAAGTCACATCAACATCACGAGTATCGGTATTACACATTGATTGCACACTAATTGGGTTATTATTACCGATTTTTACATTCCCTATTAAAATTTCTTTTGATTTCCTTCTGTTTATCATAGTATAATATTAACACAACAAAAATTAAGGAGAAATAAATGAGAGTTGCAGTTTTATCTGATATTCACGCAAATGTTCAGGCAATGGAAGCTGTTATGACAGATGTTATTGAACAGGGTTGCGAACATGTATTTTGTTTGGGAGATTTGGCACTGGCAGGTCCTCAGCCGAAAGAAGTTATGGATTATGTCATGGAACAGGATACATGGACAGTTATTCAAGGCAACACAGACAAAATGATTGCGAATTTCGGGCCTGAAGTTGTGGATTTTTTGGATGCTCAATATCCCGTAATGGCAAACGCTATTGAAAGTGATATGGAAATTCTTGACGATAAATATAGAGCTTATCTTGATAATCTGCCGCCACAATTGAGTCAGGAAATTGAGGGCTGCAGCGTATTATTTGTTCACGGATCGCCGAGAGCAAATAATGAAGACATTTTCCCGGGTATGGCTCTTGAAAATATTGAAGAAATGATTGAAGGAACAACAGAAAAACTTATCCTGTGCGGTCATACTCACATACCTTGCGGATATCAGACAAATTCGGGACAAACCGTTGTAAATGTCGGTTCAGTCGGACGTCCAATGACTGAAGAACCAAAAGCATGCTACTGTGTAATTGATTTTAATGACGGTTCTTTTGAGATAAGACACAGATTTGTTCCGTATGATAATCATTTGGCGGCACGACTTATGTCAAAAAGAGATTTTGTTGGCTCTGACAGACTCTCTGATTTGCTATTAACCCCGGGACAAAGACATATTTAAAATATTTATAAAACTTATACAAATAAAGGTTGGTACTATAATACCAACCTTTGTTTGTTTATGAATAATCAATTTTGTTATTTTACAACGATATTAACTAATTTACCGGGGACAACAATAACTTTTACTATTGATTTTCCTGCAGTAAGTTCTTTAATTCTATCGCTCGATAGTGCCTGTTTTTCCATTTCATCTTTTGAAATTTCGGCATCAACATCAATTTTATCTTTAACTTTACCGTTGATTTGAACAACCATTGTTATTGAAGATGATTTAGCGAGTTTTTCATCCCATTCACACCATGGCTGGTCATGGATTGAACCTTCTCCGCCTAATTCGTGCCATGCTTCCTCAGTCAAATAAACCGCAACAGGCGACATTAATTTGAGCATAGAAACAATTGCAAAACTCAAAACATTCTTATCTTCGTCACTAAGTCCAGATTTCTTTGCCTGCCAATCATAGATTGCATTAACAAGTTCACGATATTTTGAAATTACTGTATTAAACTGAAATTCATTTGTAATATCATTTGTAATACCCTTGATTTGCATGTGAACTGTACGAACCAAATCATCGTTATCTTTTGAAAGATTTGAATTTAGCTGATACTTCAGATTGACATTTTCAGCGTTTGATGCAACAAGACGCCAAACTCTGTTTAGGAACTTATAACATCCCTCAACACCTGCATCTGACCAGTCAAAATCCCTTGCCGGAGGTGAATCTGAAAGAATAAATAATCTTGCCGTATCTGCTCCGTAATTTTCAAATATTTCATCAGGATCCACCGTATTACCTTTTGATTTTGACATTTTTGACCCGTCTTTTAAAACCATACCCTGAGTCAAAAGATTTTTAAACGGTTCATCAAAGTCTAAAAGCCCGCAATCACGCAATGCTTTTGTAAAAAATCTTGAATACAGCAAATGTAAAATTGCGTGTTCAATACCGCCGACATATTGATCAACAGGAAGCCATTTATTTACTATGTCTTTATTAAAACATTCTTTGTCGTTATTAGCATCTGCATAACGCAAATAATACCAGCTTGAACAGATGAATGTATCCATTGTATCCATTTCACGGGTAGCATGCCCGCCGCAGCAAGGACATACCGTATCTTTAAAAGTTGGGGATGTCGTTATAGGTGATTTACCAACAACAGAGAAATCCACATCTTTCGGCAGCAATACAGGCAACTGATCTTCAGGTACCGGCTGAATTCCGCACTTATCGCAATATACAACAGGAATCGGAGCGCCCCAATATCTTTGGCGAGAAATTAACCAATCTCTGAGTCTGAATTGAGTTTTAAATTCTCCAAAGCCGCCATCGACTGCTTTTTGAGTAATTGCTTTTTTTGCTTCGGTATTTTTCATCCCGTTGAATTCACCTGAATTTACCAAAACACCCTCTTCTGTATATGCTTCATTTTCACAGTTCGAAGGGCTATCAGGATTTTGAATAACAACTTTCATCGGCAAATTATATTTTTTCGCGAAATCAAAATCTCTTGTATCGTGTGTAGGAACAGCCATAACAGCCCCTGTTCCATATTCAACTAAAGCATAATCTGCTGTCCATAGCGGGAAAATTTCACCCGTAAACGGGTTTTTGCAATGAGTTCCTAAAGGAACACCCGTTTTTGTTCTGTCAGTTGAAAGCCGTTCGATTTCAGACATTTTACGCGCATTTGCTCTGTATTGTTCGACTGCATCTTTATTTTCATCAGTTGTAAGTTTTTCAATATCCTTGTATTCAGGTGCAACAACAAGATAAGTTATTCCATGAACCGTATCGGGTCTTGTTGTATATACAGGGACTTCCATTTTTTCCCCTGAAGGAGCATCAACAACAGGAAATCTGAAAATTGCACCATGAGATTTTCCGATCCAGTTCGCCTGCATTGTTTTTACATTATCGCCCCAGCCTGTTAACAGGTCTAAGTCTTTTAACAATTCATCAGCGTACTGTGTGATTTTAACAAACCATTGAGATAAATATTTTTTCTCAACTTCAGAATCACATCTCCAGCATTTACCGTCTATTACCTGCTCGTTTGCAAGCACCGTTCCGCAATCAGGACACCAATTAACGGCAGCTTCTTTTTTATAAACCAAGCCCTTTTTATACAATTGCAAGAATATCCACTGAGTCCACTTGTAATAGTCGGGTTTACAGGTAGTTACTTCTCTGTCCCAATCGTATGAAAGCCCAAGCATTTTCAATTGTTCGGTCATATATGCAATGTTTTCATCAGTCCACTTTTCAGGGTCGGCATTATGTTTCATTGCGGCATTTTCTGCGGGCAACCCAAAACTGTCCCATCCTATCGGATGCAATACATTAAAACCGTTTGCCTTTTTAAATCTCGCAATTACATCAGTAATTGTATAGTTGCGTACATGCCCCATATGCAATTTACCTGACGGATACGGAAACATCGACAACGCATAATATTTTGGCTTTCCGTTATCATTTTCTGTTTTAAAAACTTTATTATCTTCCCAATATTTTTTCCATTTTTTTTCTATTTCCTGCGGATAATAGCTTTGTTTCATTTCTGTATACTCCATTTACTCTCTGTTTAGTTCAGTATAACACAAATAACGATATTAATTTTAAGAATAGTAGCAAATTTTTTTTTTACGCGTTTTACTATGATTGATATGTTTATTACAAAAATCAGAACAAATTTAAATAAATTAACCCCGGGAATGACTTTTAACAAATATGTAAAAAATGTTCTATACCACGGTCAGGATTGCGGATTTATTGAAGAAGCAGGCAAAAGAAAATACGTTTTAACGCCTGCTATTGAAAAACTTGAGAAGAAACTTATATTGAATGATTTTGATTTAAATATGCCCAGATTTATTAGTCCGGCAGAATTTGAATCATTAAAAAATTTACTCAGACCATTTATAAAGAATGAAAAAGGACTGAAAAAATTGGATTTAAATAAGGATTTGTATTTCAGTCCTAGTCCTGCATCAATTCTGGTTTGGGACAAAAAAAATAATGAAGCGGTAATTACTATTATAAAAAAATTGAAATATCCGACAAAAGAAATCTTTTATCATGCATTTCCTTTTTTCAGAAAAATTTTCAGACAATCTCCGCTGAAATACTAATTATTTTTTGTAACAAAATACTCTGAAATGTTTGACATGAAATTACTCTTATTTTACCATCATGGAACAAAGAGGAAATGAAGTGAATATCTTCAACTGCTGCCGCAGCCGTAAAAGTCGGAACACTCAAGAATATTTATTTTTCTACGTGCAGTTTGGGAAAATAAAATAAATATTCCAAAGGTTGTGTCCTCTTTGATTCAGAGAGGATTTTTTAATGTCAGTAGGAGCAGCACCGCATATTCATAATTCAAAAATAGGTTGTTGCCCGCATGGTCTTCCTGCAGGCGCATGCCCTATATGCAGCGGAATGGCGGGAGGGAATTCGACAACAAAACGTGATACCCCCCGTAATGTCGGAGAAATGACATATAATCAGTGTGCTGCAATAGGGGCAATGCTAAGAGCTCAAAAAGCAGCTCAACAAAGGGCTCAAGCATCTCAACAGGGTTTTATCCAATCAATGGTTCAATTTCAGAAAAATCTTGAGAGCATACATCAAAGAATTATTGACCTTGCTACGAATATATCAAAATCTATGCCGGCAATTATTTCTGCTCCGGTAAATTTTGTATTAACACAGGTTGTTGCAAGAGTAATTAACATTATGTCTGCAATCCCGAATGTTATGGCAAATTTTGCACAAAAATTTGCAGATATTGCAGATAAACTTGCAGCCGTATACGGAGAGCTCAAAGCTGCGTTGACAAAGTCACTATCAAATCTTATGGGAAGTATTAAAAAGAAGCTCAAATCAATATTTTTTGTTTTTGGAGCAGACGAAACAGATGATAACGACAAAAAAATTGATGAGACAAAAAAAGCATTTAATCTGAAAACTTTTATACACAATCTTTCAAGAAAATTCAAACGTGAAGAAGAAAGGATAGCCGAATATGAACATTAATCCTTTTGCAAACGAACAACTGATTCAGCACAGAAATATGACTCAATCCCAAAAACGTAACATTAATTCTACAAAAGAAGGAGTTATTGTAAACAGCTTTGTTAAAGATAATGATATTTCTCTGTCAGATTTGAAAGATACTTTTGTCATATCTGATGATACTACTATGCCGTCACAATTATACAAAGACAACCAAATCGTTGACAAAAAGTTATTACCGCTAAGTACAATTGCATTGGGAGTAATGAGTGCAATTGCAGGGCTCACCGGTTTTGTACGTTACAGCGCCAAAGCTTCCAAAAATCTTGCAAAAGAAAAGTGGCTTCCTGCCGTTACCAGAAACGTAAATTTAAGTAAAGAAACCTCACAGGTTATATATCAAATGGTTCAAAGTCCAAACAGCAAAACTTTTATTGCAGGGGCAGGGGTTCTTACACTTTCAGCGATGGCATTTATGAGCAAAACATTCTTTGACGGCTACAAAGATATTTGGGTAAAGCGCAAAGAATCAAACATTCAAAAGAATTTACAGGAAAATTTAATTGCCGTAGAAACTCAGGCATTTTCAGGCAAAATGCAGATAATTCGTTCTATGCTTTCTAAATATACGAGAGATTTTGAAGGTTTTTTGAATCCGCCTGAAGAAAAACCGGATACACCATTCGGGCGCAAAACTTTTGCTCAGTTTGCATTCAGTTCTCGCCATTCTGAGCGAAATGAAGGGGATTCTTCGGACTTTGCCCTCAAAACGACAAATAGCGAAGAATCTTTCAAAAATACTAATTTGGGGAACATTTTATTAGGCATCGGTACACTTGCAGGGATCGTCGGTCTTGGTTTTTTGTCTTTGAAAAATCTGACAAAAAGCAAAATGCATTTGCAGGAAACCCTTGAACAAACAAAAAAAGCAATTGCTCAGCTTGTAAAAACATCAACAAATGAAACTAAACATATTGATGAAAAAAATCTTGAACACATGTTCATTGAAATCGAAAATTCAAAAGGAATAAAAGAATTTATCAAAGAGCAAGTCACTGCTTTAAATTGGACTAAAGAAGAAAAAGAAAATTTCGAGAAGAAAATTATTGAAAAAATTGAAACTTCGACTACAAAAGTTAACCCGAATATTGGCGGCGACGGGACACCAAAACCTGCATTTAATTCTTTTGTAGATGATTATAAGGCATTTTTCTACAATTGGCTTTTGGATACTTCAAATCCGCAATTCGGTTTACTGTTTGGCGGGATAACCTCTATTACCGCAATTGGTTACGGCGGGAAACTTGCGGGCGAAGCATTAAAAGATGTTCAGGTCAAAAAAATAAATGCACAGACAGAACTCGATTTGCAAAAGCGTCTTGTTTCCACTGAATTAAGAAACTTTAAAGCAAAAAAAGATTCTGCAATAAATCCGCTTGTAAAAGAATTTTATAAACAGGTCGATAGCGGTAAACGCACAAAACAGGAATTAAAAACGATGGCAGAAAACATTTTGCTGGAAATTAAAAATGGACCTCCATTTGTATATTCATAGAAAAGGCACTAAGGCACTAAGATACTAAGGCACTAAGTTATTTCGGAGATTAAAAATGACAATAAATGCTATAAATAATCAATATACTACATATAGAACGTATTCGTACGGTAATAATGTTTCAAATTCAAATGTTAATATGCCAAACCGGAATAGAAATTACTGTCTTTTTGACCAAAATAAAGTTGATTATTTTGTAAAACAAAAAGAAAATGCACTGCCATACCTGACAGATATTCTGGAACATTCAAATAATGAAGCGCAGGTTACCGAAACCCTGTATATTATGGACAGAATGCTGGATAACGGAACAAAAGGAATCGATAAACTTTATCCTGTTTTTTCAAGATTTAATGAAACTCAATCACCTAATATACAGACATTTTTAGCAGGAATTTACCGTAAAATTCAGGTCCCTGACGCTTTTGGGCCTTTATGCAAAATGCTTATTCAAAATTCAATGAAACCGAATAACCCCAATCAGTCGTTTGATCCAAATGAAGAAATTGGCGGCGCAATATTGAGTTACATTTCTGACAGATGGAGAAACTAAAATTGTATAATAAAAAAAGCTCCGAAAAAAAAACGGAGCTTTTTTAAAATAGTTGTTAACGGATTAGTTTTTCTTACCGTATCTTTTGTTAAATCTTTCAACTCTTCCTTCAGAGTCAAGAATTTTTTGTTGTCCTGTGTAGAACGGATGGCATTTGTTGCAAATTTCAACAGTGATGTTGTCCTGAACTGAGCCGGTTTCAATTTCGTTGCCGCATACACATTTGATAACTGTTTTCTTATATTCCGGATGAATATCTGCTTTCATTTTTACCTCTTTCTTTCAGGATTCCAAACCTGAATTTTTGTGTAATATTTCGACTGAATACATTTTAAAACGCTAAATTCATAAAATCAAGTGGTGGTAAAAAGGCACTAAGGCACTAAGATGCTAAGACATTAAGTTCGTATAAGGTTTTAAGCAGATAAGTAGTTATTTTTTTACATAAATTAATTATTTTTGACAACTATATATAATTTACCCAAAGATGCAGGTTGTAAACTATTTGTCTGTGTAGCTGCGCCGACCTATTTTCTTAGTGCTTTAGTATCTTAGTGCCTTAGCGTCTTTATTAATACCGGGAACTACCATTTTTTAAAAATAAAAAATACCGCCAAGACTATAAGGGCAAATCCAACGAGATAATTCCATTTAAATTGTTCTTTTAGGTAAAAAACAGAAAAGAAGCTGAATACAACAAGGGTAATCACTTCCTGAATAGTTTTGAGTTGTGCAGCATTGTAAGTTTCATATCCGATACGGTTTGCGGGGACCTGAAAGCAATATTCAAAAAACGCTATACCCCAACTAATCAAAACAACAGCCCAAAGAGCAGACGTTTTAAATTTTAGATGTCCATACCATGCAAAAGTCATGAATATATTTGAAATAAGTAACAATAAAATTGGTGCAATAGCTCTAACCATAATAATTTCCCTTGTTTACGTATCATTAAATACAATTATAAATCAAACAAATGCGCTTGACATTGACTTTTTTTTAAATATAATTGAAATTACGAAAGAGGTGCCGGCATAGCTCAATTGGCAGAGCAACGGTTTTGTAAACCGTAGGTTGTAGGTTCGAGTCCCATTGCCGGCTATTCTTTTGAAAACAGGCCCTTGTGGCTCAGGGGTAGAGCACTCCCTTGGTAAGGGAGAGGCCACGAGTTCAAATCTCGTCAAGGGCATTTTAAAAGGCCTATTGATGAAAGACAATTAAATAAGGGTAGGTGGCCGAGTGGTTAAAGGCGACAGACTGTAAATCTGTTCACGCGAGTGTACGGTGGTTCGAACCCACCCCTGCCCAAACTTTTTAAAAGAAGGTTTAAAGACCTTCTTTTTTGTTGCAGGGTGTAGGTTTTATGTCCGTTTTGAACTGGAAGTTTTCATGTCATTGCGAGTAAAGCGTGGCAATCCATTTGAGTTTTAGAGGTCGGAAGGAGTTTGATTATAACAGTCTTAAAACGGACTAAAATGGACTTTATTTACTCCTAAACGGACAATGAAATTTTCGCAAATTAATAAAATCCGAACACAACCTAAACTTTAGTCAAGAAAATGATGTCCGATTGTGTCCGTATTTACTTGTTATACAAATCTGCATAAATAAAAAATTAAGAAATTATATCACTTAGGTTAAATTTTTCTTTCACTAACCAATTATATACTTGATCCAGAGCAGATGCTTCTTGATTACAAGATACTTCTTTTTTTAATATTTCAAGAACTTTTCCCATATCCCTATCTCGTAGTATTTGTACCCCATTTTTCTCTTGAAGAACTCTAATTGTAATTTCTTTATTGGTACAGTGTTTTAATAAAATATCTTTTATATTTTTTGCCCGATTACTATAAACTTCATAGGCTGTTAAATTTTCAATATTATAATATTTAGCTACTTTTTTCTGAATTTTATATGCTGATTCTTCTAGTGGATTTGTAACATATATATGCATGCCCATTAATTTTTGTAAATAATTTTTAGGTTCCATGTGATCCGGACTTTTATAATCCTTAATTGCCTGTAAATATTTTTTGGAATCAAAGTTTTCCGTATTTGTTTCATTTGCTAATTTTTGCCAAAAGTTTTTAGTTTCTTTGGACATATGCTTAAACCCAAAAGAGTTAATTACTTCTTCTAAACCTTCATTCTTTATCGTTTTAGCATATTTATCAACGTGATCCAATTCATGCCTTATCATTGCAATTAATTCTTCATTTGATAAGTTTAGACAATGCTTAGATACTCGAATTTCTCCACTATGAAAGCTCACTCCTGCTGATTTATCTGCAAAATCTTCTAATTTAATTTTTATAGAAGATTTATAACCCATTTTGTTAAATATTTTCTGTGTTATTTGTTCTAATCTATTTTGTCCTGTTCCCTTTATATCTCTTAATCTATCTAAAAATTTTGGGCATAATGAATAATCAGATTGAAATTGACAAATATCTGTTTTTAATTCTGGCTTATACTTTAAACCCTTTAATACTTGTAACTGTTGCGGTTTTGAGCATAGCCAGCTTTTGGCGAGTTTCCCGCCACGTTCAACCATAAAATTAAATGCGACTTTTTGTAATCCCATAACAATATTTTCCCCTGTGTATATTTATATAAAGTATTTTTTTCTTAAAAAATTGCCTAATTGTAACACACTACATCAGAATTGTTAAAAAAACTAACTTTACCAAAAAGTGCAAACTATCTGTCTAACGAAACCATACCATCTGTCTATTTACACAGGGGATTGGGTGAGAACCATAGATTGTGGTATAGGTTTTCAGGACAGTTTAGATGCGTTTTTATTGGCTATAATGCTGATTTGTTGTAAGTTTAAGGCAGATTTATAGTGTTGAGATTTGCCGGACTATTCTTGCACTTTTGTCCCAATTTTTGCACTCTTTTGCACTAATATTTGTGGTTTTTAGTGTTTTTCATGCCTTAAGGTGCCAATATATTTGAATATTTACCTCGTGCAAAATTGTGCAATAAAGTGCAAAAATAATTTATCTTTCACTTTGATATGTGTCCAAATGTCTCTGAGATTGAGATTCAGGACTTGATGTTTCTGCGAAACAGAGACATTAATGTGTATGCAAAGGAGCATACGCATGGCAGAATTTACTCCAGAAAAATGTAAACAAATAGCACTTGCAAGACTTGACGTTGTTCATAAGTGGCTTGAATTTAGAAAACAATCTCAAAATAAACTTCAAGCCGATTATGATTTTGTAAAATTACATAATACTTCAAATTCTCACTTATTTGAGATTTTAGGTAAAATATGCCGAGGCAGTTTGCACCGTTGGTATGCGATGCTAAATGAAACAGAAGATTATACAAAACTCTTGCCACAATATAAGTACAGTAGTGTTAATGATTACAGAACTGTATTAAATAATGAAGAAATAAAAATATTTATGGGGTTGCTTTTGCACCCGAATAGACTTTCGATAGGCAAAGCAATAGCATTAACTAAATACAAATTAAAAGAGCAGGGGCAAAGTTTTA
>CADCNV010000007.1 GCA_902802825.1 uncultured bacterium | reverse complement strand
GATATTTCAATGAGATTTATGGATATCAGAAAAAGAATTTGTTCTATTCCTGATTTGGGTAAAAAAGCAACAATGGTTGCAATTCCTACAACATCAGGTACCGGCTCGGAAGTTACACCGTTTGCAATTATTACTGATGACGAATCACACGTTAAATATGCAATTGCAGACTATGCATTAACTCCGAATATGGCAATCATTGACCCTAACTTTGTTGATGGCATGCCAAAGGGCTTAACTTCCGCATCAGGTATTGATGCTTTAGTCCACGCAACTGAAGCTTATGTATCTTGTATGGCTACAAACTTTACAAATTCAAACGCTTTAGAAGCTATTAAATTAGTATTCAGATACTTAGAACCATCATGGAGTGAAGGTGCTAACAATCCTAAAGCAAGAGAAAAAATGCACTATGCCGCAACTATTGCAGGTATGGCATTTGCTAACTCTTTCTTGGGCTTATGCCACTCTATGGCTCACAAATTGGGTGCTATGTTCCACGTTCCGCACGGTGTTGCTAACGCATTGTTATTCAGACAAATAATTAAATACAATGCTGTTGATTATCCGCACAAACAGGCAACATTCCCTCAGTATAAATATCCGAATGCCAAAGAAAAATACGCACAAATCGCTGATGAACTTGGCTTAGGCGGAAAAACTTTAGATGAAAAAGTTGAATTATACATCAAGGCAATTGATAAGCTTATGAAATCAATCAACTTACCAAATTCAATCAAAGATTTCGGTGTAACAGAAGAAGAATTCTACGAAAAACTTGATGAAATGGTAGAATTGGCATTTGACGATCAATGCACAGGTGCTAACCCTGCATATCCGTTAATGAGCGACATTAAAGAAATTTATATCGACGCATTCAACGGTGTTGTAAGAGATTACTACCCGGCAAAATCTTCAAAGAAAAAATCAAAATAATATTTTGACAAAATTAATGTTAAAAAGCGGGCAATATAAATTGTCCGCTTTTTTACTGAACTATAAGTAAATCCTCCTTTTGGTTTATTGAATTAGTTTTAAAAATTACATAAAATCTTGATATGAATTTGAAAAAATTTGTTCAGGTATTTTTGGTATTATTTGTTATATTTTTTGCAAATGCATCATTTGGAGAAGATATGCGCCTTGCAGGGTTTCAAGGAAAAGCCCCTGTCAAAACCGTTCATAATAACATCTCCACTGAAGATGTTATGAATTCATATATGAAAGATATGGAACATCGCATAAAATCGAATTGGCTTCCTCCGGAAGATAATTTCAGAAACAAAACAGTTGTTACCTTTCAGGTTATGCGCGACGGAACCATAAAGAGTTCGAAGGTAAGCGAATCTTCAGGGGATAAACAATTTGACACAGATGCCATTAAAGCCGTTCAGCAAACAGGTAAAGTTGCTCCGCTACCTAAAAATATTTTTGGGGAATATATAGATATTACTTTTACATTTGAAAGAGTTTCATATTTGATAAAAAAAGATCGTTATGATCGCTAATAATCTGTATATTAATTATTCAAAAAACACGCACTAAAGTGATTCGGCGCAATTTCTTTCAATTCCGGAACCTGTATTTTGCAAATATCCCCGCAAAAACTGCATCTCGGATTAAAACGACATCCGTCAATTTTTTGAGAAAGCGTCGGCGGCTGCCCTTGTATAGTTTCAAGCTTTGTCTGATTTTTTGACGGAATTGATTTGAATACGGATGATTTGGATTTATAAAAAAGTCTTTTGCATTTGCCTGTTCGACAATTCTGCCTGCGTACATAACTGCAATTTGCTGAGCATTTTCACTGACAAGCGCCAAATCATGAGTAATTAACAAAATAGCAGTTTGATTATTTTGTTTAATATCATTTAAAAGCTTCATAATTTGTGCCTGAATAGTAACATCAAGCGCAGTTGTCGGTTCATCAGCAATAAGAATTTCCGCATCTGTTGCCAATGCCATAGCAATAACCGCCCTCTGCTTCATTCCACCTGAAAATTGATGAGGATAATTGTTTAAACGATTTTTTGCATCAGGAATCTGTACTGCTTCAAATGCCTCTATCGCTTGCTTTTGTGCTTCTTTGCCCCTTAATCCTTTATGTTTTCTTATTACTTCCAAAAGCTGATCTCCGACAGTGTATAAAGGATTTAATGACGTCATAGGATCCTGTGGAATAAGCGCAATTTTTCCCCCTCGGATTTTGCTCATTTCTTTTTGGGTTCTATCCAAGAGATTTTCACCATTGTATAAAACTTCTCCGCCCGTTATTTTTGCGGTTTTGGGGATAAGATTCAAAATACTCATCGCACTCATTGTTTTTCCGCAGCCGGATTCACCGACAAGAGCAAGTGTTTGCCCCTTTTCAAGTGAAAAATTTACATCAAACAATGCCTGATGAAAATCATTTTCAACCGTAAAACCTAAATTTAAATTTTTTACTTTTAATACTGACATCAAAATAATTATATTGTGTATTCTGAATCAAGTAAATAGTTTTAATGTCGGATATTAATTATAAAAGTCTGTAAAATATAAGCCGTAAGAAAAATATTCGAAACAATTGTAAACTTTTATATTAATTCTTTCGAATTAGGGTTTAAATTTATATAAACATGAAGGATAATATATATTGAGGATATATTTACCCAAGGGAAACGGAGTTAATATGGATAAACGCTGGTACGAAATGTCACCTGATGTGTGCATTCTGCTCGGGAAAATCGAATTGGCTTTAGGTGATGACAGAATCAAGTATGCAGGAAAAATTCTTTTGGAACTTAAAAAAGCGGGGTACAATTTTGTACCGCACAAATTTGATGCCAAGCTGAAAGAATATTCCATGAAAAGATGGTATGACTACAACAAAACGGTTTTCTATGCGTTTGAATGTTTAAAAGACGCAGACAGAACTGTTCAGGGGTTTGTGGCACGAAATGTTCATGATTACATCATGAGCACTAAACAAGCCCTTCCTTTAGTGCCTTAACGGCGGCCTGAGTCCTGTCATCCACGAGGAGTTTTTGGATAATATTGCAAACATGGGCTTTTGCAGTATGGGATGAGATTGTCAATTCCTGTGCAATTTCATTGTTTGATTTGCCGTCTACAATTAGTTTTAGAACTTCATATTCTCTTTGGGTCAAGTCTGCGTGCTGATTGCGAAACATCGCACGCGACATTTTTCTTTGCGGAACAAGTCCGCTGTTTTTATCTCTCAAAATAGGTACAGCGAGCGGATCTATCCACATTGCCCCGTCTTTAATTGTTTTTATTATCATTTTCAACACATCAGTATTTATATCTTTCATCACATATGCACATGCTCCTGATTCAAGTGCGTCTGTGACTTCTTTTTCGCTTAAATGAGATGTTAAAATTATAACTTTTGCATTTGTGTTTAATTCAAGTATTTGTTTTGTAGCTTCTATTCCGTCTATATCAGGCAGCCCTATGTCCATTAAAGTTACATCCGGATGTGTTGTACGGAATTTTTCAATTGCATCTTTACCTGATTGTGCTTCTGATGTCACTTCCATTCCGTCTTTTGGCTCAAAAAGAGATTTTAAACCGACACGCATAAGTTTATGATCTTCTACTAACATTAGTTTTATAGGTGTATTTATCATAACATATCTCCTTTATTTAATAATATTCTGACGCGGACACTAAAACACCAACCGACAATCAGAAATAAAATAAACTATTATTTTAAATTATTATTTTTGGATTTTTATTTTAATCAAAATTTTATGGATAAAATGAAGTGTTTGGAGTATATTTATAGAAAGGCAGTAAGATACTAAGGCACTAAGATTCAATTAAAATCATGAAACATTCAAAATATTCAACGGTTATTGTAGGGAGTGGAATTGCAGGTTTATATACCGCATTAAAGCTGGCTGAGGATTGTAAGTTGGGCATACCTGCCCAACAAAAGATTTTACTCATTACAAAATCCGTTTTGGGTGAAAGTAATTCGTATTATGCTCAGGGCGGTATGGTTGCCGTTTTAAAAGATAATAAAAATGATTCGGTACAATCCCACATTAATGATACTTTGGTTGCAGGTGCAGGACTCAATGATGAAAATGCAGTGAAATTTATCAGTGAAAATTCTGATGAAGTTGTAAAAGATTTGCTCAATTTTGGAGTTGAATTTGACAGAGATGATAACGGAAATTTTAAATTGACTAAAGAAGCGGCTCACAGCGTAAACAGAATTCTGCATTGCGGCGGAGATGCAACAGGCAGAGAAATAGAAAAAGCCCTTATTAAAACTGTTAAAGAAAACAATAATATTGAAATACGTGAAAATACAATAGCAATTGATTTGCTTGCAGAAAATAATATATGCAACGGCTTGATAGCTTTTAGTAATAATAATTATGAACAAATCCATTCAGAAGTTGTAATCCTTGCAACAGGGGGTTTGGGACAGATATATCAATACACAACAAACCCGCTTGGGGCAACAGGCGACGGATTTGCCCTTGCATACCGCGCAGGAGCGAAATTAAGAGATATGGAATTTGTGCAATTTCATCCGACAGCGCTTGCCATTGATGATTCTGAACATCATAACAGATTTTTGATAAGTGAGGCCGTACGCGGTGAAGGTGCAAAGCTCTGTGATAAAAACAATTATTATTATATGAAAGATTATGACAAGCGTGAAGAACTCGCTCCCCGTGATATTGTGGCAAGAGCTAATTTTTCACAAATGAACAAAACGAATTCTGATTGTGTATATTTAAACGCGACAAAACTTGAGAATCCGTCAAAAAGATTTCCGACAATTACCAAAAAATGCGCACAATTCGGAATTGATATTACAAAGGATTTAATTCCTGTTGCACCTGCCGCACACTACTTTATGGGCGGAATTGAAACAAATCTCAATGGCGAAACATCTGTTAAAAATCTCTTTGCAATAGGTGAATGTGCTTCAACCGGCCTGCATGGCGCAAACCGGCTTGCAAGCAATTCGCTATTGGAATGTGTCGTTTGCGCATACAAAACAGCAGAATATTTAAAGAATAATAATTCCCCGTGCCAATATGACAAAGTAGAATTTCAACCTGAGCATAACGTAGAATTCAAAAATTTTGGTGAGAATTTGATTGAAGATTTAAAATCCAAACTCAAAACAACAATGTGGCAAAATGTCGGAATTTACCGAAATGAAGAATCCCTCAATAAAGCTCTCCACGATATTGAACAAATTGAACAAGAATTTAATAAACCGGATTATTGTGCTAATATTGGTGAATACGAATTGAGAAATATGATTATTGTTGCAAAACTTGTAATCAAATCAGCACTGCAAAGAAAAGAATCCCGGGGCGCACATTACAGAACAGATTTTTTGCAGACTGATGAAATTGCAAAACACAGTGAATTTACAAAATAAAAGGATTATATTATGTTAAGTAATTTTTATGTAGAAGAACATGTAAAAAATGCCTTGCAGGAAGATATTGGCTTTGGCGATGTTACAACAGAAAGTATAATTTCTGAAGATAAAATTTTTGAAGCAAAACTAACTTCTCGAGTTGAAGGAATTGTTTGCGGTTTAGAGGTTTTTAAAACCGTTTTTAAAATTTTGTCCGATAAAGTTGAAGTAAATTTATTATTTAAAGATGGCGATAAAATTACAAAAGGCGATGTACTTGCGAAAATTAAGGGGCCTGCCAAATATATATTACTTGGAGAAAGAGTTTCACTAAATTACATACAGCGTATGAGCGGTATTGCAACAGAAACGAGAAAATACCAAGATGCAATAGGTGAATTGCCATGCAAAATCGTCGATACAAGAAAAACTACTCCTAATTTCAGAGCATTTGAAAAATATGCTGTTAAGTGCGGAGGCGGAGCATTACACAGATTTAATCTTTCAGACTGTGCAATGATTAAAGACAATCATATTCAGGTTGCAGGCGGAGTAACTAATGCTGTTAAAACGGTTAAGGCAAACCTTTCTCACGCTCACAAAATAGAGCTTGAATGTGATAACCTGGAACAGGTGAAAGAGGCATTGCCTTTGGGTGTTGATATAATAATGCTTGATAATATGAGTTTAGAGCAGATGAAAGAAGCAGTTGCACTGATAAATCATAAAGCAATAGTTGAAGCAAGCGGAAATGTCAGTTTAAATACGGTTCGTTCTATTGCAGAGTGCGGAGTTGATATTATATCTTCAAGTGCAATTGTTGCAAAAGCACCTGCTCTCGATTTGGGATTGGATATGTAAAATAAGCCGTAAGGCACTAAGTTATTTATGTAAGTTGGGGTTTCTTAAAGTATACCCAACCTACAATTCTTAGTGCCTTAGTATCTTAGTGCCTTAATGCCTTATTTATTTGTAACAACTTTTTTCTAAATTTTTGAAAAATTTTCCACTTTATGATAATATTAACTCACAAAGAAGGATTTTACTTTTAAAAAGGGGAAAAATATGATTTCAGTAAACGATTTTAAAACAGGTTTAACAATTGAATTAGATAACGGATTGTGGTCTGTTGTTGAATTTTTACACGTTAAACCGGGTAAAGGTTCTGCGTTTGTACGTTCAAAATTGAAAAACGTTATGACCGGTCAGGTTGTTGAAAAAACATTCAGAGCCGGTGAAAAAGTTGCAAAAGCTACTTTGGACAGACGTGAAATGCAGTACTTATATAAAGAAGGCGCTGATTATGTAATGATGGATAATGAAACTTATGATCAATTACATGTATCTGAAATTCAGGTCGGCGACGGCAAAAAATATCTTAAAGAAAACATGAATGTAATGATTTTATTACACGAAGGCAAGGTTATCGGTGTAGATATTCCTGCACACGTTGAACTTGAAGTTGTCGATACTCCTCCTTCTGAAAAAGGAAATACATCTCAGGGCGGCACAAAACCTGCAACATTGGAAACAGGTGCTGTTGTAAACGTTCCGTTCTTCGTTGCTAACGGCGATATCATAAGAGTTGACACAAGAACAAATGAATACTTAGACAGAGTTTAATTTTTAAAAATCATTTTTAGGCGGGATAAAATCCCGCCATTAAATATAATGAAGAGGTAATATGATGAAATTTGAAACAGATTATATAGAAAAACTGGCCAAAATTATTAAAGAACAAGATTTGACTGAAATATCTTTAGAAGACGGTGAACAGGCAATTACATTGAGAAAAGATGTAGTTGTAGCTTCTGCACCTGCTGTTGTTGCAAGTGCACCTGTCGCTGCACCTGCGGCTGTTGCCTCAGCTCCTGCTGCAACACCTGCACAAGAAGCTAAAGAAGAGAAAAAATCAGGTACCCCGATTACATCTCCGATGGTTGGAACCTTCTATATGGCTCCATCACCTGATTCCGCTCCGTTTGTTTCAGTCGGAGGCAGTGTAAAACAGGGTGATGTTGTTTGTATCATTGAAGCAATGAAAATGATGAACGAAATCAAATCTGAAATTACAGGTAAAATTGTAGAAATTTGTGTTGAAGACGGACAACCTGTTGAATTTGGACAGGTTTTGATGTATGTGGAGTAAAGACACTAAGGCACTAAGATACTTAGCCGGTAAGATTTATAGATTGAAGCAGTATCTGTTCTATCGTTAGTTTGTAGGTTGGGCATACTTGCCCAACAAAGAGGGATAAAAATGTTTAGAAAAGTTTTAATCGCAAACAGAGGTGAAATAGCCGTAAGAATTATAAGAGCTTGCAGAGAAATCGGGATTCCGACGGTTGCAATATACTCTCAGGCAGATGCAAATTCGTTGCACGTACGTTTGGCAACCGAAGCATACTGTATCGGGCCTGCAAAGAGCGCTGACAGCTACCTGAATATTCCGTCAATTATGTCTGCTGCAATGGTTTCAGGGGCTGATGCCATTCACCCCGGTTACGGATTTATGTCAGAACGTGCTGATTTTGCCGAAATTTGCGAAAAACAGGGAATAAAATTTATCGGCCCAAGTTCGGAAGCTATGCGCAAAATGGGTGATAAAGCCACTGCACGTAAAACAATGATAGAAAACGATGTACCTGTTACCCCGGGAACAGGTATTGTTAAAACTGTTGAAGAAGTTCAGGAGTTTGCAAATCGTGTAGGTTACCCGATTATTCTTAAAGCAACGGCAGGCGGCGGCGGCAAGGGTATGAGAATTTGCCGCAGCGATGAAGAAGTTGAAATCAATATGGAGCTTTGCCAGAGTGAAGCTAAGAATTTCTTCGGCAATCCTGATGTTTATGCAGAAAAATATATTGAAAACCCGAGACATATCGAAGTTCAGATTTTAGGTGACAGTTACGGTAATGTTATTCACTTAGGCGAAAGAGATTGCTCAATTCAAAGACGTCATCAGAAATTACTCGAAGAAGCACCATCACCTGCTATTGACCCTGAAACAAGAGCTCAAATGGGTGCAGCAGCCGTACGTGCAGCTAAGGCAATAAACTATGAAGGTGCAGGAACATGTGAATTCTTACTTGACCATGATGGGAAATGGTATTTTATGGAAATGAATACCCGTGTTCAGGTTGAACACTGCGTTACCGAAATGATTTCAAATGTAGATATTGTAAAAGGTCAAATATACATTGCATCAGGGGAAAAATTAAAATATACTCAGGATGATATTGAACTCAAAGGGCATGCTATTGAATGTCGTATCAATGCTGAAGACCCGAGAAAAGATTTTATGCCAAATCCGGGTGTAATTTCAGGATATCTTGCTCCGGGCGGTTTCGGAATAAGGGTTGATTCTCATGTTTATCAGGATTATGCAATTCCGCCTTATTATGATTCAATGATAGGAAAATTAATTTGCTGGGGCAGGGACAGAAACGAAGCCCGCAGAAGAATGTACCGCGCATTGAAAGAATATGTTGTAACAGGTGTTGAAACAACAATTCCGTTCCACCAGGCAATTATTGAAGATGAAGTATTCATTAGCGGAAACTTCAATACCGGCTTCATTGAAGATTTTTATAAACGCAAAGGGTTGTAAGAGGAAAGTTAAATGAGTATATTAAAAAAAGTATTTAACTTAAGTGAGCCTATTGGCAGATGGGAATATTTTTTGACTACTTTTTGGGTAGGATTAATTTCTGCAATGTTTTTTTATCCCGCAACGACTTTTTTGTTCAAATTGCAACGTATACCAAAAACTGATATATCTGATACTATGGCTATTTTAGGACTTTTGGCATTGTTATTATTAATAATAATCATTTTGGTTGGAATTTACCTAACTTTTGTGTTGATGCTAAAAAGAATTTGGGATGTTTCAGCAAACAAAATTAAAGCATTATTTATTACTATTTTTATCACTTTCTTTAGTTTTTTTACTTCAGGTGTACTACAAATTATAGCGTTTATATTGCTTTGTTTTATACCAGGAAAATTATCCGGTCAAAATCAAATTCGACATGAAGATTTAAAACCCTAGTTATGCAGAATGGGCAAAGCGACAAGCGTTCCCATATTAATAAAACGTAATTTATAAGTTGGGCTTTTAATCCAGAAAATCTGTTACAGATAGTAGGTTGGGCATACATACCAAACATTATGCTATTTGTTCTTTCTCCAACGAATGTAAATTTTGATTTGCACACTTAGTCTGCGCAATGATTCTTTTCTGTTGCACCTGTTAAAAATAATATCCTCTAAATTGCAATAAATGTAATACAATTCACCCCATATTGTATCAGGCAGAATCACATCATCTTCAGGGTCATAATATTCCAAAACATTTATATCTTTACAATCAAACATCGTCTTAATATTTGTCATTATATAATTACATTGTAGTTCATAATATATCAGTGATTTATATATTTGTCAATAATATAAAATAGAATACACTGTACTTATGATAGATATATATGAAGAAGTAAGAATATTATTATTAAGAAAAGGTTTATCAATGCGCAAAGTTGCAGCCCTTTTACGCGAAAAAGGTTTAACTAAAATCCCCAAAGAAGGCGGTTTATCAAATAAATTTAACAAGAAAACCATAAGATTTAATGAAGTTCAATGTATTCTTGATTTCCTCGGTTATGAGCTCGTTATAAAAGAAAAGTAACCAATGTAGATTGGGCATACCTGCCCAACACCATGTCATTACGAGCAAACGAAGTTTGCGTAGTAATCTCATAAAATCAACAATTGAACGATATTGAATTAATGGGATTGCCACGTTCGTTTCACTCACTCGCAATGACGTAATATGTAAGTTGGGCTTTCAGCCCAACAGTAACGTAGATTGGGCATACTTGCCCAACAAGATATTATTATTACAATTCTTTTTTGGGTAAATCTACGCTCATATAATCTCTGAACTCTTTACGTTCAAGTTCTTTTGCGCGTTTTTTCAGACTGTGTTTAATATCTCTTGTTGTTGCTTTCATCGGAATGATATTGTCCTCTAAAGCATCATAATCACCAATTAAATACCGATTATCATTTTCTCTTTGAATTTCTCTCTGTTCATCTGAAAGAGGTTCAAATCCCATTTTTTTGTAAAAATCCATTGCAAAAGATTTTTCAGGAACTTCCGAACGTACATAAACCTGCTTAAATCCGTCTTTTAATACGGAATGGAAAAATTCCGTTACAATTACTTTGCCTTCCCCGAATATTTTCTTATTCCATGTCGCAAGCCAATCAAGTTCTGTTTCATCTTTTGAATGATTTTTTCTGCTTGAATAATGAAATCCTCCGTTTTTATCAACTTTTAAAACATTACCGATTAAAATAGCACTTGGTTCCTCATCAGACAATGCAAGCATTACCTTTGCTTTTTTTTCATATTTACTTTGCAAAATTTCTATTCCCGCATCAACAGCCTCTTTTACAACCTGCTTTGTTGAATCATCTTTTATATCGTGCTTTTTATAAAATCCGTCAATGTTATCCGATATATATTGCAAATAATCCACATCACGTTTTTCAAGCTGATAAACCGTTACATCCTGTTTTTTGTCATGCAAATAACCGTATTTGGCAAGCGGAATTGCACCAAAATGCGGATTATATTTGTTGTTTTGCGGTTGAAAAGTTATATTCATATAAATCCTTTTAAAATGAAAAAAATCGTAAAATTTTTTTTTGCTAAAAATAATTTATTCTAAAAAATCCGCCAAAATCGTATTGCTGACCAATATACCACGAGGAGTTAATTTATACCCTGCCAAAGTCCTTTCAAGAAGACTCAAATCCTCGTATTTTTTCAGAATATTCATATATTTTTTTTCAAAATCTATATTATATTTTGAATTAATCTGCTTTATATCAATCCCCTTCATTTTGCGTAAACCAAGAAAAATTTCTTCTTCCAGCTTATCTTTTGTTGATTCTGTACGTTCTTCATTTTTTTCAAAAGGATTATTTATGTAATCTTCAATAATAGTTTTATTTCCATAGCGGATACCGTTAACGTAACCATGCGCAGCAACCCCAAAACCATAATATTCTTCGTTGTTCCAATAATTTAAATTATGTTTTGATTCGTACCCGTGAACACAAAAATTACTTATTTCATAATGTTCAAAACCCAATGAAGGTAACAATTCAACCGCTTTAAGATACATATCTGCCTGAGTATCATCGTCCGCAATATTCTGCGGCTTATTGTCATAGAAAAAACAACCCTTTTCTATTGATAATCCGTAAAGAGAAATGTGTTGTATTCCTAAATCAACGGCCTTTTTTAAATCATCAAGAAACATATCTTCCGTCTGATTTGGCAAACCGTATATAAAATCCATACTGATATTATCAAAACCCGCTTTTTGTGTATTACAAACAGCATTTACTATTTGTTGCGAATCATGTCTGCGATTTATTATTTTTAAAATACTATCATTAAAACTTTGAGCTCCGATACTTATTCTGTTTATTCCGATATCATGTAATGAGCTTAGATAATCAAAACTTAAACCCTGAGAATTTATACCGTCAGGATTCAATTCTGTCGTGATTTCGGTATTTTTATTAATATTAAAATGTTTGATAAGAGAATTAAATTCTTCCGGTTCAAGTAAAGACGGTGTTCCTCCGCCAAAATACAAAGTATTTAATTGTTCATTATTGTATGTTGAGTTGATTTCTTTTTCCAAAATTTTAAGATAATCTTTTTTCATTTCCAGTTTCGGATAAGAAATAAAAGAACAATAATGACATTTTGATTTACAAAACGGTATATGAATGTAAACACTATTTGGCATATTGTTATTATAGCAAAATTATAAATTTAACAAATTGATATCAGCCAATAAATAATCTATAATTCTATTATGAAAAAGTTTGACTTTTTTAATCAGTACAGGGATCCGGTAATAGTTATTAAAGATTACGACGAAGTTGTTTTTAAAAACAACTCTTTTTGCCGTATTTTTAATCAGTTTACGGATATAAAAAGATTTGCACACAAAATAAATTTTGATATGTGCCCTTTGGATAGCGAAAACGTCGATTTATACTCTCCGATTTTTCAGGCAATTACATCTGAAGAAAACTTTTTTGCACGCATTTCATATACAAATAATGCAGGCAAAATATTATATTATGATATGACATCCGTAAAACGCGGAGCATATACAATACTTTTTTTCACAGACGTAAGCTCAGATATATTGCTTGAAAATAATGAAAAAGAACAACAAAAATACAACGAAAAACTTAAACAACTCGAAGAAGAAAATGATGAACTCCAAAAAATTAAGCAAAATGCCCAGACACAGGCATTTAGAATTGCTTTGATTAATAAAGTTTCAAATATCATCAGAGAATCCATGGATATAAAAATTATTCAAAACTCTGTTTTGAAAGAACTTTCAATGATGTTTGGATGCTTTAAGGCATACTATGCAGAATACAACAATGAAGAATTTACAATTACCGAATCATATGGTGAAAATAATATAAAAAAAGAAATTCCAATAAAATTTGATGAAATAGTAATGTCAAAAATTAATAATCAGGAAATTTCCATCGGCTATTCACTATCAGAATATGTGGGTGCAACCCCATTTAAACAATCCGTATTGAAAATTGTAGTTCCAATATTTCATCTCCAAAAAATGATAGGCGTAGTTGTACTTCTAAGTTACCAAAAACGGGAACTTAACGAGGAACTTGAAATCCTCGATGCCGTATCATCACAACTTGGAAACGCAATTATAAGAGCCGAATTGTACCGCAAAAATGCTCAAAACGTTAAAGAATTAAAACAAGCACTCGATGAACTTAAAGCAACTCAATTACAACTTATAAATTCAGAAAAAATGGCATCATTAGGCCAACTTGTAGCGGGAATTGCACACGAAATTAATACTCCGGTTGCATCGATAAAATCAAATAATGATATTCTGGCAAAATTAACTTCTAAAATTGAAGACGAAAATATTAAACAAATGTTTGAAGAAATAAACCAAATTGATAAAGAAGCCATAGAAAGAATAAGCAAAATTGTCGTATCGCTCAAAAAATTTGTCCGCCTTGATGAAGCAGAACTCCAACTTGCAGATATAAATAAAGAAATGGATCTGACTCTTGAAATTGTAAGACACGAAACAAAAAATAAAGTAGAAATTGAAAAACATTACGGAAACATTCCGCAGATTAAATGTTATCCTAACATGCTTAATCAGGTATTTACAAATATTTTAATCAACGCATGCCAATCAATTGAAAATAAAGGAAAAATAACCATATCAACCGAATTAAAAGAACACATGCTTGAAATAAAAATAAAAGATACAGGAAAAGGAATACCAAAAGAAAATCTCAATAAAATATTTACAGCCGGCTTTACTACAAAAGGTGTAGGAGTAGGTACAGGTTTAGGACTGGCAATAAGCCAAAAAATAATTGATAAACATAATGGTAAAATCCGTGTTATAAGTGAATTAGGAGTCGGTTCAGAATTTATTATTACTATCCCTTGTGAGTAGTAAAATGTAACGGAATAAGAATTTTTATTTTTATTTATTACTGAATTACATTTATTTTTAAAAAAACATGTTACAAAGATTTCTAAAAATATTAATTAAACTCATGAATTAAATGTAAATATGTATTATAATAAAGATACTGAAGGAATAAGTGTCAGTATTACCCTTAATTTGTTTCTGACCCAAATCGCAGTAGGTAAGAAAAATCAGAAATTTCATTTATGAATTGTAAAAAAAGTTAACATAAAATAAAAAGAAAAAGCAATTTTATTCACAAAAAATTTTTTATATAGAAGTAAGTAGTGTGAATAAAAAATTGTGTGTCGGAGGAAAATAATGACAATTAGTGTGAACAGCAAGAAAAAACAAGTTAAAAAGACATTTGATGAATTGTTAAACGATTTGACAGGAAGCAATTCTGAAAAGGTTCGTTACAATGCAGCCCGTATTTTAGGTGAAATGGGCGATTCAAAAGCAGTTGAACCATTAATCGATGTCTTGAAACATGATAAAAACGGTTCTGTAAGATTATATGCAGCAAGAGCATTAGGTGAATTGGGTGACTGCAAAGCAACAACTCACTTGATTGAATCTTTAAGAGAAGACAGAAACGTTGACGTAAGAGTTCGCGCAGCAAGAGCTTTGGGCCGTTTAGGCGGTGCCATTGTTGTTGAACCGTTAGTTGAAGCTTTAAATGATGAAAACCCACAAGTTTGCATTACAGCAACAGATGCTTTGATTGAAATCGGTGATGTTGCAACAGATGCTTTAATTGAATCATTAGATCACGAAAAAGTTAACGTAAGATGTGATGCAACAAGAGCATTAGGTGAAATCGGCAACAAAAAAGCCGTTGATAAAGTTATCAATATGTTATATGACGAATGGGTAAATGTCAGAATTTATGCTGTTACATCTTTAGGTAAATTAAACGATCAAAAAGCAGTTCCTGCATTGATTGACGTTATGAAAAACCGTAACGAAAATGAACTTGTCAGAGCAGGTGCAGCTGCAGCGTTAGGTGTATTGCGTGATACAAGAGCATTGATGCCTTTAAGAGAACTTATTATGGAAGCTGAAGAATTGGGAGAATTAGAAGATACAGCTTTGAAATCTTTCAAAAAGATTATGGCTGCAAACTGGCAATCAATTCCTGGTGCAGCTCCTGCTAAAAAACCTGCAACAGCTACTTTTTAATAAGTGAAGAATAATTTAAATTATAAAAAAGGTTGAAATTAAATTTCAACCTTTTTTGTTATTCATCATAATTCAGAGAATTTTTAATACCTAAAGCCGTCAGCTTTCATACGGTCAACAACTTCCTGTAATTTTTCATCGGAACATACATAAGAAATTCTGAAGCATCCTTCACCGTAAGTTCCAAAAGCAGTCCCCGGAACAACAACAATGCCTGATTTTTCAAGCATATCCTGACAGAATTTTACACAGGAATCATATTTTCTCGGAATAGGAAGCCACAAATAAAAAGTTGTTTTAGGAATATTATTTTCATCAATTTCCCAACCAAGTTCTTTCAAGCCCTTTACCAAAATGCTCTGTTTTCTTTTGTATGAAATATTTCCCTGAGCAATATATTCATCCCCTTCAGCAGATGTCATAATGTACGCACACGCCTTTTGTAGTGCCTTAAACATACCGTTATCAATAGTTGATTTACCTTTAGCAAATCTTGAAACAACTTCTTTGTTTCCGCAAATCCAACCAAGACGCCAACCTGTAACAGCATACGGCTTTGACAATGTAAACATTTCAACCGCAATATCTTTTGCACCTTTCAATTCAAATACACTAAACGGTTTGTGAGCTTCATCAAAATACAAATCGCAATATGCCGCATCGGAAATCAACAAAATATCATGCTTTTTACAAAAATCAACAACTTTTTGAACATAATCTTTTGTTGCCATAACACCAAGCGGATTATTCGGATAATTTATAATTACTGCTTTGACTTTATTTTCATCGTAACCGTCATTTTTCAATTGTTCCCAAACCTGCTCCATATCCGGCTGATAATTATTTTCAGGAGTTAAAGCCATCGGATAAGCTTTCCCGCCTGAGCAGCCAACCATTTGAGAGTACGATGCATACCCCGGATCAGGAATTAAAATTATGTCTTTTTGAAATTCTTCATGCTGCGGATAAATTAAAAATCTTATAAGATTCGCTAATCCGTCTTTTGAGCCCAAAACCGAACAAACCTCATCATTAGAATCAAGTACAACACCAAAACGGTCTTTCATTCTTTGGACACATGCCTCTCTGAAATAACTTTCTCCCCTTGTAACAGAATAAGAATGAATATTATCTTCCGTTAAAAATTCTTTCAATTTATCTATCAATGCTGATGGCGGGGCAGATGTCGGAGCACCCATAGATAAAGAAATCGGGGCTCTGTTTTTTTGTGTCAATTTATCTTTCAACTGTGCGGTTCTTTCTTTTAAACGAACCATTATATATGTATCTAACGCCATTACATCTTCGTTAAACAATTTTTCCATTTTCATATTAAATACCTCGTAAAAGACATTATACAATAAATAAACTAATCCGTAACTTTCTGAAAAATATAATATGTAAAATTATCTTTTCGATACGATTTTACAAAAGTAAAATTCATATTCAGCATTGCGATTGTATCGCACATATATTTTTTAAATAACGAATCAAGTATATTATTTTCATTAACTTTTTTGACCTGTTTTCTTAATGTTTCAATATCAACAATTGCATTATTATCATTTCCATACATTGCAATCATCACATATCTCCCTTTTGGAACAGCATCAGACACATTTTCCTTAAAATAATCCAGATAAGATTGTGAAAATACTTCATCTCTGTTTATTTTATCTAAAATCAGTTTATATTTACCTTTACCTGCCATAGTTTTTTGGTCTTTTTTATCATAGTAAATACCGTAAGGATTTCTTGCGACTTTGTGAAAATCAGAATTAAAAACTCTTGGTCTTGTCAAACTTCTGAAATAATAAGGAGCATCGGCACCAAAAGGTAATATCACAACATCATACGAATTTAATCCGATTTGATCACATTCAATAGCTGCACTTTTCATTGCAAGTTCTTTATTCTTTCTCATCACTGATGCATTTTGGACATTAAATACTGCACAAGCAATCATATACAAAACCAAACCGGTTTTGAGAATTTTAGAATTATACTTTTCGCTCAAACCCATAACACAGAGCATTATTAAAGGCGGAAAAAGATATAAAATATATCTTGATGTAAAAATATTTACTTTAAATATTGCAAAAATCACAGCAAAAATAAAATTAGTTAATATAATTGCACTTAATGTTTTGATAAATTTATCATTACTTTTCAAAGATTTGATAAAACCGATAATAAAATATATACAAGGAATAATAACAAATAAAGTAAACCAGAAATTTAAGTGATAATTTCCGTCATTTACCCAATAAACGTTTTGTTCAATCGTTGCACCAAAGAAATTACGCACCGCATCAATAACATGAGCAAATTTCAAAATTCCTTCATGACTTATTACAAATATACTACGCATTTTGGCATAATATAGAATTAAAATAAAATAAGGAATTAAACATATAAATTCTATAAATTCAAAACTCAGATATTGTCTGAATTTCTCTCTGCGATTTTTATATAAATACGATAAATAACAAATTAATAATGATAAGTTATATAAAATTCCGCCAACAAATGAGTATGGAATCAGAATATTTACCGCCACAAGTTTTATTAAGGATTTTTTGTCACCTTTTTGCTCGAAATCTATAAGATAGTTAAGCGAAAATAAAACCAAAAAGACAACAAGTGAATACATTCTTACCTCTGTTGAAAACAGTACTAACAAAGGACTAACGGCGCAAATCATTGCAGAAAAGAATGCATTTTTTGAAATTTTTTTGCCGACGATATAAGACAACGGAACAGTTAATGCCCCGAAAATTAAAGATAATACCCGCATTGCGGCTTCGCTCTGCCCGAATAAATTCATCCATAATTTCAGCAGTACGAAATATAACGGAGTATGCTGCAGGTCAACATGCAACAAATTATGCATAATTCCGGCACCATCTGTTGAAGTTGCCCAGGAACAAGCTTCATCATACCAAAGCGCGTTATCTGTATATAAAAATCTTAAACAAATTGCAACCGCAAATAACAGTAATATTATAAAAATGCTTTTTTTCATGCTTAACCTCGCATAATTATAATACTATAAAAATTTTGCCAAAATTGCTTTTGCCCTGTCATAACTTTCCTGTGAAAGTTCAGCTATTAAAGAGTCTAAAGTTCTTGTTACAACAGCAAGAGCATTGTTATTCATCCAATTATTAAAATTTTCACTTTGCGTCTGTACAAAATTATCTGTTGCATTTTTAATTGCTATCGCTACGTCGGAATTCTGTACTTCTTTTGGAATATTATCAGCAAAAAATTTTTCTGCCTGTTTGAAAAAAGGACTGTTCATAAAATCCTGCGACATACTTTTTTGCTGAAGCCCGGCATTTATACATTCTGACGTACTTCCGTATGTATTTAATATATTATTTTTATCAAAATACCACAAAGAAAGCCCTTCTTTTTGATTGAAATCTTTTGGTTTTCTTATTACTTTTCCCATACTTTCTTCAGAATATTCAAAAATTCCTTCATGAGTCATAAGAAGAATATTTTTAATTAATTCTTCTGTTTCATTTGTCATACTTTCAGGAATTCTCAAAGGTAGAATCAAATATCTTTGTCCAACGTGTTCCCCGAACATACCGCACCAGTCATTCATTACAGAATAATTTGTAATAAATGAGTATCCGAATTTTGTATTGCAGTCATAAGTATCCAAAAGATGAGAACACCCGGGAGCATTATATGTATAAGTTTCAACTTTTTTACGATTTACTGTATATTCTTTTGCTGCAACAATCTGAGCCAACGCCCCGCCTAATGACTGACCGACAATAACAATTTTCCTTTTCGGATACTGTTTTTTAACTGCCTTGTAAAATTCCCACGCATATTCAAACTGCATATCAAAATCACATGTCATTAAGCTGATATCTGTACCAACATCCTTCATAAAAGCATTAAAATCAGAAACATTTTCCCCTAATCCGGGTCTTTCCGTTCCTCTATATGCAACCACAAGTTCACCTGTTTGCGTATTTTCAAAAAGGTTCCCTACAAAACCGCTCTCATCATTTTTGTATGCAAAAAAATTCTCATTTCCGTTTTTGCTTAACAAACTGTCAATATATTTTCTTATTTTCAGATTTTTAAAAGTTACTTCTTTAAGTATATACTTTTTTAATTCAAAATAAAATTCGCCGCCATAAACTATTTTTGCTAATTTTAAATAATCCGTTTTAATTTTTCTTTCAAACATATTTTTTACTTCCCGCTATTCTATTGAATGTATTATAGCATACTTCAAATCACATTTTTATATATGATTATGTTATAATTTTTTTGATAATGGAGAGATTGATTTATGAGCAAATATTCGCATAATTATAATGTAATTTTGGATAATATGGATTTAAACGAGTACCGGCTAAGACCTATTTCTGCAATTATGTATTTGCAGGACACATTTGCAAGATACTGTGCAACAAGAAAAATGGCAGCTTATGATTTGTTCCCGCAAAATTTATACTGGATTGTTTCGGAATTTAATATTGAATTTTTATCAAAAACACCATTTTGGTCAGAAGAAATTACAACAGAAATATGGATTTCAGAGATTACAAAACTGAAGATTTACACAGACTTTAAACTATATTACAGAGGGGAAGTTTTTGCACAAGGTAACGGATGCTGGTTCATTCTTGATCAGGAAACAAAACGTCCCGCAAAAACCGATATTATTACGGAACACTTTAAAATATGTCCTGAGCTTGTTTTGGGCGAACACAAAAAATTTACTCTCGGTGAGATTAAAGATAAAGTAAGTGAAATTGTTCACAAAAACAATTTATCCGATTTAGATTTTAACAATCACGTTAATAACAAAAGCTATATAAATATTGCAGAAGCAACATCGACTGATGAATTTAAAAAATCACATACTCTCAAAACACTGAATATAAAATTCAACAGAGAATCATTCCTTGAGGATGTTTTGGTATGTGCGACTTATAAAACCGACAAACCTGATACATATGCTCATATAATAACCAAAGACGATGCATCAATTTGCGAAATTCAGACATCATGGGTAAATAATACCGCCTCAGAAGATATTTTGCACTATAATTTGGATGTAAAATCAGAGTGATTATGCATATAGATTAATTATGATTTATATAGCAGCGACCAATCTTTTACATAAGCTAGTGTTGTTGAGAATCTACAAACTATTTTTCTCTTAATTGTTTAATTTTATCTTCTACAAACCAATAAATAAATAAAACAATATAGCAAAATAATAGACTTTGAATTAAAATATCAACTATCTGGAACGCATATTCTACATTCCTAAATATTATAAGACAAGCAATTATATCATATATATATGCAACAATTAAAATAATGACTTTTAAATAAAAAGAATGCTTTAATTTTTGTATAAATTTAGCTGCTAATTCAGTTTTTCGTGAGTTTTCTAATTTTTTATATGCTATTGGCAGCACAAACAATCGAGCAAAAATAATGATTAGAATTGTTGCAAGAGAAATATTAAACCTTAGTTCACTTTCACCACTCATCATCATTCCAAATACTAGTATAAACAATACTAAATACCCCATGCTTGCAACAAGGTTTATAATTAATAAGCAAAATATATTTTTTAAAAAGTTATGCATACATCAATTCTATAATTTAAATCTTATAGGTATTATAACATAATAATTTGTAAGTATTGGAGTAAGTTCTGCAAATGCTGCACCATTATTAATAAAACGCATATGATCATCTGGCAATTTTTCTTTATTAAGCCACTGAAAATCATATTTATCAAATAAAATAGCTTTAAATTCTTCATTTTCAATTCTTGGATTTAAAACAGTACCGTGTCCTATTGAATAACACAAATTTTTATCTTCTTTGAAATCTATCAATATTTGATTTGAAGTAAACGATTTTGTTTTGTTATCATAATATTTCATAACTTGTTTTTGCAACTCGGGCGAATTTGATAATCGTTTACTAAATCCGCTATTTTTATCATATATTACCCCGTTCCAACCTTTTGGTATTACTAAACCTTTTGAATTTTTTATATTTAATTGATTATTGACATATTCAACTGCTTCCGGTTGAAATACGCTAAATTCTGAATGTTCAGGTAAATTTTCAAAACCTGATAACCCGATATTCATCAATTCGCGTGCATCAGGACGGTTATAATTTAATTTTTCATTAATTTCTAATAACGATTTTGTTATTGAATTATATTTTTCCAAATTAGAAAAATCAGCAGGTTTTATTTCTTTTATTTTGGGTTTATTGCTATTATATGTATTATTTGTATTTGTCGCATATCCTGTTGCAAAACTTCCGTTTCTTGAACGATAGTGTGCTTTTACATGTGTCCCGTCTGCCTTGGTATATGCATGCACATATATAACATCAGGGTTCCCATTAAGTTGATTTCGTCTTGGAATTCCTAAATTTTGCAGTTGATGAAAAATTGCCTTTTCATTTTGGGTATACTCATTACCTGACATTTCACCAATGTCTTCTGCAGTAAATATTCTGTTGTTGTTTGAAATTTTATTGAAAAAATCTTTTAAATTTGCCATTTATATTTCTCCCTAGATTTAAATCTAAATCAAGGAGTATTATAAAATTTTATATATTATTTGAAAATTCCGCTTTTCAGCCACTATTAAATGTAAGGGGTTATTTATCCTGTTTATATCCAAAATCATTCAATATATTATCTTTTTTGCGCCAGTCTTTTTCAACTTTGACTTCTAGTCCTAAAAATACCTTCTTTTCAATTATTTTTTCTAAATCCTGTCTTGCTTCTGTACCGATTTTTTTTAGCAAATTGCCGCCTTTACCTATTAAAATACCCTTTTGACTTTTTGTTTCGCAATAAATATTTGCATAAATTTTATCAATTTCATCCTGTTCAAAATAGTTTTCAATTTTGACAGCAACTGCATGAGGAATTTCATCAGACGTGTTGAGTAAAATTTTTTCTCTTATTATTTCCTGAGCAACATCGCGCATTGTTTCTTCTGTAACCACATCCTCAGGGTACATAATTTCTCCGTCTGGAAGTTTTTTATAAATATTTTTAAGCAAGGTATCAATATTACGCCCCGTTTTTGCAGAAACTCGCACAACAGGCAAATTTTCATTAAACAAAGTTTTATATGTTAATAAATTTTGCTCTATTTTTTCCGGCTTTTTAATTTTATCAACCTTGTTCATCACAATAATTATCGGAATTTTTGTTTCCAAAAGATTTTGAACAATCCATTTATCCCCTTTTCCTGCCGGTTCAGAACCATCAACAAGAAACAAAATTAAATCAGCATCAGGAATTGCAATTTTTGCCTCATCAATTAAAAATTCACCCAATTTATTAAGCGGTCGGTGAATCCCCGGAGTATCAATAAAAATTATTTGCCCCTGCTCATTTGTAAGAATACCTTTAATTCTTTTTCTTGTTGTTTGTGGCTTATCCGTTGCAATAACAATCTTTTGCCCTAAAATCTGATTTAAAAGGGTCGATTTGCCTACATTCGGGCGTCCTATTATTGTTACAAAACCGCATTTCATGAACATATTGTAACATAAATTTACCAAATATTAATAAAGTAGCAAATTTTTTTATTCTCGACTATTATATAGAATATAAGTGTAGTTTTTTAAAAGTAGCGGGTAATATGATTAATAGAAAATTTATAATTACAACTGTCCTGTCAGTATTTTTAATTGCAGGTAACAGCGCAATCGCAGATTCAAGTGACTTATTAAGAATGGATGTAAAAAAAGCATCTTCAGATGACACGGTTGATGTAACTTTTTATACAACAGGAGCACCTACAAATACTGTTGTAACAAGAAAATCAAACAATACTTATGTAGTCCTTTTACCGAATGTGGCAGGGAATCAATCAATTGTACCTTCATTGGGCGGCGTTAAAGATTTGGTATCTAATGTCAGTGTAAAAAACATTGATGACGGAATCGGCGGCTACACAAAGGTTACATTTAATACGACAAAACCCGTAAAAATTCAGACTGCAACGAAAAGAACTGCACCGCTAACAAAAGCTCAGCAGGATTATAAAAACTTAATTGCCCAAAACAGTAAATTCGATCCTGATAAGAAGATGGAAAATTTCAAAAAAGCAAGCAATGCAACTACACAAACAAAAACTAACGCCGTAAAACCTGCAGTTTCAACAACAAAAACATCTGATGCAAAAATTGCTCAAACACAAAAGTCTGCTTCTAAAACAGTTGCTGCACAAACAACAATTGCACTTAAACCCGTTGCAGTATCAACAAAAATTACCCCTGTTGTTAAGCAGGCAGATACCAAAACTGCAGCAAAACAAGAAACTATTGTAAAAAATGAGAAAATACAACCGAAAAACGAAATAGCAGAAGTGAAAAATACTAAGCCGGCAGTAGCTTCTAAAGAGGTAAAACCTTCTTTTGAACTCAAAAACCCTCCGGCAGAATCAAAAAATGCAAAAGTAAACAACTCAAAGAAAGTTCAAAAACATGTAAAAACAAAAACCCACAAGAATTTGCCTATCATTCCGATTGCCGGAGCATTATCAGTTATAGGTATATTCCTTTTGGGAGCTTTAATGAATATTATTGCAAAAGCAATTAAGAACAATACAAAATTAAAAGAATATCTTGAAAACTACAATTCAGAACCTGAAAAGGCAAATACTGAAAATTATCAGCAAATTATGGATAATGATAATTTAAGTTGGCAGGAAAAATATAAATTATATTCGGAAGCAAAAGATTCTGTAAATAATTCGTCACAGCCATCTTACGTTACAAATATGGAAGGTACAAAAGGTGTCGTAATGGACGATATGGCTGCCCGCATTTCTCAAATGGAACACGCACTTTCACAAACTCCGTCTATGACTGAATTTAAAGCACCAAATAAAGGTGTTCATTCAGAAGATGAAGCTATTATGAAAAAGATGTCAGGACTTCATTTGAAATCCTTTGCCAAAAATATTAATCTTAAAGAAACCAGCAGACAACAACTTGCCAACGATGAAAATAAAACAGTTACAGAACCTTTAAAAGAAGGTCCTTTGGTAAAACTTAAAAACAGCGGACTTACAATGGCACAAAGAAATATCGGCGGTCATGGGTTCAGCATTTCGGATTTGGTAAGGACCGGCAGAAGATTTTTACCTAAGAATGATGTAACGGAAGAAATGAATCAGGTACAGGAAGAATATATCGTATCTTCCATGGAAGAATATTTAGATATTTTGGATAAAGAAAATGCGCCTGTATCAAATGAAACAAATGTTACCGAAGAAATTACAAACATGATTCCGAAACGCAGTCGTGCTGAAATGATGAGCGTTACTAATCCAATGCAGAAAATATCTTTACACAAAAAGACAAAATCATCAGATTTAAATATTTCTATAAAATCTAAATATGATATAGATAATAATAAAAGTATTATGATGGTTGAATCTGACGGAATTTCATCTATTATCGGTAAAATCGGCGAAAACGTATATGTATTGAAGAAATTTGATAAAGTAATAAATAAACCGCTTCAGGTAAGATTAGATTACGGCAATGTATATATCGTAAAAGCAGGAAACTTCAAATGTCTTGTTGATGTAGCCGAAGATAAAATGGGAACTTTACTTGAAATATAATAAAAGGCACTAAGAAACTAAGGCACTAAGCCCTTTTCAGGTTGGTTTATAATGAAAAAGTTTTTATTATATTGTTTAATATTAGGATTAGTTTTATTTTTTTGTTTTAATCAAAACAAAAAAAATGATAATTACACGCATATTCAATTTGCCACCTGGGGCTCTGAATCTGAATTAAACATTTTGAAACCGATGATTGAAGAATTTGAAAAAGAAAATTCGGACATCAAAATTGATTTAATGCACATTCCACAGAATTATTTTCAAAAAATTCATCTTTTGTTTGCATCAAACACAGCTCCTGATGTAGTTTTTATCAACAATTTATATTTACCGATGTATGCAAATGCAGGAGTACTCGAAGATTTGAGCACATACGATGAATTAGAATTTAACAAATATTATAAAAAATCCGTTGATGCAATGAAATATAAAGGAAAAATATACGCACTTCCACGCGATATGTCGAATTTAGTAATTTTTTACAATAAAGATATGTTTAAAAAATCAGGTTTATCATACCCTGATAAAAATTGGACTTTGGATGATTTGTTGAATATAGCCCAAAAACTCACTACACCTTCAACATTTGGTATTTCTTTTGAAGAAAAACCGTTATATTATTTGCCATATATGCTTTATTACGGGGGCTGGAAGCCAAATGACAGCCAAAATTATTTTATAAGAGATGTTTTATCTGAGCCGGAAAACAAAAAAGGATTGGATTTTTATGCTGATTTAAGGCGAAAATATCACGTTGCACCCAAAAAAGAAGAAATCGGAAGCGCAACAATGGCACAAATGTTTTTGCAGGGTAAAATCGGAATGCATCTGTCAGGGCGCTGGATGGTTCCCAAATATCGTCAGGAAGCAAAATTTGATTGGGATGTAGTTTCATTCCCGCATAAAATGTTTATGGACTCTTCCGGCTGGGCAATTTCCAAATCTTCAAAAAAGAAAAAAGAAGCAATTAAATTAATAAAATTCATGGCATCTGAAAAAAATTCACAAAAATTTGCACAGAGCGGTTTGATAGTACCCGCCAGAATCGACAGCGCAAATTCAAAATATTTTCTTGATAATAAGAAACCAAAAAATTCACAGGCATTTTTGGATACTGCAATAAATTCCGTTCCGACCCCCGTAACAGTAAATTATAATGAAATTCTTGATGATTTGAACACTAAAACGGAATATATGTTTAATAAATAATATTTTGTTAATGTTATAATGACTTTATGAAAGCTATTCAGTATTACGGACCAAAAAATATTCAATGTGAAGAAATTCCGGTTAAGCCGCCCAAAGAGGGTGAAGTTGTTGTCAAAATAATGTCGGCACTTACTTGCGGAACAGATGTGAAAACTTTTCGCAGAGGGCACCCTGTATTGATAAAAGAAGTTCCGTCAGGTTTTGGGCACGAATTTGCCGGAATTATTGACATGGTCGGTGAAAATGTTGAAGGTTTTAAAGTCGGTGACAGAGTAGTCGCTGCTAATTCAGCCCCATGCGGAAAATGTTTTTACTGCAAGCGCAAGGAATATAATCTGTGTGAAAATTTAGATTTGTTAAATGGTGCTTATGCTCAATATATAACCGTTCCTGCGCGGATTGTAAAAAAGAATATGCTCATTTTACCTGATGATTTAAGCTTTGATAAAGCAGCATTTTGCGAACCGCTTGCAAATGTTGTGCATGGAGCATACAGAACCGAAATAAAAGAAGGTCAAAGCGTTGGGATAATAGGAATCGGTCCCATTGGTTTAATGTTTGCAAGAGTAGCAAAACTTATGGGTGCAAGAGTAATCGTTGCAGGAAGAAATCCTGTTAAACTCAAAATGGCAGAAGATTTTGCACATGCTGATGAAATTGTTGATTTAAAAAAATACCCTAATCCCGAAAAAATATTTAAAGATTTTTCTGACGAAGGCAAAGGACTTGATGTTGCAATTGAATGTGTTGGCTTACCTGAAATTTGGGAGCAAATTTTTGGTTGCGTACGCCCGGGAGGAACAGTACATTTCTTCGGAGGATGCAAATCCGGCTCAAGAGTAAGTTTTGATACTACAAAAATGCACTATGGCGATATTAAAATGATGAGTGTTTTTCATCATACACCTGAATATTTCAGAAAAGCACTGGAATACATTGCATCAGGACAAATTGAAGTAGAAAAATTGATAACAGATACTCTTCCGCTTGAAAAAGTTGAATATGCAATGCAACAACACATAGAAGGTAAAGCCATCAAATTTTTAATTAAACCGTGGGCATAATTTTATTTTATTGAAGGGAAAAAGTATCTTACACCATTATCGCCACGCCATCTGATATAACCTGTTTTAGGTGTTTTATCCATGTCCATTACACTAACCAATGCAAAATTCCCTCTGATAACATTCAAATGAATTTTTTGCGGCATATTAATTGTAGAAATTGTCTGAGCCAAATCATCGGGAGAGCCCTTAATATCCTTACAAGTAGCAGGAGCACCTTTTAAAATATTTAGCCCGTACTTTTTCCCGTAAGTAGTGTAAAAATTTGTCCATGTCATAAATTTATACGGATCATCTTCTTTTATCCAACCGGTTAAGCCCTTTGAATTGTCATAAACAATTTCGACCCATCCGTCAACTATATCGACAACATTTACATAAGCCAAATCTTTTTTTGCTACAAATACCGAAAAGAAATTATTAGCCCCAATCGATTCAGGAAAAAATTCTTCACTGTTCCATCTCACACGATAAAGAATTTGAGCTTCCTCATCGGGAAATTTATAAATATTTATATCATCTTTTACCTGATATAAACCCACCGTACGGACACCATCCATTGACGTATTTACCGGAATAATGTCTTTTGCACATACCCCGAGCGCTAAAAACAGCACCATTATTATTGATAAACATATTCTTTTCATAATTTTCCTCCACTATATTATAAATGATTTTTTATGTTTTTCAAGTTGTATATAAATTCTTAATAACATCTGATAAAGTATTGAAAATATACTTTGTTTGAGATAAACTGTACAAGCTTGACTAAATCAGCACAAAGTCAGAAAAATAAAATGAATAGGGAGAAAAAGATGTATAATGTCGCGATAATCGGAGCAGGACCTGCAGGAATTTTTGCCGCTTTGGAAATCATGAAACTTAAACCTGAATGGAAAGTTGTTTTAATTGAAAAAGGTCAAAGAATTGAAACAAGAAAATGTCCTTTACGTCAGGGTTCCCCAAAATGCGTAAATTGTAAAAAATGCGGACTCCTTTGCGGTTGGGGCGGAGCAGGTGCATTTTCTGACGGAAAATTAACTCTTACTCCCGATGTCGGCGGACATTTAGCTGAATATATGTCAAGAAAACAAGCTGAAGATTTAATCGGATATGCTGATGATTTATATTTAAAATACGGTGCAACAGACGAAGTTTTCGGAACAGATATAAAAGTTTTTGAAGAACTTGAACATCAGGCAGTTCTTGCCGAATTAAAACTCGTTCATTCACCTGTCAGACACTTAGGCACGGAAAGAAGTTTAGATGTTCTTAAAAATATGCAGGATTATCTTGATGAGAGAATTACTATTTTAAACAATGTCTGCGCAAAATCTTTGATTGTTGAATGTGAACAGGTTAAAGGTATTGAACTTGATAACGGTGAAACCATTTGTGCGGAATATACGATTATAGCTCCGGGCAGAGAAGGTGCTGACTGGTTAACTCAGGAATTTGCAAAACATAAAATCGGTATGGTAAATAATGCGGTCGATGTTGGTGTTAGAGTTGAACTTCCTGCACCTGTATTTGAACCGCTAACATCAAAACTATATGAATCAAAGCTTATTTATCACTCTCCGACATTTGGAGATGAAGTAAGAACATTCTGTATGAACCCAAATGGTGAAGTTGTTCAGGAAAATTATTCCGGTATAGCAACAGTAAACGGTCACAGTTATGCTAATTTCAAAACTCCTAATACAAACTTTGCATTGCTGGTAAGTGAAAAGTTCACAGAACCATTTAAAGAACCGATTCAGTACGGTCAACATATTGCAAGATTAGCAAATATGCTTGCAGGCGGAATTTTGGTGCAAAGATTCGGCGATTTGCTTGAAGGCAGACGTTCCACTCCCGAAAGAATTAAATCAAGCGTAATTACTCCAACCCTGACCTGCGCAACTCCGGGGGATTTGAGTCTTGTTATTCCTTACAGACAAATGACAAGTATCATAGAAATGCTTAAAGCACTTGATAAACTTTGTCCGGGAACCGCATCACGCTATACTTTACTGTACGGTATAGAAGTCAAATTCTATTCGGCAAGAGTAAAACTTACAAATGAACTTGAAACAGAAGGAGTGAAAAATCTCTTTACAATCGGCGATGGTGCAGGTGTAACAAGAGGTCTTTTGCAGGCATCAGCTTCCGGTGTTTATGTTGCAAGAACCATCTGCGAAAGAGGATAATCATTTAGGAAAACAAGCACCGAACATGCAGGTTTGGTTTAATGCGGGGAATCCGAATTTAAACGGCACAGGATAAGACATTGTCGGTATTTGATACATTTTTTGCAATTCTTCTTTTGTTTCAAAATTGTTCTGCCGGTTGATTTTTTGATCAGACGGTTCAATACCTGATGCTCCGCCTGTACAATTTTGTTCTTTTTTCAAATCCTGTAAAAGGCAGGCCCCATTTGCATGTAATGCCGTAATGACAAGAGCAATTAAACTGAATATAATAAACTTTTTCATAATTTACACCTCCATTAAGCAAATTATGAAATATTTTTATTAAAATTTTATTCGGCAAAATATTAACAATAAAGCTACTACGAACGGATAATTTTTTTAATTTTGCGTTCTTCTTTTTTCTGAATTTTATTCAGAACATCTTTAAACGGAATTATCGGCTCCATCTTGAAACCGCAATCGTCAGACAAAGTCCCGCCCATGGCAAATAATTCTTCCTGAGGATAACGACGGCAAATAGGCGGACGCCAAAAATGTATCTTACATCTTTTGGTTTCCGCATCAAGATGTTTACACTCAAAAATTAAACCCAGTTCGTCTTTACCAATAATTTTTAATCCGGAATAAAAACTAAAAAGTCCCTGCAGCTTTTCAAATTCTTTTTCATCATTTAGAACATGCTTAAAATGTTTCACATAAATATGAGTGCAGCACTGACCGCAACCTTTGCATTTTCCGGTACGCCAATAGTGCTTTCTGAAAACATTTGCCCATATCCATTTTCTGAATTTTTCAAACATATATACATGATAGTATTAAAACCTCTCAAAATTTGTTAATTTTTGTAAATATATCTCTAAAAATAAGCAAAACTTAATCTTGAGGATTATTAAGAAAAGAGAAAAGATACAATAAATACAAAACCTATATACAGTTTTTTAACTGACATAATACTATAACATAACCAAAAATAACCAACCTGACCTCGAAAGAGGTCTTTTTTTAAAATAAATTTATTTATTACTTCCTTGTTTAATATATACTGTAATAAAGGAGGATTATATGTTTAAAAAGTTTTTATTATTTTTTGCGGCAATTTTATTAACTATCGGAACCGCTGTTGTATGCGATGCAAAATCAAATGATTGGGATAAAGTTTTTGAAAAGAGCAAAAATGTAAATGTTGAAAAAGTACAATTCACAAACAGATACGGCATAATGTTAACCGGGGATTTATACACTCCCAAAAAGATGAAAAAGAAAGATAAATTGCCTGCAATAGCAATTTCAGGTCCATTTGGTGCCGTTAAAGAACAATCTTCCGGATTATATGCCCAAACTTTGGCACAAAAAGGATTTATCACTCTTGCATTTGATCCTTCTTATACAGGAGAAAGCAGCGGAACTCCAAGAGATGTTGCAAGTCCTGATATTAATACCGAAGATTTTTCTGCGGCTGTTGATTATTTGAGTAATCACAAAAACGTAAATCCGGATAAAATCGGCATTTTAGGTATTTGCGGATTCGGAGGATTTGCAATCAATGCTGCTGCCATAGATACAAGAATTAAAGCAACCGTAGCATCCACAATGTATGATATGACAAGAGTAAGTGCAAAAGGGTACAATGACAGCATGGATGAAAATGCCCGCTATGAACTGAAAAAACAGCTTAATACTCAAAGAACAATTGATTTTCAAAACGGAAATTATGCCAAATCACAGGGACTGCCTGATAAATTGACAGGGAAAGAACCGCAATTTGTAAAAGAATATTGGGAATATTACAAAACTAAAAGAGGTTTCCATCAACGTTCAATAAATTCAAACGGAAATTGGAATAAAACATCTTCTCTTTCACTGATAAATATGCCTATTTTACAATATGCGAATGAAATCAGAACTCCGGTTTTGATAGTTCACGGAGAAAAAGCACACAGCAGATATTTTGGAGAAGATGCATACAAAAAATTAACCGGTGACAATAAGGAGCTTTATATTGTAAAAGATGCAAATCACGTTGATTTATATGACAATATGAAAAAAATTCCTTTTGATAAAATTACTGACTTTTACAATAAAAATTTAAAATAAAGGAGATAATTATGAGTAAAAAGGTAATAATTTTAAACGGAAGCCCGAGAAAAAATTTTAATACTGCAAAATTATTAAAAGAAGCACAAAGAGGAGCTGAAGCAGCAGGAGCGCAAACAGAATTTATTAATCTTTATGATTTGAATTTCAAGGGTTGTATGAGCTGTTTTGCCTGCCAGAGAAAAGGCAGCACCACAGAAGGCGTTTGTGCCATCAGAGATGATTTAAAGCCGGTTTTGGAAAAATGTATTAACGCTGATGCAATAATAATTGGAACTCCTGTTTATTTTTCATACCCGACAGGAGTATTCAGAAGTTTTGTAGAACGATTAATGTTTGCAAATCACACATATATGGTTGATAAAGAACATGGCGGTCTGAAAAGACGTTTAAACAAAATAATTCCAACAGGTGTAATTTTCACTATGAACTGCCCTGAAGAAATGGCAAGAGGAATAAATTATTTCACTATTCTTGATGAAAATGTAAATTCTTTAAATCACATAATGGGTTATGCAGAAAGCGTTTATTCACACGATACAAAACAATTTGCAGATTTTTCTAAATATAATTGCGATTTGTTTGATGAAAACCATAAAAATGAAGTTCAGGAAAAACAATTCCCGATTGATATGGAAAAATCTTTTAATCTGGGCAAAAAATTAACGGAAATGAATCCAAATGGATAATATTAATTTAGATGAATTTTATGAATATATGGCAAGTGGTAAACTTGTTGAAGATGATATGCTAAAAATCTTCAACGAGCTTAGTCAGCAAGCCATAAAGATTACAATGGGAATAAATAACAAATATCATACTCCCAAAGAAATTGCGGATTTATTTTCTGAATTAACAGGCAAACAGGTTGATGAAAGCTTTCGTTTGTTTCCGCCGTTTTATACCGATTGCGGAAAAAATATAACCGTTGGTAAAAATGTATTTATAAATGCCTGCTGCAAATTTCAGGATCAGGGAGGAATTACAATCGGTGATGGAGTGCTTATCGGACATAATGTAACAATAGCAACATTGAATCATGATGAACGCCCGCAATTCAGACAATATATTTATCCAAAACCTATAAAAATCGGAAATAATGTCTGGATTGGCTCTAATGCAACAATTCTTGCGGGAGTAACCATAGGAGACGGAGCAATTATAGGTGCAAATGCTCTTGTGACACATGACGTGTCACAAAATACAATCGTTGCGGGAATACCTGCAAAAATACTAAGGAAGGTGAAAAATGACTAAAAAAGTTTTAATTATTTCTACAAGTTTAAGAAACAATGCAAATTCAGAAATTCTTGCACATGAAACCGAACGCGGGGCAACAGATGCAGGACATCAGGTAGAATTTATATCGTTAAAAGATAAGAATATCGGCTTCTGCAAGGGTTGTATGGCATGCCAAAAACTCGGGCACTGCGTTATTAACGATGATGCAAATGCAATAACCGAAAAAATGAAAAATTCAGATGTCATTGTCTGGGCAACACCTGTTTATTACTACGAGATGTCAGGACAGATGAAAACACTTATAGACAGAGCTAACTCAATTTACGCTACAGGATATAACTTCAAAGACGTATATGTAATTACAACATCTGCTGACGGTGCAGAAAATACTGTTCAGACAGTAATCAACGGTTTGAATGGCTGGAGCGCATGCCTGCCGGGAACAAGTATAAAAGGATTTTTAAACGGCGGAGGTTTAGAAGAACCAAATGACGCAAAACAAAATTCTCAACTTTTACAAAAAGCATACGATTTAGGTAAAAATATATAAATTTAAATATAAGGATTATTATTTATGGACAAAAATTGTTTAAACTGCACAAATGTCAGAAAAGTTGTAATGATAGGATGCGGATTTGTAGGAGCAGCATGCTGTTTTTCAATTATGCAATCAGGATTATTTTCTGAAATGGTTCTCATTGATGCTGACAAAGCCAAAGCTGAGGGAGAAGCTTTAGATATCAGTCATGGAGTGCCATTTGCGAAACCGATAAAGATTTATGCAGGAGATTATGATGATATTAAAAATGCATCACTAATTATTATTAGCGCAGGCGCAAACCAAAAACCGGGAGAAACAAGACTTGATCTTGTTAAGAAAAATATTTCTATTTTTAAATCGATTATTCCTGAAATTAAAAAACGCGATTTTAAAGGAATTTTACTTATCGTTGCAAATCCTGTTGATATCTTAACAACGGTTGCAATAAAACTCTCAGAACTGCCTGAAAATCGCGTTATAGGTTCGGGAACAGTTTTGGATACGGCAAGATTAAAACACGAATTGGGCAATCATTTAAATGTTGATTCACGAAGCGTTCACGCTTTCATAATAGGAGAACATGGAGATAGTGAGATTGCTGCATGGTCAAGTGCAAACGTATCAGGTGTCCCGTTACATAAGTTTTGTGAAATGCGCGGGTACTGCAACCACGAAGAAAATATGAAAAAAATTGCTCTCGATGTAAAAAACAGCGCGTATGAGATTATTGAAAAGAAAAAAGCAACATATTTTGGCGTTGCAATGGCAGTAAAACGAATATGTGAAGCTATTATCAGAGATGAAAAATCTATTTTACCTATTTCTTCCATGATGCACGGACAATACGGAATTGAAGGGATTTCATTGTCCATGCCTGCTATTGTTGGAAAAGACGGCATAGAAACACATATTCCTATCCAATTGAATGAAGAAGAAATATCAAAACTTCATGATTCGGCAAAAACATTACAAGACATTTTAAATCAAAATGAAATATCCGTTTAAATTCTACCAAAACGGATCATACATCAGAGGATTAGAATAGTATGCGTGATTCCCTAGATTTTGAATACGCTGCATACGAATATAGTTTTGCATACGCTGCTGCTGAATAAGTTGTTCGTTTATGTACTGTTGCTGTGCCTGCATTTCAAGCATTGCCTGTTCTGCTTCTGCTTGTTTTTCTTTGTAGTATTGTTCTTTTTTTGCAAGTACATAGTTCATATAATCCTGATTTAGCGAATAAAAGGCATTAGTCAACTGCTGACCGTCATATCGAATCAAATACTGATTTGCGGTTCTGAAAAATTCATCCTGTTTTTGGCAAAGTTCTGCAGCAGTAATATTTTCTGGCAATTGATTTCTGAAATATTCCCAATTTGGAGCTTTCACAAACATTTTCAGCGTTGAAAGCTGTTTATCAAGTTTTTTTTGTTCCAAGTCAGCAATAATCTTATTTACCATATCGATATCTGCTTCATTCATGGTTGTATTGCGCGCCTGATAAGCATATTTCAATTTATCAGTGTCATTTTGAGATGTTTTTTGAATACGCATAAGATTTTCAAAATTATATTTTTGATTATTTAACGTCATTGCCGCTTTATGAGCATTTTTTATGTCATTTTTTTCTAAGTAAACAGTATAAACAAGTTCATTATCTTCATATTTTTTGTTGCAAATTTTGCCAAGATAATACAGAGCATTTTGATAATCGCCCAAACCATAATAACATTGAGCCATAGAAGAATAAACACTGTCATCCGCACTATTTTCATATAATTTATAAACTTCCAAAGCTTTTTGGTACTGTTTATTTTTAATGTATAAAGTACCGAGTTCATTATTTATCGTATTTTTTGAAAAAATCTGATAATTTCGGTCAGCCATTCTGATTTTATCCATAGTCCTCAGGGCCTCTTCATACAGATTTTTTTCTACGCAATTGTTATAATACTGCACCAAAGCAGGATAAAAATTCGGATATTTGTATAAAACTTCACCCCATGCGCCTTTATCAATTAGCTGTTGAATTTTTTTAACATATTTATAATCTTGTTTTTCTTCTTTTGTCAGATTGCGAATATAGTTTTTCTCACTTTCTTCATTCATGTGCTTGAAAGTAAGTTTGACTCTTTCAGCGTCAATAATATAAAATTTCAGATAATTTGCATAAGGCATTGATGCAGTATAAGTTTTTACAGTATTGTTATTTACACTGTTAGCAGTAACAACAATTCCATGCGAAGGGTTCTGCACAATCGTAAAAATTCCTAAAACACTTATAAATAATAAAACACCAAACTTTTTCATACTTATTCCTTTTTTCATTTTTTAATACTTGTTTTTTCGTACCTTCCCTTACGAGGGAGGGTTAGGGTGGGTGCCGTTTTTATCATAAAAATTTCTTGCAATTTTCGATAAACACCTTCTATATTATCATCAATTTCATTATTCCAAAATCTTACTACTTTATAACCTAAATTTTCAAGATATTTGTTTCTATTTTTATCATATTTAATATTTTCATTTTGGTTATGCTGTCCGCCATCTATTTCTACTATAATTTTTTCTTCTCTGCATATAAAATCAACAATATATCCGCCTATGACATATTGACGCAAAAATTTATAATTGTAAAATTGTTTATTTTTTATGATGTTCCAAAGCTTTCTTTCTTGGGTTGTCATATTTTTTCTTAAATTTCTTGCATTGAGAGTTAATTTATTCATGGTTGTATGATAACACAAAATTTATAAACAGCACCCACCCTGACCCTCCCTCAAAAGGGAGGGAATATCATAACAAAAACGAGAATTATATTAAAAATTCTCGTTTTTGCAATTTTAATTTATTTAATGAACTTATCGTCCTGACGTCTTATCGTCTTCACGATTTATTCTTACAGCATCAAACCGCCTGCAACTTCGATTGCCTGACCTGTTACATAATCTGTATCAAGTGCTAAGAATTTTACAACTTTAGCAATATCTTCAGGAGTACCGAATCTCTTCATCGGGATTGCTGCTGCGTATTCTTCGATATTACCCAAGTTTGCAGTCATTGCAGTTTGAATAAATCCCGGACATACAGCGTTAACTCTGATATTTCTTGAACCAAATTCTTTTGCAAGAGTTTTTGTCAAACCAATTAAACCGGCTTTTGAAGCAGAATAATTTGCCTGACCAGCATTACCATGAACACCAACGATTGATGACATATTGATAATTGAACCCTGTCTTGCCTTCATCATATATTTGATAACTGCATGAGTTACATAATAAGCTGAACCAAGGTTAATTTTGATAACTCTTTCCCATTGTTCAGCATCCATACGCAAGAATAAACCGTCTTTTGTAATACCGGCGTTATTCAAAAGAACATCAATATGTCCGTGTTCTTCAATCATTTTATCAACAGCGGCTTTAACCTGTTCATCATTTGACACGTCAAATTGATAAAACCAAGCATTAACACCGATTGCCTTGATTTCGTCAATAGCCGGTTGAGCTGTTGCAGCATCACAAATATCGTTGATAATGATGTCACAGCCGGCATGTGCTAATTCTTTTGCACAACTAAAACCAATCCCTCTTGAACCGCCTGTAATTAAAGCAATTTTTCTTTCAGTCATTTTAATCTTTCTCCTTATTTTATTGTCAGCTTTATACAGCTAACCTACATATCTCTTCTTAACTTTCAAATTATAACATAAACATAATATTGTAAAGAACTTATTACCCTGCTGAATCAGTGCCTTGTTATCTTTTTTTATGTTATACTAAACTTATCAGGAGGGATATTTTATGCAAACTATGGAAAAAGCAAATATAGACTGGGCTAATTTAGGTTTTGGATATTACAAAACAGACAAAAGATTTGTTTCAATGTTTAAAGACGGAAAATGGGATGAAGGTCAGCTTACAGATGATGAAAATATTACCATGAACGAATGTGCTTGCGTTTTACAGTATGCACAAACTTGTTTTGAAGGAATGAAAGCATACGAAACGGTTGATGGACATATTGTTATTTTCAGACCGGATTTGAACGCCAAAAGAATGCATGATACTGCTTTAAGATTAGAAATGCAGCCATACCCCGAAGATAAATTCGTTGAAGCAGTTGAAAAAGTTGTAAAAGCAAATTTAAAATTTGTACCTCCTTATGGAACAGGTGCAAGCTTATATATAAGACCATATTTATTTGGTTATTCTCCTGTCATGGGTGTAAAGCCGGCACAGGATTTTATGTTCAGAATATTTGTATCTCCTGTCGGGCCTTATTTTAAAGGCGGTTCTAAACCTATTACATTAAAAGTCAGCGATTTTGACAGAGCAGCACCAAACGGCACCGGTCATGTTAAAGCCGGATTAAACTACGCAATGAGTTTACACGCAGGAGTTACAGCACACAAAGAGGGCTATGCGGAAAATTTATATCTTGACCCGCAAACCCGCACGAAAGTTGAAGAAACAGGCGGAGCAAACTTCTTATTTGTCACAAAAGACGGCAAAGTAGTTACACCAAAATCATCAAGTATATTACCGTCAATTACAAGACGTTCTCTGATGTACGTTGCACAGCACTACTTGGGACTTGAAGTTGAAGAAAGAGAAGTTTATCTTGATGAATTGAAAGATTTTGCAGAATGTGGTCTTTGCGGTACTGCAGCTGTCATTTCACCTGTCGGCAAAATTGATGATCACGGAAAATCAATAAACTTCCCGTCAGGCATGGATGCTCCGGGTGAAATTACCAAAAAACTATATGATACCCTCACAGGTATTCAATATGGTAAAATCGAAGCTCCGCAGGGCTGGATTAAACAAATTGTATAATTATAATCATATAAAAAAATAAAAACTCGAGCAGTTTGGGGTAAATTGCTTGAGTTTCTTTTTTGGGGTAATCAGTCTTTCGACTGTATTTATGGGGTTTATAGGGGTAAATATAGGAGTTAAATTATATTCATTATGCCATATATGGTATATGGATATAGTTTGTATCTTCAGTATTTCTTTTTGGGGTTGCAAGTATATTATAAGCCTTAACAAAACTGTATTTTAACGCTTTTAACGGGTTTGAATGAACAAAATCAGCTTGTTGAGTGATAAATAAGTCTTTTTCAAAATTGATTTTGTTGTTTGAATTTTTGTCCAAATTCATCAAACCTACTCTTGAACTATTATTATTGTCACCGAATGTAATCGGCTTTATTGTTGTTAATTTTATAGGATTTATTGTAATCATCTTGTCCTCCTTTCGGGATTAAGTGTAAATTCAACACTTCATTTGACACAAATACTATAAATCATAATAATTATTTTGTCAATACCCCTTATGAACTTTTGTTAAGAAATTGGAAATATAGACTAGCCGAAGGTTTTAGCATAAAGTGCAAAAAGTACACTTATTCCTGCTTGTATATGCTTTTAGAATTTTAAAATTTATTATTTTTAGACTTTGCTCTTTTACAATTCTTAAACTTTTGTTGGAAAAGCACAAAACATGCTTTATACTATAAATGTAGTAATGAATTTATGAGTATTTAGGGCAAAAGTACAAGGAAATTCCGGTATAATCCATCTGTTTGGAGTATTACATCGTATCTGAAATAGGGTAGAATTATTTAAGTAATGTAAATAATTTCTTGAAATTTGTCAAAAAATTTTTATTACACAACTTAATGAAAAAAAACAGGTAGTTAAATTTTGGAAAAGACAAACAAAAAAACTGAAACAGATAAAGCTCAGTCTGTAAAAAAAAGTTTGAGTTCAAATCCTATCGAAAACATTATCGACAGGATTGAAGAAGCTTTGCCAAATGTTTCCGGTAATAAGAATAATCCTTATCGTACGGAAACTTCAACTCCTGTTGAAATCCAAAAACCTGTAAAAAGAAATCCGTACGGAGAGAATCAGAGCTTTAGCAGTATTGTTGAAACAATTAATACTTTCAATCTTGACAAAACAAAAGCACATCCGTTCATTCCTTATCCTGAAGAGCAAACATCGGCGCCCGTTGCGGTTAATTATGCGGAAATTATGAAAAATATTTCAGATGCATTTACGCATAATTCAAGCTTGATAAACCTTTTCTCCCGTTTAAACGACATTTTTGTCAAAAAACAAAAATGGAATTTTATCGGGTTCGGGTTGCTGCATGAAAAATCAAAATGCCTCAATATTCGGCTTTACTCAAAAGCAGGAAATTCTTATAATTCAAAGGTATTTTTATCAGATGATACAAATCCGATTGTACAATGTTTCAATTCAAAATCAATAATTGATCAGGATAACATTGATTATATAAATATTCCTTACCTAAGCAAAACCGGCTCAGTTATTATTCCGATGATGTCTGTTGATAAATGTGTCGGTGTAATGCTTGTCGGTAAGAGCATTTCGAGATTGAATATTAATCTTTCAACATTCCTCGCAAACTATATGGGAATGTATATTCACAATATTCAGCTTTTAGAACAAACAAATAAATTTGCCAACACTGACACTCTGACTTCTTTATACACTCACAGGGGCTTTCAGGAAATTTTGGCAAAAGAAATTGCAAAGGCAAATGATAACAAAACCCCATTATCTGTCATTATGTTTGACGTTAATAACATAACAAAAATTAACAGAGAACTCGGTCATGCCAAAGGGGACGAAGTTATTAAAATTATTGCTGATAAAGTTAAACAGAATATTAAAAATACGGATTCCGCAGGCAGATACGGCGGAGATGAAATTGCCGTCATTATGCCTGAAACAGATACGAAAAATGCAAAATACATGGCAGAATATATTACTTATTGTTTGTCTTGTTGTTTTGTTGATGATGTCGGACCGGTAAAAGTATCTGTCGGGGTTGCAACATACCCTGATTGCGCACAGGATCAGGAAAAATTATTACTGTTAGCAGAACAGGCAATGTACATTTCACAGGCAAAAGGTTACAAAGAAGGAATGTCTGCGATTATCAGTACGGAAGATTTCAATTTCTGGGATGATGTTGCAGTAAATTCATTTGCTGAAATTCTTGCAAAACGTCATTTTGAAAACGGTATTAATTTTGAAGACGAACTTGTTAAAAAGATAAATAATGTTGATATTCTCAACCACAATAACCTGATGGAAATGGTTACATCACTTGCAGGTGCAATCGATGCAAAAGACCCTTATACAAAAGGTCATTCAACAAGTGTTTCAAGATACTCGGAAGCCCTTGCAAGAGCCGTTCATTTGCCTGAAGCGGAAGTTGAAAGAATTAAAATTGGTGCTATGCTTCACGATATCGGAAAAATCGGCATCCCTGAAAATGTTCTTAAAAAACCGGGCAAGCTGAATGATGATGAATGGGAAATTATGAAGCAGCACCCGACAATTGGTGCAGAAAAAGTTCTTGCTCCTAATGAAGCTTTAAGAGAATTTATACCTATTGTAAAACATCACCATGAAAGATTGGACGGAAGCGGTTATCCTGACAATCTTAAAGGGGAAGATATTCCGCTTGAAGCCCGTATTGTATCCGTTGCAGATGCTTACCACGCACTTGTCAGCGACAGGCCTTACAGAAAAGGCATGCCGATAGAAAAGGCATGCGCAATTTTACAGGAAGGTGCAGGGGTTCAGTGGGATTCTGATCTGGTCAGAGCATTTATTGCAATTGCACCGTCTTTGACGACTAAAGTATAGTTTTAATAATTAAATTTTCAAAAAACTTATAAAATAAAAGCCCTGCAAACTTGCAGGGCTTTTTTAAATTTGGAATAATAATTAACTATACTTCTTTGAAAACCAAAGTAGTATTGTGTCCCCCAAATCCGAATGAATTTGATAAGGCCGCATGAACTTTCTTTTCTCTCATTTTATGAGGTACATAATCAAGATTTGCAACGTGTTCATCCTGATTATCAAGATTTATTGTAGGAGGAACTTTACCTTCATTTATAACTTTGGCACAAACCAAAGCTTCGATAGCACCTGTTGCTCCAAGCATGTGACCATGCATACTCTTTGTTGAAGAAACAAGCAAGTTTGGATTTTGTTCTTTATCGCCGAATATTTGCTCAATAGCTTTTGATTCAGCCATATCACCCAACCCTGTACTTGTTCCGTGCGGATTTATATATTGAATATCTTCAGGTTTCAGACCGGCATCTTTCAAAGCAAATTCCATTGACTTCAATGCACCTTTACCTTCCGGATCAGGAGCAACAATATCATAAGCATCTGCTGTTTGACCATAACCTACAATTTCTGCATACATTTTTGCACCACGGGCTTTTGCATGTTCATATTCTTCAAGAATAAGAACTGCAGCACCTTCGCCCATAATGAAACCGTCACGATCCTTATCATAAGGACGTGAGGCCTTTTCCGGCTCATCATTTCTCTTTGATAATGCGCGGCATGCCGTAAATGCACCGATACCTAATGTTGTAATAGTTGCCTCACAACCGCCTGCGACAACAGCATCAGCATCTCCATACTGAATTGAACGGAATGCATCGCCAACAGAATGTGTTCCCGTTGCACAAGCAGAACAAACAACCTTATTTAATCCTTTATAACCATGCTTAATAGAAATTCTTCCTGAACCGATATCAACGATCAACATAGGAACTGTGAAAGGTGATGCCTTTGTAGGTCCTTTTTCAAGCATCGCAAGGTGGTTTGTTTCAAATGTTTTGAACCCGCCTGCAGCAGAACTTACAATTACGCCGATTCTGTACGGATCATATCCGGCATCATCAAGTCCGGCATCTGCAATTGCTTCATCAGCCGCAACCATTGCAAACTGAGTATATCTGTCCATTCTTTTTGCTTCTTTCGGATCAAGATAATCCTCAGGGTTAAAATCTTTATCTTTAATTTCAGCAGAAATTTTCACTGTCTGTTTATCCGTATTAACTCTTTCGGTTAAAGAAACACCGCTTTTGCCTTCAAGCATTGATTTCCAGAAATTATTAACACCGATACCACATGGGGTAACTGCTCCTAAACCGGTTATAACTACTCTTCTTTTTTCCATTTTATATTTTCCTTATTAAAAGATTCTTCGCTTTATACCTGTCATTCAGAGGGCAACCGCCCGAAGAATCCTGCTCAGAATGACCTTTACAAACAATACGGGAGCGAAACGTAAGTGTCCCACTCCCATATTTATAAAATTCAATTTTAAAACTCAAATTAGTGAGACAATTTGCTGTCGATATATGCTACAGCATCTTGAACTGTTTGAATTTTTTCTGCGTCTTCATCAGGGATTTCGCATTTGAATTCTTCTTCTAAAGCCATAACTAATTCAACTGTGTCTAATGAATCAGCACCTAAATCATCTGTAAAACGTGCTTCAGGTGTAACTAATTTTTCATCTACACTTAATTGATCTACTACAACTTTTTTAACTGTGTCTAATGTACTCATGTTTTTCTTTCCTCTTTTTTTGTAATAAAAATGTATTACTATTAAATACTTCTCTTCAATAATTATATGTGAACAATTTTTTTTTGCAAGAATTTTACAAATTGTGAAATATTTTGTTATAAAACTTTATAAATTTGAGCAAAAAAAGTTTTGTTTGGGTATTATATAAGGGCACTAGAATACTAGGGCACTAGGGCACTAAGATTATATTAAATACACAAATTGGATTTTGCCACTACAAAAAGGAAACAATCTCATGCAAATTTCATCCATAAATAATAACAATACATCATTCGGTCATTCTTTCAGAGTAAGCATCTGCACCAAAGATGCTGATGGTGTTGTAAAATTTATTAATCCGTCAGAAAATAATAAGCTATACAAAAAACTTAATGCAAAAATTGTCGGATGGCTCAATGATGATTATTACAACAATTTGCGCAGCTTATACGGGCTTCCGCGCAAAGTTGAAAAAACACAGCCGGAAACCACGAAACATAAAGAAATGGCCGCAAAATTAAGAGAAATTGATGACGATTATGCAAAATTCAATGTTGTTCGCTCTGTTTACCGCAGAAATAATCTTGGCTACATTGCAACCGGCGCGGATGTTTCCATTATCGAAAATCTCAAAGGATTTAAACAAATCGGGCTTGCCAAATCGGATTCTCTTTGGACACAGGGTGATGCACACAATCAATATGTAAAAGCTCTTTCAAAAGCCGTGAAAAATAATGCATTAGATTTTGTACAACACGACAATGTACTGCTTCATTCCCCGACAAATAAAGAAATTATGCTTAAAGCAATATTCAAACCTCTCGGTAAAAAATCCGGAGTCGAAAGATTTGAGCTTGATGATTTTGAATTTCACACAAATTATACAAAACGTACACTTGCACCTGTCAACCCGAATTTTATACGTTTTAAACAATCAAGAGGTATGCTTGAAGAAATCAAAAAAACCATTGAATACCATTTAAATACAATTCTCAAAAGGAGAGTTCATTTTAATGATATAGACAAAGTTTTATACCCTAAAATTGACACCCCTCAGGCAATAAATCAGCCCCCAAAAACCGAACCGAAACCGACATTTATTCACAAAGAACCAAAACAGCTGGAATTAAAGTTTGAAGATTAATTAAAGATGGGCATGCTTTCGCTTTACCCATCTTACGTTTATGCGATTTTCGTTTTAAAATTTACACAAGAATTTTTAACATTTCTTTTCCCGCATTTATATCTTCTTCTATTTGCGATTTTATAAACGTTACATTTTCCAACTCTTTATTTACAATTTTCTTTTTATATACAGGTAATTTTATCTCTGTAGCATTTTTAAGTTTTTCTGCCAATAATTTTTCTACTTCTGATTTTGAAACCATTTCAGATGGATTATGACCATGTTTTAAAAATTCTCTTGCTATTCTGAATCTTTCAACTAAAGGTTTTAACAACATATTTGCAAGAGGTTCATAAGGTTTCTTAGATGATTTTGAAGTAATAGCACTTATTTCTTTTTTGTCAAAAAGACCAACTTTTACTCGCGAAGCATCTTTCAACAATTCTCCAATATTTATTGGTTCTCCAATAGAACGAGAAGATTTAAAACAATTCAATAATTTTTGTCCCATTTTCAATCCGACTTTAGATACTAATCCCATAATTTTTCCCTTTCTGAATTTTTGGGTTGTAAACCCAACTTACAATTTCTTAAATGTACTTAATCCTCGAAAAACGTTTTCCCCTGTACATTTATAAAAACATTCAAGCCAAAAGGATTGCCCCGCCCCACCACATCATATCATATCATATCATATAGCGATTATACTTGAGTTTGAGCCGTTTAAATTCGTGTTTACAATTTGTTACATATACTGTTCGTACCCTCCCGCTTTGGGGAGGAAACTAATGTCGGATATAAATGCCGACCTGCTTACTATACCAATCCTAATTCTATCGCCTTTTTAAACCATGTAAAAATTACTCTCTGAAACTTATTTGAGCATAAGTTTTTTGAAGTTTTTCACGAACGGACTGCATTTGCTGTTCAATAATTTCATCAGTCAATGTTGCTGTTTCATCCTGCATTTTTATTCTGAACGCAACGGATTTAAACCCGTCTTCAACATGTTCACCCTGATAAATATCAAAAATTTCCGAACCTTTAAATATATTTTGTTTTACCGAACCCTTAATGACTTTTTGTATATCTTCACAAGTCACATCTTCATTTATGATAAATGCAATATCTCTGCGAACTTCAGGGAACTGAGGAATATGTTTAAATCTCGGAACAGTTTCTTTTACTGCACCAATTAATTCATTCAAATCAACCTTAAACAAATATGCTTTTTGGTTTAATTTCAGTTTGTCTTCAACTGTCGGATGTAACTGACCAAAATATCCGATAGGAGTCGGTTTTTTACCTAAAAGCATTATTACACCGGTTCTGTATGGATGTAGTACGTTATGCGTTTTTGCTAATTCGGTTTTATCAAGTGATTCAAATTTAATTCTTCTTGATACTTCCAGTTCATTAAACAGATTTTCAATAATTCCTTTTACATAGTAAAATCCCGTTTCTGTTTTGACTTCCCATTTGGAGTTTTGAACTTCACCCGTTAAAATACCTTCTAACACTCTTGTTTCTTTCACGCCGGTATTTTTTTCGTCGGCCTCACCAACTTTTATATATGTTTTGCCGATTTCATAAGCCCAAAATGTCTTTTGTCCGTTATCAAAATTGGTTTTCATACAATTTAAAACGCTTACTGCAAGATTTTGTCTTAACATCGAAAATTCTTCACTTGCCGGATTTGCGACTTTTACTGCGTTTTCATCATCATAAGTCATTTTAAATTTATCTAATAATGATTTACCTATCAATGAACTTGTCTGAATTTCGTTTAAGCCGGCACATTGCATTACTTCACGAACTTTTGATATAACTTTTTCTTCTAATGAAATTTCAGGTAATTCTGTTTTATTTGGTAATGACGGTGAAATCTTGTCATAACCGTTTATTCTTGCAATTTCTTCTATTAAATCTATTTCTCTTGTTACATCACCTGCTCTGAAGCTCGGAACGGCAAATTTTGCAGCAAGTTCGTTTCCGCCCAATTTTTCAAAACCTAATTTTTCCAAAATGTTTATACATTTTTCGGGTTGAATTTCACATCCTAAAATTCTTTTTATCTGAGCATAACGTAATGTTATATCTATTGGAGGAAGCTTATTTTCACCATCTTCAACAACACCTGTTACTTCTGCATTCGCATATTCAACCAAAAGCTGCATTGCACGCATCAAAGCCGGCTTAACTGCTTCTATATCGATTCCTCTTTCAAATCTTGCACTTGCTTCGCTGCGATAGCCGACACTGCGGGCTGATTTTCTGTTTGAAACAGGAGTAAAATATGCTGCTTCTAACACCATTGATGTTGTATTATCATCAATCTCTGAATTTTCACCTCCAAATACACCTGCCAGACAAACACCTTTATCTTTTGTTGCAATTAACACACTGTCATGAGTCAATTCTCTTTCTACACTGTCTAATGTTATTATTTTTTCGCCATCTTGTGCACGTCTTACGCACAAATATCCGTCTAGTTTATCCCCGTCAAATGCATGCAGCGGACATCCGTATTCCAGCATTACATAATTTGTAATATCTACAACGTTATTTATTGGACGCATGCCTGATGCAATAAGTCGTTTTTGCATCCATTCCGGTGATTTTTTAATTTTTACATTCTTCAAAAGTCCAACTGAATAATATTTGCAGACATCTTTATCAATGATTTCAACTTTAAATTTGTCTGTTGTCAAATCTTTTGTACATTCTATCGGATTAAATTTCAGCGGTCTGTCAAATAATGCGCTCAATTCTCTTGCAACCCCGATAACAGACATCTGATCTCCTCTGTTTGCGGTCGGTGCAACATCAATTATTGTATCTTTTTCAAAACCTAAAACATCTTTTACATCAACACCAATCTGAACTTCTGGAAAAATTCTGTTTAAAACCAAAATACCGTCTTCATCCTGATAATTTCTGTCAGAAACTCCTAATTCATCAGCAGAACACAACATTCCCTGAGATTCTACGCCACGAATTACGGCAGGCGTAAGCTCAAACTGTTCTCCTGTTTTTCTGTCCAAAACTTTTGAACCGACACTTGCATAAGGAACAATCTGACCTTCTTTTATATTTTGAGCTCCGCAAACAACAGTTTTAACACCTGTTCCGGTATTTACTGTAACCAAATGCAAATGATCTGAATTGGGATGATTATCAATTTTTTCTATTTTTACTGTCTTTATATCCGTAAAAGACGGTTTTAAATCCTCTACCGCTTCTACTTCCAAACCACTCATAGTAAGCTCATGCGCAATTTGTGACGGTTCTTTATCCGATAAATCAACTAATTCATTCAGCCAGTTCAATGATATTTGCATTATATAATCCCTCGTTTTTCTCTTAAATACATTTTGATAGTATTACAAAACCAAAACAATGTAAATATAATCTTATGTCAGGCAAAAATACCCAACTTATGATTTTGCCATAAACATGTCATTATGAAGAGTGGCAGCGACGTAATAATCCCATTATTTAATTCCGCACAACGTTGAATTATGAGATTGTTACGCTCATTGCATTCGCTCACAATGACAAATCAATTTAATAAGTCGGCATTACTATGCCGACTTACTTTTTTTTGTTGGGTTTCACCCAACCTACAATTCTACAATTCTTTACGATTCTTTATATGTGCAATTTATTTGAGTTTTTGTAAGAATTTTTGTATAATGAAAAAAATTGGAGCGATATTAAATGACAAGATTATCAGAAAGAATAG
>CADCNV010000006.1:41000-82555 GCA_902802825.1 uncultured bacterium | reverse complement strand
TGAAGTTATGGGTATAAAACAAGAACTTGGACAAAAAATTAAACGCATGCGAATTAATAGAGGTTTAACTCAAGAGCAGTTAGCCGAAAAAGTCGATGTTTCTCAGCGTACTATGAGTGGAATTGAAATTGGTGAAAATTTTGTTACGGCTGAAACGCTTGATAAAATTATAGCAGCTTTCAATACAACCCCTGATGAGCTTTTTTCTCTCAATCATTTGAAAGATTCAGAAGCATTACTATCTGAAATTCAAAACGATATAAAATTGGTTAGTCAAAACCCTAAAAAACTTGAAATCTTATACAATCTCGTAAAAGCTATAATAAAAGCAAAGAAAAAAGGCACTGAAATATATTCAGCACCCAAGAAGATTGATTATGATGGATGATTCGATTTTAATTTTCCCCTAAATTTTTCCCTGATTATTGAGTCATTATTTACTAAGTTTGGCTCAATGTTTTATTGCGTGAGTTGTTTTTGTTTTCCCAAAATCTTACGATTTAATATCCCTTACATATATATAAACAATTTTTATTCTATATAATTGCTTATTTTTTTTGTTGTATTAAGAAATATTAATTAAAATGCATCAAACGAATCATTGAGCGGGTTTTTGAATTTTGTAATATTAGATTGAAAAAGAAGTTTAATTGTATCAACAGGACCGTTTCTGTGTTTTGCAATAATTACTTCAGAAAGACCTTTAGAATTTGCTTTAATTGCTTCTTCTTCCTCTGATTCTTCAGCTTTTGCATAATAATCCGCACGATAAATAAACATTACAATATCAGCGTCCTGTTCAATTGAGCCGGATTCTCTTAAGTCTGAAAGCATAGGACGTTTATCATTTCTGCTTTCAACCTGACGTGATAATTGTGAAAGCGCAATGACAGGAACATCAAGTTCTTTTGCAAGAATTTTTAAACCTCTTGAAATGGCTGAAATCTGCTGCAATCGGTCTTCTTTTCCTGAACTTTCCATAAGTTGAAGATAGTCAATTACTACCAATCCCAAATCTTTTTCCTGTGATTTCAAGCGGCGTAATTTTGTACGAACATCTGTTAAGGTACATCCGCCGGAATCATCAATGTATATCTTTGCCTGAGAAAAATCATCCATAGCCATAGTGAGTTTTTCCCAATCTTTTTGCTGCATTTGTCCTGTTTTAATTCTCTGAGAATCAACTTCGGCATGAGAACATAACATTCTCTGCACAAGCTGCCCGGCTGACATTTCTAAAGAAAATATACAAACAGGGACTTTTTCGTTTATTGCTACATTTTGAGCAATATTCAGTGCCAAAGCCGTTTTTCCCATCGCAGGTCTGGCTGCAAGAATTATTAAATCTGATTTATTCAGACCGTTCAAAGTCATATCAAGTTTATCAAAACCGGTACGAACACCTGATAATTCATCTTTATGATTATAGCGGTATTCAATTTTATCGTAAGCATTCAAGACTAAATCTTTGACAGGAATTAAATCTGAAGTTGTTTTATTAGAACTTATGTCATAAATAAGTTTTTCGGCTTGTTCAATTGAAGCATCACTCGGCTCTAAATCGTAACCTTTGCTTACAATTTCTGCACCGGCACTGATGAGTGCACGTTTAATCGCCTTTTCTTTAATTATTTTGGCATAATATGCAACGTTTGTGGTCGTGATTGTGTTTTCTGCCAAATCATTTATGTATGCACGTCCGCCAACGGCTTCCAATTTTCCGTTATAACTCAAAACATCCGATACAGAAACAATATCAATATTATCGTTGTTATTGAAAAGTTCTATCATTGCTTCGTAAATGTATCTGTGAGCGGGTTTATAAAAGCAACCTGCATCAAGCGCATCAGATACTTTTGCAAGACTTGACGGATTAACCAAAACAGCCCCTAATATTGCTTCTTCGGCTTCAACATTTTGGGGAATTAAATTTTCATCTATTTCTTTTTTCTTTGTTTTAACAGGTGGCATGTTATTTCCTCACTCGTTCTAACATGATAATACATAAATTTTTATAGTGAATGAAGAATTCTAATTCGTGAATAGTTTGTTACAATTTTATTTTAATAATGAAAATTAAATATTCCCGAAAATCACCCTGTCAATGTTTGCAAGGTCTTTTATTATCAGGATATTCTTGAAACCATTATTTTTCATTATCTGAGCGACGGCAAGAGATTCATTTATTCCCAATTCAAAAAGAAGATAGCCGTTTTTATTCAAAAATTTAGGAGCATCTTTGATTATTTTGTCATAAAATTCCAAGCCGTTTTCATCGTTTGTGTAAAGCGCAGTATCCGGCTCAAATGTTACCTCTTTCTGAATATCTTTTTTCATTGACGGGGGGATATATGGCGGATTAGAAACAATCATATCAAATTTTTCATCTTCTCTTATCATTGAAAATAAATCAGATTTTCTAAATAGTGCTCTGTTAAAAAGTTTTAATTTTTCCATATTTTTAAATGCAGTTTCAAGCGCCTCAAAAGAAATATCTGCGCCTATTACTGTTGCATTTGTCATTTTTGCAATCATACAGGCAATACATCCTGAGCCGGTCCCGATATCAAGAACTGATTTAAAATGCTGTTCTTTTATTATTTCAACTGCTTTTCGCACCAGAATTTCCGTTTCATCACGCGGGATTAAAACTGATGGATTTACAATGAATTTTTCTCCCATAAAATCGGCCTCTCCGATGATATACTGAATTGGCTGTCGGGTTGAAGCACGAAGTTTTGCTTTTTGTGTGACAAGTTCTAACTTTTCTTCGTCAAGTTTTTTGCCCATAATAATATCTTCGATCCCGTAACCTGCAAAATGTTCTATGAGCATTTTTACTTCGATATTTGCTTCATTTTGTTCAATCCCGGCATCAGTTAAAATTTTTACAATGTCTGTTATAAGCATCTAATTCTCTCCGTTTGTTTCGGCAATTTTATAATCCTGATTATGTTCGGATATAATTTTGTCAATTTCTTCCATCGCTTCAAGTTTTGAGGTTAATTCTTTTTTTTCAAGATTGTATTTTTTACAAAGTTTGTCATAGTAATACAGTTGTTTTTTTGTCGGAGATTCTTTTGACATTTTTACTTTTTTCAGAAATTCTCGTTTTTGCTTTTCGTATGCCTTATTTGCTTCTATTATCGGACGCTGAGATTCTTTGTAAGCATAATATTTTTTACATTCATGAATATATTTTTGGGTATCACTTGTAAATTCGTCTTCATACAATATGTCTTTCAGAAATTCAAATTTAGAGCAATTCAGCTCCTGATAGTATTTTTCATCATCCAAAAAGCGTTTTAGAATATCTTTTTCATCCAAATCGGAATATTTTTTTACATAAGCCCGAAGATAATTGCATAAAGATGATTTTTGGTTTTTTGTAAAATCAAGATATATTTGTTTCTTTATTTCATACATAAATTAATTATATTCAATTAAAAAGATATTGGCAAAAATTTATATTTTTGATTTTATATATACATAGAGGAATTCGCATGAAAATAGAAGCAATAAGACCACTTTTTAATAATAGTATTCAAAATATTTATCATGCCGAACGTGATAAACAGGCAGATGGAACAAATAGTCTTGTTATTCCTTATACTTACCCTTTGGTGTATTTTACCGGTAAAAAAATTGTGGATATTGATGAGGGTAAAAATAAACTTATAAGGCAGCTTGATGAAATTTTAAAAGAAGATGCTCCGCAAGAAGAAATAAACAGCACTGAAATTCAATATAAGGGCATAAGACTTATGATGTCTTTGAAAAAACAGCTTGATGCCATGTACTCTGAAATGGAAGTTCTTTGGGAAAATAAAATTCTTAATCCTCAACAAAAATTCAACAGGGCAATGCAAATAAAAAAAGAGGCAAATGCCATTAAAAAAGTATATGATAGGGGTTATTTTTACATTGTAAGGGATAATGCATATTGTTCTGATGAAAAAACTGATTATGTCCTTGTGAATAAATTCAAATCTTGTGTGCTGGATGACAATTTTAGTTTGAGAAAGGTACTTTTAGATTATTATAGCCCTATAAGTGAAATTCAATCTTTGAAAGAACTTAAAGAAAAATACCCCAAGATTCATATTCCTCAAAAGCCGGAAGATGTAATTGCACGAAAATTGGAAAGCACTATTACCAGAGATTTTTATGAAAAGTTAGATGAAGCATTTGTGAAAAAAGATAAGAAAAAAGCTCAGGAATTGTTATCGTCAAAGATAATGCAGTTATTGAATGATAATATTAAAATAAAAACTCCTGAAGAAAAAGAATCTGCGTTAAAAAGACTGATAAAACCGACAACAAAAGCAGTAAGTACCAGATATTACAAATTGCATAATACCCGTTCGTTTAGTTCTGTTCCTGAATTCAGGAAATTAAATAAAAATCTGATTTCCGAAAATGACATAAAACTTCTTAATGTTAATTATGAAGATTATGTTTTGACGGTTTTGAAAGAGCAATATACAAACTTTAAAAATCCTAATGATATTATTTACAATAAGAACGGGAAAACTATTAAAGTGTCTTCTATAAAAGAAGCGGAATACAAATTTGATAAATTCCCCAACAGAATAATAAAACTTGTGCAGGATTCTGCAAGAGTTAAAGACTCTCAAAGAGATTATAAAAACTATAATCGGGAACATTTTAAAAAGAAGCTCACATTTTATGCAGAAAAATTTGGTGAAAGTGAAAGACTTTTAGATACGATTGTTCAATTTGATTCCTGCATGTATGGTGAAGAAGATGTTCAAATGCTTATCAAATTTTTAAAAGAAGCAGATAAAGTTTGGGACGGAGAAAAAACAATCAAAGAACTCGAAGAATTTGTATATGATAATTCTATACGTCCTGTACATACCGAAAAAATGAATGCTATTGAGCGAAAGAAAAAAATCGAAGAAATTAAAACAGAAAATAAAAAAATTGCTGAACTCAGAAATATACAGGATAACTTTGATGCCAAAATAAATATTTTGTACGAAAATAATCTGAATTACATAGCCGGTATTTGCTCAAAATATAAACCAAAGAGTTTAGATCCTGCACAGGTCAAGATTTATAATATTATAAACGAAGTATTAGAGAATAATATTAATGGTAATAAATTAAAAAATAAAGAAAAAGCTGAAACTCAGCTTATGCGTATAATGACTTACCTTGATTATTCATTATCCGATTCTGAAAATGCGATATTAAAAAATGCAAATTTATATGCGCATAATCAAAATAATGAAATTGATATGGAAAAAGCAGGAAAATACATATTGAATGTTGAATTCGTACAAAATTATCCTCAAAGTCTCGAACTTGCTTCTAATAAAGAAATTGCTAAAAAAATCGTGCAGAACTCCGGTCAGAATAAAGCAATAGAATATCTTTGCAAATATGATGATTATAAAGATCTTTCGCAAAGTGAAAAATCAAAAATATCAAATATTCTAAATATTTTTGATATAAATGATTCAATTGAAAAATTCATAATTAAAACTATTATAGAGGAAGATTATCTGAAATCGGATACTTCGTCTGTTGCAATGCTTACCGAAAATGGCAGTAAAAAAACTCGGACTACAATCGGTAAAAATGCCAAAAATCAAATATATGATTATTACAGACTCCCAAAATGTCTCGATTATTTCGAATTATTTGAAAATGCAATGACTCGCTTTGCCACAAATAAAGGCAGTGCAGGTATAAAAAAAGTAATCAGTACTGATGCTAATGAATTGAAAATCAAAGGATTCCCTGACAGATTATTTGCGTACAATAACTCGTATTACTTCGATGAATTTTCCCCAACTGGATTACACTAAAAAATACACAAAAAAGTGTAACGAAGTACAATCTTTTCGACTTTTCGCAAACCGCACAAATTTATGTACGTATCGATCCTCATAAAACCGTGTTACTAAGTCTATCTACCGAACAAATCGCGTACGGAAAATTTGCGGGTTTTGTTGGACAAGCCAAAGTCCAGCAACTTGCGTACAATTGGATTTGTTTGATGAGAAATTACAGATTTTTCAGAAACTTCATTTACTCTTTCTCTGGTATTTTCTATTACTTCAAAGTTTTGTCCGCTTTTCTCATCCATAGATTGAATTATACCTCGTTACTCTTATATAAACAATTTGTAAATTCAAAAATTGCATGATTTTATATAAAAAGTATATATTTGTTACATATCTTTACATTAATGAAATCTGAGTAAATAATAGCGAGTTTTTAAAATCGCTGCAAAACACGAGCAATTTGAATTTTAATTATGTTTCTAGTAAAATATCAAGTTGTAGAGGATTGTTATGAAATATATTTTATTCATCTTATATGTATATTTAATAATTTATACTTTATACATGTTTGTGCTTGCCTGCAGAAATCTTAAAGACAAACGTATTACTCTTGAAAAAAAGTATTCGGCATACGATTCAATTAAGAACAATTTGGCGGTGGTAATTTATGCGCATAACAACAGGTCAGGTCTTGAGGAGCTGGTAAATGAACTAAAAATGCAGGATTATCCGCTTGGGAATTTTAAAGTTTATGCGGTATTGGATAACTGTAACGATGGTTCTGAAGTAATGTTTGAAAATGATCGCTTTGTTCATGTATTGAATATTCAGGATGTCGGGACTCTTGGCAAAACTCAGTCAATTTCTATGCTTATAAACAGTATAAAAGATGATGAAGATATTGATGCTTATGTTTTTATAGATGCAATAAGACGTGTTGATTCTGATTTTCTTACACTTGCAAATGTTGCAATAAACAAAAGCGATGCTGTAACCGGGGAAGTTAATATTAGCAGGGAAAATCTTGATATAATTGATAAAATTAAAGCCGTTTATAAAAAATATATTGCAAATTTCTTTAAACAGGCAAGAACGCTTTGTGGTTTGGCTACTATTGTTGATTCCGGACTGTTTGTGGTAAGAAAAGATGTTGTTGATATGATGGGCGGAATAGATTTTAAAGATATAAATTCCGAGTTGGAGTTTAGTATTGAACTTTCAAAAATGGGGCACAAATGCGTATATAATCCTAATATTCAGTCTTATGTTTATGGACAGGATATTTCATTTAAAAAGCCGCGTCTTACAAGAAAATTTGCTATTATCCAAGACAATCTTAAAAATCTGCTGACATTAAATTTTGCATTTATAGAACATATATTTTCTTTATTAAATCCTAATTTTTGGTTAATTACGGCATCTTATGCTTTAATTATATGGTTTGCAAGTCAGTACAAATTTGTCATAAGTTTAAGTACAGTTATAGTCAGTGCCGCAATTTTAGGATTTGTGTTCATATTGAGTCTTGTAAATGCAAAAATGTCAAAAAAAGAAGTTTGTCTTTTGTTCTTTCACCCTGTTTATTCAATATGTCATATTATCAGAAATTTTCCTCCTGTAAGATATATTTTGAAAAAAGTATGGTCCGGTTCAGACAGAGATGTTGATAAATTGACAATGGATGTTGCGGTTTTGACAAAGCACGGCGAAAGACCATGCAAATTAGAATTTATTTCAACCGAATCAGGACTTGCAAAAATAAGATTTATATACAGAAATAAAAAATATACGACAGATTCTCATTTAGGTATGATTTATGCTTTGCAGCAACTGAAGTCGAAGATGAATGATTACGGCTTGACTTTAAAAATATGCAGTTGTTGCGCGAAATTTCGTTCTCAGGTTGATGGCTCTGCAAATATGTTAAAAGGTAAATGTCACAATGATTATCCGAGCCCATTATTATCTGAGCCGCCAACAACATTAATCTGGAATACGTGTAATTGTTTTGAACCGGCACAAATAAACAGTTTTATTGAGCAGCTGGCTCAGGAAGTTGCTGAGGATAATGAACAAAAACAACATTTGCCCGAGAGTAATAAATAGAGTATAATTGCGGTATGAAAAAATTTTTCGGAGCTTTATTATTACTATCTTTGTTAAGTTTCAATCCTGTCTTAGCGCAGGAACCATTAAAGGGTTCGGTTGTTGAAACAGGGACTTCTCAGGAAATTTATGACCAAATGTTTACCGGAAAAATTGAAACTTTGGACAGAAGTGACGTTATTCACATGACTGTATCTCAGGTCTTGGATTCAACAACATCAATGGAAGGTGATGAATTTTTTGCCGAAGTTACATCGGATGTATATGGGGATAAGGGTATTATTATACCAAAGGGAACAAAAGCTCATGGCAGATTGGATAAGATAATTTCTACAAAACGTATGGGTAGAACTGCAGCATTAAATTTGTCATTTGATTATCTGGTTACTCCTGACGGGCGTGAAATTCCTATTGAAGGCAAAATGAGTACAAAACTTCATCCTGTTGCTGAGACGGCAAAAATTGTGGCTCAGGATGTAGGGTATACTGCAGCAGGTGGTGCCGTTGGCGGATTGATGGCATTGCAGTGGCTCGGTTGGGAAGCGGCTATTGCTTCTCAGGGTTATACACTTGCAGGTGGAGCAGCTATTGGTGGTGCTGTCGGTTTGGGCGTTGCTTTGATTCGAAAAGGCGGAGAGGTGCTTATTGCTCCCGGGGATCAGATTAAAGTAAAAATCAATACGTCTGTTGATTTGCCCGTATACAGAGAAGAAGCACTTAAGAAAGAAGAAATAATATATAAAGGTCTAAATATCAATATAAATAATGTAAAACATGAAAAAGATCCTTTTGGTAATGCAAATACTATAACTTTATCATTGCTTATTTCAAATATGTCGGATAAAACATTATCCGGTTTTGATATGGCATTGGAAAATGATTATGGCGTAAAATTCAGCCCGTCAATATTTGGGAATACAAAACTGATGTTCAGGCAAGTGAAACCGGGTGACAGACTGATTGCTGATGTTTCATTTGCCGTGGATAACTTAAACAGAGATTTTTGGCTTGTTTTTTATGACAGAAAAAACGGGAGTCCGATAACTAAAATTTCAGTCGATAATGCATATAAAAAAGTGTCAAAGCGTACTAAAAAGAAAAATGATAAAATCAGAAATTCAAAAGCAAAAACTAATTATAAAAAAGAAGAAGATTTTATGCAGATGGATTTTTAGATTTTTTTAAGACAGTGATTATTCCCAAAATCCCTGTAATAAACAATATTACCGAAACAATTTGTGCAATTGGTATAGAACCGATGTTGAGAGCACTGTCGATTCGTATTTTTTCGATAAAAAATCTTATTATTGCATACACTGTTAAATATGCAAAAAATACTATGCCTTTGTAATTTTTACCGAATTTTTTATATATAAATAAAAGAATGAAAAATGATATCAGGTCTAAAATGCTTTCATATAAAAATGTCGGATGGAATAATTCGTATTCGCTAAATCCTGCTATTCTGCGATTTTGGGGGATAAATAAGCCCCATTTTTGTGATGTGACGGGTAATCCGTATGCTTCTGAATTAAAATAATTCCCCCATCTGCCGATTGCCTGACCTAAAAAGGTCGCACAAGCGATAGGATCTATAATTGTCATAAAATTAAGCTTGTATTTTTTTATAATAAAAATTGTACTTAAAATTCCGCCGATTATTCCTCCATGAATTGACAGTCCGCCTTCTCTTATATCAAAAATTTCAAGCGGGTGTAATAAATAATAATGAGGATTTAAAAAACAAAAATATAATCTTGCACATAAAATCCCGCAAATTATTATGTGTGGTGAAAATTCTAAAATAATATCCTTTTTTAGTTCAGGGTGACATTCGTTAAATAATTTATTTGCACAAATAAGTGCAAAAAACATTCCCAAAGCAAGTATAATTCCGTACCAATAAACCGATATGCCGAAAAGATTAAATGCAATATCGTTTTGTGCCGGTATAATCACTTAATTACTCCTCAGTTTTAGCTTTGTCTTCTTTTGTAAGAGTTTCTATTTGCTTTTCAACTTCTTCTTTGTCCTGAGCTTTCGGGGCAAGTTCCAGATATTTCTGATAATTTAGAACAGCGGCTTTTTTATATTCCGCAACAAATTCTTGCTCTTTGTCATTCATTTCATATTTTTCATTGAAATCAATTTCATCAGGAGCCGGTTTGTATAATTTACCGTCAACATTCAGTCTGATTCTGCCTTGTTCAATATCGACAGCAAGGTTATTTTGTGCGGTTGCAAGCGAATAAAATGTATCCGGATCATTTGGTTTGAGTTCTAATGCTTTTTCGTACTGTTCTGAAGCATTTATGTAATCTTCTGCTTTTGTATATGCAACTGCAAGATTGTAATGTGTTTCATAAACATTTGGATCTAAATCTATGCTTGATTTAAGACGCTCAATTGCCTGCGGGTAATCGCCTTTTTGCATATATACTTGTGCTTTGTTATTAAGATCTCTTACTGCAAAATTATTTATACAAGCCGTTGAAACAACAGCTACAAGCAAAACGCTTATTATAAATATCGTTTTTTTCATAAATCCCCTCTTAAAACAGGTTGTTAACTTATTATAATTTAATAATAAATATATGGCAAATTTCATTAATTTAAGTTACAATAAATTTGAAAATAAGGAGTTTAAAATGTCAGAAGAAAAGGTAGTACGCCTTGGAGCCAAAAAGAATAAGGCAAAAGAAACAAAGAATGAAGAAGAACAAAAACAGGAGCTTGTGTATTGCAGTTTTTGCGGACGTCCTAATACTCAGGTAATAAAGATGATTGAGGGTCCCGGGGTCAATATTTGTTCTGAGTGTACCATGATTGCCTTGCAATATTTCGTACTCGAAGACAGAATACCATGTGCTGAAGCTCAGCAGATACTAAAAGCATTTTGGGGAAAGGCGAGATAGCATTTGAGTTCAGGTTTTAAACAGCTTAATCCGTTTGAAATGAAAACGGCATTGAATAAGCTACTTTCAAAAATTAATTCCGTAAATGATATAAAAGATTGCCTTTCTGATATAGATTTGCTTGAAGCACAGGAAGATAAATTACTTTTGGGGAAATTATTATTCAAAGAATTATCAAATTCTCCAAAGGAAAAAATTTCGGTTATATGCTTTTTACTTGAACATTTTGTAAGTAGAGATGAATTGATTTCCGGACTTTGGGAGTTAATGAAAAATAAAAACTTAAATACGGATATTCGGGTAATGGTTTTGAACATGCTCAGAGAGCTTGATGCTGACTGGTCTTATGACAGTTGTGCCGAATATGTTGAAGATGCTGATGAAATTCTTGATGAAAATACAAAACAGCTCTTGAAAACTGCAATAATTAATCCTGAAGTTCAAATTGATTTTATGGATTTTTTGACATCTATTAAAACCGAAGACAAAATTACTCTTTTAAATTCTTTTGAAAAGGATTTTGAGTCGGATGCGCTGGCAAATATTCTGATTCCTGTTTTTGAATCAAAACCAAACAGTCCTGAGGGTCGTGAGGCATTGAATCTATTAGGGAATACAAAATCTCAGCTTGCACTGAGTATGCTTGAGAGAATGGGCAAATATACAACAGGAGAATTGAATCAACGCATCAGAAAGGGGCTTGCGACATTAAAAATGTCAGGCATGAGAACTGATAATTCAAAAGAATTTTATAAAAAGATTTTGTCTGATACCAAACCCGATAAATTTTATCTGACGTATCCTGACGGGCGCGGTGATGTAGCGATGATTTGTACAAGATTGACTTCTCAGGGAAGGATAAGATTTATTTCGATTGTTATAAATCTTGAAACGGGGATAAGGGATTGTTTTGGATTTTATGATATCTCAAAATTTGAATGTGATAAGATTCTTGAAAAATTCCTTAAAAATGAAAAAGTTGTGTCGGTTGCTCCTGAATATTTCAAAAATATTCTTTTTAACGCCGAAATAAAAACAATTGAATATTCAAAATCTGATTGGGAACTTCCTTATGAGTACATTTGCTGGCGAAATTTACTTGTGGATATCGATTCTGAAGATGAATATTTTGATAAAATTGTCAAAGAACATATTATACCGCAAAAAATCGATGATAGTATTATTAAAGAACTTGATGATATGAAAGTTTCTTCTCATTGGTTTTTGGATGCGGATTACAGTGATGAATTTGAAGATATGATTGCTGATATTAAGAATGAATCAAATTTGGACAAATTGGTTGCAGATTATAAAACTAAAATATTTTATGAAGAAGAAAAACAATGCTGGATAAATAAATTAATTTTTTCTGCTTATATAAAATATGTTATAGGCAAGGATGATGAAGCAGAGAAAATATATGGACTGATATTTGACGAAAATTTGTTTGAGATATTTCTTACCGAAATTTTAAAGCGCAGTGTATATGAATATCTTATGTTGATAAAATATAATAAAGATTTGAATGTTTTAGTGTTTACAGATGAAGTTATTTCGGATAGAATAGCTTATATAGAAAAAAATTGGGTAAATTCTGATGTATAAGGTTATGGCTCTTGATATAGGAACAAAGCGAATCGGAATAGCGCTGAGTGATTTCCTTTTAGTCACAGCTAACGGTCATTCTTATATTTCAAGAGAGCCAGAATCTGAGGCAATAGACAAAATAATCAAAATCGCAAAAGAAAATCATGTTGAAAAAATTGTTGCCGGCTTACCCATTAATATGGACGGTACAAAGGGCTTTCAGGCAGAAAATTGTGAAAATTTTGTTTTCAAAATACACGGTTATGAGATAATATTTGAAGACGAACGATTAACGTCTGAGGCAGCAGAAGAAAATCTCAGAAACCAAAAAATTGATTTCAGAAAAGATAAAGGGCTTGTGGATATAGAAAGTGCCCGTATAATATTAGAACAGTATTTATCAAGAATATAATAACAATTTAAAACATAAAGGAGTAAAAAAATGGCAGAAGAAGAAAACAATTTGATTGAATTAACAGACGAAGAAGGTAATGTTATCAAATGTGCATTGTACGATATTATTGACTTTGAGGATAAGCAATATGCTATTCTTGCTGATATGTCTGTTGAAGAAGAAGGGGATATGTATGATACCATTATCACTACATATAAAGAAGAAGATGGAACAAGCTATTTTGAAACTATCGAAGATGATGAAGAATTTGACAGAGTTTCAGAATACGTTGATAAAATTTTAGATGAAGAAGAATTAGACGAAGACGAAGAATAATTATGCTTGAAAAATTCACTGAAAAAGCGCTTAATGTTATTGCAGAAGCCCAAAATATTGCAATTTATGATCATTCAGATAAAGTTTTATCCGAACATTTGCTGCTTGCTGTTGTAAAAGAAGCAAAAGGTTTCTGTGCAAGAATTTTTAATTCTTACGGAATTACTTATGACAGATTGGCATATATATGAGTTTGAATATAGAAGAATCTGATATGACTTCTTCTATTCCGTTCAGCGATGATTTTAAGCGTATTTTGCAAAGAACGATGGATCTTGTTAATGAATCAGGAAATTCAACAGTGCATTATGAGCATATTGTTCTGGCGGTGATTAATGATAAACATTCAAAAATTTCGACCTACCTTGAAACTTTGGGTTTTGATATTGATAAATCAAGACCCCTGATAGAAAAACTTGTTCAGAGAAAAGTAAAAAAAGATTTTCATCCGGAAGTAGATGAAAATAAAGAGCCGGAAATTGATTTGACAAAAGAAACAGATACTTTGTTTGATAATTTCGAATCCTCAAAAGTTCTGGAGCGTGCGGTTTCAAAACTTTCAGCGTCAGGTTTTGAAATATTGGGGACAGAGCAAATAATTTCTTCAATTTTAGAAGATAAAAATTCATCTTTATCAAAAATTCTTGCACAATTTGGGATTACTGATGCCGAATTTGAGAATAAATTGTCTAAAATTCAGTCAAGAAGTGCAGAATACGAAGGAAGGCAAATCGTATTTACTCCAAATGCCTTTATTGCAATGTCTTTGGCTCAACAAACCGCCAAAGAACTCGGTTCTTCAGAGGTTTTACCCGAACATATGATTCTGGGACTTTTAAAATCCAAAAAAGGTGTTGCATATAATATATTAAAAGAATTTAAAATCAATGATGATGATTTGGCGCACACTATTATCAAGCCAATTGAAAAAGAAATGCCTGAAACACTGACAATTTTGCGTCTTGCAAAACAAGAAGCTCGTGCAATGGGTAAAAATATCGTTGGCACAGAAATGTTTTTACTTGGAATTATAGGTGAGGCGACAGGAGTTGGCGCAATTGTCTTAAATGAATTGGAAATAAATATTAAAGATGCAAGGACTTTTGTCGGAAGAATGGTTGGTGCCGGTAATGATTATTCCGATAAAGAAATAGTTTTTACGAAACGTGCTAAACGAGTGCTGGAAACTGCTTGGGAAATCGCCAAAAAAACTAATAAAACAAAAATCGAATCATCCGATTTATTATGGGCGATTACAACCGAACCCGAATCAACTGCAATGCAGGTTTTAGAGCAGCTTGGTACAGATGTTCTTGAAATTCGTGAAGGTATTAAAAAACATTTAAAATAATGAATTTAGTTGAGCAAACCGTAAAAAATTTTTTAGAAAATTATAATCTTGATAAATGCGGCATTCCTTTGCTGGTCGCATTTTCAGGCGGCTATGATTCAATGTGCTTATTGAATTGTATAAAAAATGTATCTGAAAATAAAATTATCGCAATTCATTTGAATCACAATTGGCGAGGGGATGAAAGTGACAGGGAAGAAGAAAATTGCAGAATTTTTTGCGAAAAAATCGGAGTAGAATTTTACAGCGAAAAACTCCCTGATGGGCTTTCCTGCACTGAAACCGAAGCGAGAAATTTAAGATATATTTTTTTTGAAAAATGCGCTAAAAAATTCAGTTCAAATGTGATTTTTACCGCACATAATAAAAATGATAATGCGGAAACATTGTTATACAGAATTTCCAAAGGAACAGGAATTGTTGGTTTGCAGGGAATATCTCCGCACAGGGATTTATATTACAGGCCGCTTCTTACTGTTGACAGATGTTCTATTGAAAAATATTGCTCGGATTTCGGATTAAGTCCAAATAATGACAGTTCAAATGCGGATATGATACATAAACGCAATTTGATAAGAAATGATATATTACCAAAAATTATCCAAATTAATTCAGATGCTGTTGAGGCAATCAATTCTCTTTCTGTTTGTGCAAAGGAAGAAGAAGAGATAATTGATGAATTTATGGAATATATTAATGAGAAAATTTTTATTGACGGGAAATATCTTACAAAAGGTTTTTTAGAATTATCAAGAGCTGTTCAAATGCGGGTTATTTATAATATTGTTACTCCGCTTGTTCCGCAAAATTATGACCGAAAAAGAATACAAATATTACACGATTTTATATTGGATAACTGTCATTCAAAATCCGGCAGAGTTTGTTCGGTGACATCGGGTTATGAACTTTTTGTTTCAGAAAAATATATTGAGCTTTTGAAAAAAAAAGAAACTGAAAAATTTTCTGTAAAAATTGATAAAACCGGAGAGTATAAAAATGGAAGAATTACTGTCAATATTTGCGAATTTGATGGAATGTATGACAAAATTGATAAGTTTTCTGGCGGGACTGTTTTCGTGGATCTCTCCTCCGTAGATTTCAATTTTGAATTTCGTAACCGAGCAGATGGGGATATTATTCAGCCGATAGGTATGAAAGGACATCAAAAATTAAAAAAATATCTTAATGCAAAGAAAATACCTAATCATTTAAAAGATGAATTATTGTTTATGACTCAGGGAAAAGAAATTCTCTGGGCTGTAAATTTGGGTTTAAGTGATAAAATAAAAGTAACAACAAAGCCAACTCACAAAATTGAGGTAAAAACAGATGGAAATTAAATTTGAAGATTTGAAAATTTTGTACAGTAAAGAACAAATAGAAAAGAAAGTAGCAGAAGTTGCAGAAAAATTAAATGATTTTTATAAAGGTGAAGAAGTAGTTGCTGTTTGTGTATTAAAAGGTGCTGTTGTATTTGCGGTCGATTTGGTCAGACATCTTGATATGCCGTTAAAAATGGAGTTTATAAGACTTTCAAGTTATGGTTCTTCGACAACAAGCTCAGGTAAAGTTAATGCTGTCGATATTAAATTGCCGGATTTAAACGATAAAAATGTTTTGATAATTGAAGATATTGTTGATACCGGGTTAACGGCAAAATTTTTGATTGATTTTATAAATATGAATTTTCATGTTAAATCATTGAAATTTTGTTCGTTTTTGGATAAAAAAATAACAAGAAAAGTTGATGTTGAGCCGGATTATTATTGTTTCGATGTTGATGATAAATTTGTAGTAGGTTATGGTTTAGATTATGATGGATATTACAGAAATCTTCCTTATATAGGTTATAAAGAATAAATTAAACCCAAACTCTTATTAAGCTGTTTACGCCCCAAAAATTATCATCATTTTCAAGTGTTTCAATCAATTTTTGTATGGATTTTTCTTTGCAAAGTTCTGTAATTACAGTAATTTGGGCATAATCTTCTTTTAACTCTTTTTGAACAATACTTTCAACGCTTATATTGTTATTCCCACAGGCAGTCCCGATTTTACCTATAACTCCCATTTTATTTTTTGCTTTAATTGAAAGATAATATTTATTTTTTGTTTCTGAAATATCAATCATTTTAGCGATTTCGTTGTGATTGCATCTCATCATAGGCAGAATATAATCTGTTTTGTCTATTTCGGATACAATTGCAAGAATATCACCTACAACTGAACTTGCAGTTGGGAATTCCCCTGCTCCCGGACCTGAAAGGGTTATTTCTCCAACAGGATGTCCGCTTAGCGTTACCGCATTGGTTACATAATCAATGTGAGCAAGAGTTTTTGATATTGGTACGAGCATAGGGTGAACTCTGACATCTGCGTTCCCTTCTTCATCAAGTTCCGCAGAAGCTATAAGTTTAATTTTATAGCCCATTTCATTCGCAGCTTTCATATCATCAGGATGAATTTTTGTAATTCCTTCACGATAAACATTTTCAAACTTAATCCTTTTGCCAAAAGCAATTGTAGCAAGTGTTGTAATTTTATAAGCGGCATCAAAACCTTCCACATCTCCTGTCGGATTTGTTTCGGCATATCCTAAATCTTGTGCTTCTACAAGAACATCGTTATATGATTCTCCCAAAACATCCATTTTGGTCAGAATGTAGTTTGTTGTGCCGTTTAATATTGCCTTAATTTTGTTAATCTTATTCCCTGCTAATATAGTTTTAACAGGCATGATTAAAGGGATTCCGCCTGCAATTGCTGCTTCATATAAAATCACTTTATTATGTTCCTGAGCAAAATTAAAAAGTTCTTCCCCGTGTTTTGCAAGAAGTTCTTTATTTGCGGTGACAATATGTTTCCCGTTTTTGATTGCGGTTTTAATCAAATCAAATGCGGGTTCCGTACCGCCTATGAGTTCAGCTACAATTTGTATTTCCGGATCATTTACAATTTCATAAGCGTCATCTGTAATAATGTCTTCATTTAAATTTTCAATATTTCTTTTCTTTTTTTTGTTATGTACTGCAATTTTGACAATCTCTACATCATCAAAATTCTGAAGGGTTTTATAAACTCCGCTTCCAACGGTACCTAATCCGATTAATCCTATTTTAATTTTATTTTTCATAGGTTTAGTATACCATAAGAATTAAATTTATCGCAAAAAAAATTATGTTTGAATTTTAATACATAAGCATGCAAGTTAACAGTACTAACAATTCAATATCTTTTTCGTCCCTGAGATGCCCTGTAAAACCGTTTACTATGCGGAGCTCAAAAGGTCTTCTGTATTGTTCGGAAATAGATTATAAGCAGTCTTATTCCGATAAATTTTATAAGGATATAGGGAAATTTTTCCTTGATATTTTTGCAAATACTTCTTCTCATCCGTTTTGGGAAAAATGTCGTAAGTCTACTTTGGATATAAGAGTTTATGATGATTATATCAGTTCGAGTGTAGAATCATATAAAAAATATTTTCATCAACCGGATACAACTGTTTTACTTATAAAAGATAAGAAAAAACATTTGGTGGGCGCATTGTATACCAGACCATTGGACTTGAACAGGGTATTGAAAGATGATGATACTTTGTATGTAGATTCTTTGGCTGTAAGAACTTCATATCGTGGAATAAATATAGGTAAAAAATTATTGACAAGTGTTTTAAAATCTTCAAAAGACAGATTCAGCGATGTATTTCTTGTTGCATATAAAGAAGCAGCATCTTTCTATGAAAAATTAGGATTTCATAAAATGAATAAAAATAATTCTTCATGTGATTTTGTAATTTCCGAACTTGCAAAAGAAAGAATTGATTATCCGGAGTATGCGGATTTTATGGAAATGAAATTAGATAAAAAACTTCCTCAAGAGTGGTTTACAAGGATAAAAAATAAATAATACTAAATTATTTTATAGTCCATTTTTAATTTGCAAATACGATTATAAGAATCTTCTATTTTATTTTTTAATTCGTTATCATTTTTTGCGATTTTGTATAATTCTTCAATCATATTAATGGTTGAAGTATCGGAATTTCTGTAAATAAACATGTTTAAGCCCGCTTTAATTCCCATTATGCAGGCATCAAGCTGACCGAATCTGGCAACTCCTTTCATTACCATATCGTCAGAAATTATTACTCCGTTAAATTCCAAATTATTTCTCAAAAATGACAATGCGTTTTCGCTCAGTGAAGTCGGAATTTCCTTCTGTTCAAAACAAGTGCAATGTAAATGAGCAGCCATAATCATATCTGCTTTATTTTGTATGGCATATTTAAAAGGTTTTATATGAGTTTGTTCCATTTGCTCAAGAGTTAAATTTATTTTGGGTAAAGTCAAATGACTGTCTGTATTTGCATCTCCATGCCCGGGGTAATGCTTAACGCATGGAATAATTCCGTTATCGCGGTATATTTTCGATACTATTTCTTCCCCCTTTATAACTTCATCCGGCTTTGATGAAAACGCTCTTTCTCCGATTATCGGATTGTCAGGATTTGTATTAACATCTATGCATGGCGCAAAGTTAAGATTTATCCCGTATGATTTGAGTTCACGCGCAATTTGTTTTGTTTGTTCGGCTAAAAAATCCTCCCCTTTTTCAAATGCGAATTTTGCAGATAAATATTTTTTGCCGCCATGTATATTTTCTGTTCGTTCGACTCTCCCGCCTTCCTGATCAATTGATAGGAAGGGCGGAATTAAGCTTTTTGTTTTTATGTTTTTAATCAATTCTTTAAATTGGTTTTCGGAGTGAATATCTTTTGAAAAGAATATAACACCTCCCAGGCCTTGCTGCAGGGCATATTCATATTCACCGCCTTCAAGTCCGAGGATGAACATTTGATATAGTTTTTCTCTCAAGCTAATTCCCATAGATAAGCCCAAATACTGATGTTAATTCAAGTAAATTCCCTGATTTTATAACTTCTTCAATTTTTTCATGAATTTTACTCAAATCAGCTTCGGAAGGTGTTTTTATATCTTTAGGCAAAACAATATCATTTGTTGTCTTTGTTGATACAAAATTTTTATTTTCCAGCAGGAATTCTTTATATAAGTTCAAAATTGTAATTGCAAGAGGATTTATCTCATAGTTTTGACCAAGATAATATTTTGCATCTTTTTTCAGCTGTTCATAATATTCAATTGAAAAATCAATTTCTCCGCAGGTTTCATCTTTGTCAAAAGTGTCTCCAAAGCACGGATTCCCATCAATAGGCAAATCTCCGAGTGATTTTATATAAACTGCCCAAAGAATACTTCCAAGGCAAAAACCTATATTGTTATCGACCATTCTCTGAATTTGATTATAATTAAATTTAAAGCTCGATTTTTTTTGCCCGAAATTTTTAAATGAATTAATTTTTGAATAAATATATTCTAAGTTTATAGATAAAATTGTTGTATGCTGTGCAAATCCCGGATCGAATTTTACACTTTTTACTGCAGTTTTTGTCATAACTAAAATCTCCTCATCAATTCTGATAAGAAGATTTTAGCACAAGTATATATATTTAAACAAATTTTATATTATTTAAATAATATTTCTCTGAGTTTCAGTGTATTTATAATAAATCTATCAAATATATTATATCCTTTTTTCTCTTTTATAAATTCAGCAGAAATACGTTTATCTTCTATTATATATTTTCTTACAATTTTTGTTTTCGGATATAATTCATTTATTTTGTCATCAATTTGTTTTTTTATTGCATTAATTACCGGAGACTTTTTTATTCTTTCTGAATTTATTACATACATATTTCCATTATGTTTGTGTTCGATATTAAGGTATTGTTGTTTTATTAAATATCCTTGTGTCGGAGATTTAGCAATTTCACTCATAAAATTCGCATATTCTTTTTCGAGCGAACTATATGCACCTGATGTCAGATGCATTGAATTATTCAATTTTATAGCAAGATTTCTGATACGATATAAATTATTAATCATATGCAACCTTTATTAATATACACTATAAAACCTGAAAAATATTTTTTTGCCGAATTATTTTTAAAAATAAAAGTTAATAATTATTTTGAGAAACTAATTTCATCATTATTAATATCAATTTTTATATTATCTCCTTTTACAAATTCCTGTGCCAGAATTTTTTTAGATAAAGGATTTTCAATCATTTGGCGAATTACACGTTTCAAAGGTCTTGCACCGTATACAGGATTGAAGCCCTGAGTTGCCAAAAATTCTTTTGCATCCTCAGAAATCTCAAAAGTTAATTCCTGATCTTTAAGTAACTTTCTCAAATAGTCCATCTGAATATCTACAATTTTGCTTAATTGTTGTAAATTCAATGCCTTAAAGAAAATTGTTTCATCTATTCTGTTAAGGAATTCAGGTTTAAACTTTTGCCTTAAAACTTCAAGTACCTGTTCTTTTGTATCATTGAATTTTTCAGGTGAAACCATTGAGTTTAAAGTGTTTTCCAAAATAATATCGCTGCCGATATTACTCGTCATAATTATCAAAGTATTTTTAAAATCAATCGTTCTTCCTTTTGAGTCCGTCAGACGTCCGTCATCAAAAATCTGAAGCATTATATTAAATACATCAGGGTGGGCTTTTTCAATTTCATCAAAAAGTACGACTGAATATGGTTTACGTCTGACAGCTTCTGTCAGTTGTCCGCCTTCTTCGTATCCGACATATCCGGGAGGTGCTCCGACTAATCGTGCTACATTGTGTTTTTCCATATATTCAGACATATCAATTCGAATCAGTGCATCTTCATCATTAAACATAAATTCTGCTAATGATTTTGCAAGTTCAGTTTTCCCAACACCGGTCGGTCCTAAGAATAAAAATGTTCCGATAGGTCGTTTAGGGTCTTTCAATCCTGATCTTGCACGGCGAATTGCATCCGAAACCGTATCAACAGCTTCTTCCTGTCCGACAAGACGTTTATGTAAAACATCTTCCATATGTAAAAGTTTGTCCATTTCGGATTCTACAAGCTTTGTAACAGGGATACCTGTCCATTTAGAAACAACTTCGTCAATATCTGATGCTTCAACTTCTTCTTTTAATAATTTATTTTCAATTTTTTCTTTGTTTTCATATGCATTTAACTGCTTTTGAAGTTCAAGCAATTTGCCGTATTTTAATTCGGCTGCACGCTGCAAATCCATATTACGTTCAGCTTCTTCAATCTGATTATTGACCTGATTTATCTGATCTTTGATATCTGTTTCGGAAGTAATTGAAGATTTTTCTTTTTCCCACTGTGATTGAAGTACGTCAATTTTACTCTGTAAATCAGAGACTTTTTTATTAATATCTTCAATTTTAGATTTCGATTCTTCGCTTTCTTCTTTTTTCAGGGCTTCACGTTCAATTTCGAGCTGCATTTTCTGACGTGTCATAGAATCGATTTCTTCCGGCATTGAATCGATTTGAATACGCAGTGAACTTGCGGCTTCATCAATCAAATCGATTGCTTTATCAGGTAAAAATCTGTCGGTTATATATCTGTCAGATAATTTCGCGGCCTCAACAATTGCACTGTCCAAAATTCTTATTCCGTGATGAACTTCATATTTTTCTTTTAAACCTCTTAAGATGCTTATAGTGTCTTCAACTGATGGTTCTTCTACAAGTACCGGTTGAAAACGACGTTCAAGAGCGGGGTCTTTTTCAATGTATTTTCTGTATTCGTTGATTGTTGTTGCTCCGATTGTTCTTAAAACCCCTCTTGCAAGCATTGGTTTCAATAAATTACCGGCATCCATTGATCCCTCTGTTGCGCCTGCACCGACAACAGTATGAAGTTCATCAATAAACATTACAATTTCACCGTTTGAATCTTCTACTTCTTTCAATACGGCTTTTAATCGTTCTTCAAATTCTCCTCTGTATTTTGCCCCTGCAACCAGCGCACCCAAATCCAGCGAAATGAGTTTCACGTCTTTCAAACTTTCGGGAACATCCCCACGGACAATTCTTTGGGCAAGTCCTTCGATAATTGCGGTTTTACCGACGCCCGGCTCCCCGATTAAAACAGGATTATTTTTTGTTCTGCGGTTTAAAACCTGCATAATTCTGCGGACTTCTTCATCTCGGCCAATAACAGGGTCAAGCTTGCCTTTGCGTGCCATTTCCGTTAAATCGGTTGAATATTTTTCAAGTGCCTTCATATTTTCTTCTGCATTTTTACTATCCACTTTTTTATTACCTCTTATTTTTTTCATTGCATTTAATATTTTTGATGAATTTACTCCAAAATTATCAAGTAAAGTTTTTATATTGGAGTTTTCAAGATTCGTCATCGCAAGCAGGATTGCTTCTATCCCGACGAATTGGTCTTTAATTTTTTCACTTTCCGCAATCGCAAGTTCCAATAATCTGCCTGTGTCGGTTGACATATATATCCCCTGCGGATTAACAGGAGTTGAAAGTTTTGGCAGACTTTCGATACGCTCAACTACTTTGTTTATAAAATTTTGATTCAGAAGTTTTAAATCTTCAAGGTAATCTTTAATAATTCCTTTATCCTTAATCATTGCAAGCATAATGTGTTCCGGCTCGATTTGAGAGTTTTTATGCGAACTCATCAAATTGCTAGCCGATGATAAAATTTCCTGAGAATAATTTGTAAACTTATCAAAATCTAACATATACTAAACTCCATAATTTATATTATAAGTTTAACGTAATTTTTGATAAAGTCATATAAAATTAACTTTTATTTAATATTTTTATAAAAACAAAAAGGCAGCCGTTTTAAGGCCGCCTTCAATCTTTTTCATATATTATTTTCTCTTACAGAATAAATCCTTCTAAGCCCTGATTGTCAAAAATTTCGATAAACTTATCAATCGTGCAGCTTACTTCGTTTCCTGTTTCATCAATTATCTGAACAACATTATCAAATTCTTTTTCTTCAACGTCAGCTGCTTTTGATACGAATACAACTTCGCCAAGGCGATTTAATGCATCAATTTCTTCTGCTAATCCGTTGTTTGTAAATTTTAAATCCATAATGTACCTCATTATTGCTTACACCATGTAAATCGGTACATATTGTGTGATTCTTTAGGGTATTTTTTAATTTGTTTACAATTGTTTACAAAAAAGACGGATTTCATAATCCGTCTTTTATATTGTAATTTATATTTTGCATATTAAGCAACAGTTTGTTTTACGGCTTTTTTAGCTCTGTATAAACTTGTTTCTTTACCTAATATGTCTAAAATCCCTACCATATCAGCTCCGCAGGTTCTGCCTGTAATTGCTGCACGGATAGCCCACATTGTAACTTTCGGTTTCATTCCTGCTGTTTCCTTCCAATATGCTCTGAAATCAGCAAGTTTTTCGTGAAGATTTTCTTCACTCCATTCCCATTCCTGTGCTTTTTCAATGAAATCTTTTAATACGTCCTGGCAAGAATCACTATCTAATGCCTTTTCCCAAGCTTCCGGCTCGATTTTAACATCTTTGCCGAAGAAATACGGAACGGCATCTGTTATATCAGATAATAATGTCAACGGTTCTCTTGTGATTTCAACCATTTTTGTGTATTGTTCATCAGTTAATTCGTCAAGCGGATACTGAGTCAAATACGGTTTTAATCTTTCTTTTAGCTCATCCATTGGTAACATCTTGATATAATGGCTGTTCATCCATTTCAATTTATCGTATTCAAAAATTGAATTTGAAGATGAAATCTCATTTATTCTGAAGTCCTGAGCAATTTGATCAACTGTTTTGATTTCTTCGCCGTCAGATGGGGACCAGCCAAGTAATGCAACAAAGTTAATCAAAGCATCAGTCAGATAACCTTCTTTTACAAAATCAGAAACGGCAGTTGCCCCGTGTCTTTTTGAAAGTTTACTTCTGTCAGGAGCCAAAATCATACCCAAATGACCAAATCTTGGAACTTCAAAACCTAACGCCTCAAAAATCAAAATTTGTTTGTATGTATTTGAAATATGATCTTCTCCTCTGATAACGTGAGTAATCTTCATTAGTGCATCATCGATAACAACAGCATAGTTGTATGTTGGAGCTCCGTTTGATTTCATAATTACAAAATCGCCGATTAAATTTGTATCAACATGTAATTTTCCTTTAACCAAATCATCAAATTCAAGAATTGAAGAATCATGAAAAGCTGCCTGTGCTTTTGCAATATTAAATCTTATCGCAGGTTTTCTGCCTTCTGCGCGAAGTTTTGCTTTTTCTTCTTCGGTCAGATTTTCGCATTTTTTAGAATAAACGTATGCTTTTTTAGCTGCAGTTGCTTCTTCTTTTTCTGCTTCAAGTTCTTCAGGTGTGCAGAAACATTCGTATGCAAAACCTTTGTCCAATAATTCCTGAATATATTTCGGGTAAATATCAAATCTTTGGGATTGTGTATAAGGACCGTAATCTCCGCCTACATCCGGACCTTCATCCCAATTTAGCCCTAATGCTTTTAAACTGTCAAAAATATTATCAACATATTCCTGTTCAGTTCTTAAAGCATCTGTATCTTCAATTCTTAAAATAAATTTACCGTTATTTTTCTTTGCAAATAAATAATTAAATAATGCCGTTCTTGCGGTTCCTATATGCAAATTCCCGCTTGGCGACGGCGCAATTCTTACTCTTACTTCTGACATTTTTGCCTTCTTTCTAAAATTTGCCGGCGTAGTAACACCGACCTACATTATTTCGGTAAAAAAATCGTATCACAATGATAATGTCATTTCAAGAGAGTATTATTGTGCCTCCTGGGGGAAGTTTACCTCTGGGGCATCTGTATCATTTTCAGCAGGCATTTGAATTTGTGAGCTTTCATTGGCATTATTGGTTTGCTTTTCATCTTCTTCAAGTGCATGCATTAATTCTTTAGTTTTATCTGTATATTCCTGAATTTTTTGTTCTCTTTTATCAATATTTTTTTGAGTTTTTTCGATTTTCTTTTCAAGCTTTTTGATATCTTTTTCAGTTTGTTCAACCTGGTACTTATGATACATTTCTTCAAGTTCTGTACCTTCGGTTGAACCGGCAAATTTTTGCAGACGATTATTATCTCTGGCTTTATCTTTGTAGTCTGCGGTAAGTTCTTTTAATTCAAATTTATAATCCTGATTAATTTTTTTAATTTCTTTTTTATCAGCGTTTTTTACCTGTTTATTAATAATTTTGCCCTGCTTTTCCAAAACTTTTTCTTCACGGACAACTACCTGATATTCCAAAGCACCGTCTTTTTGAAGTTTAAACCCGTTCATACTGATTTTTGGCATAAAATTTTTATCCAAAGATACGAATTTTGGTTGTTCCCCGTAGCAGTCAACGCTCCATGTTCCCAAAAATACCGGTTTTTCTCCTGTATAGCCATAGGCCTGTACAACAACCCTGTCAGGGTATCCCGCATCAAATCCCAAAGGTCTTATATCCCATCTTTTTTCAATCAGATGCAGGTTTTCGTACTCTTTCCAATAGTATTTTATGGCATCTCTTACTGCCGAAAGGTCATAGTTCTTTTTGGTTTTAAAATCGTAAATGTAAATTCTTGTTTCCCAGATTCCGTCTTCTCCGCTGCCTATCTTTTCTTTGGCAAGAAGTTTTGTTCCGTCTGCGTTAAAATCAACAGGAGTAAGAGTTCTGAAAGCCGCATAATTATCAATTGCTTTGTCTGTTGATAATATAGGATTTTCTTCTCTGTGCGAAGTGTTTGCTTTTAAAATTTTATTCATGTTATTTTCTTTTTGATCAAGCGGAATAACAAACAAATCTGCACCGACAGATCCCGAGTCACTGTAATAATATATCGCAGGATAAACAAGTTTGGTGTAATCAGGTGAGGTTACACCAAGTCCATTTATATAACGATTAAAATACAATTTGCGTCCGAGCTGAAGTTCAACACCTCCCGGCGGATCGTTGTATTTTACGATTTTAAAAAGTGGTTGGGGTACATATTTAAAATCTGACGGTTTTTCAATTTTCGGCGGATCAACTTTAAAAGTAGACGGATCTCTGTATTCGGATCGTTTTTCATACTCTTCAACAGTCATATAGCCGCTTGGGTGGCGATTTAGAAGTTTTTTATCTCTTTTATATTGTAAATCTTCTTTTTTCACCTCATATGCATACTTAATTTCTTTGGATTTATAATCCTTTTTGGTAAAAGGATTTCTGAATTTTGACGCTTTGGCTTTCGGAGTAAGAGCATATGCCCCGACCCCAACAGAAAGTATTAAAAGTGTTATTAAAATCTTTTTCATATATGTTTTCACCAAGCTTGTTTCAGAATATTGCTGTTTTATTATTTAATAATAAATTTATGTCCGGTCAAATTATATTTTATACCAAACCATCTTTCATCGCGGTTGCAACTGCTTTTGCTCTTGTTTTTACATATAATTTTTGTAATATGTTATGTACGTGAGTTTTTGTTGTGGCAATAGTAATTACAAGTTTTTTTGAAATCTGAGGGTTGTTTAAACCTTCAACCAAAAGCGCAAGAACCTCCATTTCTCTTTCTGTAAGACCGTATAAATTCTTGCCTTTTTTATAATTGATTTCTCCGCTTGGTTCGTCAGGAGATGCTGATTTGCGGATATTTGATAATACTACTCTTGCTATTGCGGGATCAAGCCAACCTACACCTTCGCTGACGGCTTTTATTGCGGTTATGGTTTGTTCTGAAGTCGCCCCTTTTGTTATGTATCCGTCTGCGCCTGCTGCAAAAGAATCAAGAATATCGCTGTCATCATCTCTTGAAGTATTCATCAGCACTTTAATTTCAGGTACGGCATTTTTAATTTTTCTTGTTGCTTCAATCCCGTCTATTGTCGGAACACCGATATCCATTACAACCAAATCCGGTCGTAATTCCAATGCCTGTTCTACGCCTTCCTGCCCATCTGCACTTGTTCCAATCACGTCTATAATGCCGCTTTTTTCTAACGCAAAAGACAATCCCATTCTTGTCATGTCGTGATCTTCAACTATTGTTACTTTTATTTTCTTCTCCATAACTAAACCACCCTTGATACGGCAGCAACATTTGTCAACAGGAATGAAAATTCGCTGCCCTTATTTACTTTGCTCTCAACCCAAATTTTTCCGCCATGTGCTTCTATTATCTGGCGGGATAGGTACAACCCCAAACCTGTTCCTGTGGAACGTTTTTTTGTTGTACCCTGCGAAAATCTTTTAAACAAATTCGGCAGATCCTCTTTTGGTATCCCGTTTCCGTTATCCGTAACGGAAAATATCAAATCTCCGTTTTGCAGTTTTATATAAATATCTATTGTTCCCTCTTTATTTGTGTAATTTAGGGCATTCCCGCATAAATTCATTATTACGCGTTTTATTTCCGCTCTGTCTGCGTCGATTAAAATTTCGTCTTTAAAATCAGAGTGAACATCAAAATTAATGTTTTTACTTTTTGCAAGAGGTAAAAGCTCTTCATAACATTGTCTTAAAAGTGAATTGACATCAAAAACAGTTTTGCAGAGATTAAGTTTACCGCTTTCAAATCTGTAAACTTCAAGAAGGGCGTTTACCAGCCCGAGCAAATCTTCATTACTTTTTGTCATAACTGTAAGCATCTGCTTCTGTTGTTCGGATATTTCTCCTAATGACCCGTCAAGGAAGAAATTCAGCGTTTTTATTGCTGCAGTGAGCGGAGTTCTTAAATCATGAGTTAATGTAGCAATAAAATCATCTCTCAATCTTTCGGTTTCTTTTTGTGCCGTAAAGTTTCTTATTACTCCGACATATCTTTCTCCATCTGAAAGTGATGCAAAATTAATTTCAGCCGGAATATATTCGCCGCTCAGGGAATTTCTTATATACAAATCTCTCAGTAAAAATTCTGATTGCTCTTCTGCCAAACCTAAAATTGATGACTGAACTTCGGATTTTGGGGCCTTATTAAGTGCGGGATTATCGGTGTATGCAATTTCCTGAATACTCATATTGCATAATGTTGATTCTGAAAGCCCCGTAAGATTTTCGCAGGCAGGATTTACCTGTTCTATTGAACCGTTTTTATCAATAATTATAATTCCGTCTGCACAATAATTTATTATCCCTGATAATTTGTTATTGGCTAAAACCAGCTCTTTTGTTCGTTCTTCAACAAGTTCTTCAAGTTTTTCGGAATATTTTTTTAATTCTTTTTGGGCAACTTCAAGCTTTTCAATTTTATCTCTTAAATTTACAAGTAAATGACTTCTTTCGATACCATTTTTGATATTCATTATCAAATCATCAGTATCCCATGGTTTTTCAATATATTTATATACCCCGATTTCATTGATTGTTGCAATTGCATTTTCTTTGTCTGCGTACGCAGTCAAAAGAATCATACTTGTTTCGGGGTATAGCTTCTTTGCTTCTCTTAAAAATTCAAGCCCGTTCATTTCGGGCATTAAAAAATCAGAAATAATAAGATCAACGCTTTCTAATTTTAAATATTCCAAGGCCTCTTTGGGATCATTATATATGACAACATTATCAAACCCTTCAACTTTCATTAAAGTTGAAAAGGTCGAAGTTAACAATTTGTCATCATCGACATACAATATTTTCCCTAAACTCATATCTATATCATATCCTACAAAGAATACTTAGACAAATTGTTTACAAACTTGAAATAAAAAAATAAAGCAGCCCGTAAGCCGTGTTCTGTTTTAGATAATCATCTGTCTGGTCTTGAGATTACTCTCAAGCTCTAGCGGTTTTTTCTCAGGTGGGCGAACAACCTTTATAACCCTGAACTCAACCTTGCATCCGACATGGGTTTACCTAGCCGAGGCCTTCCGGCCCCGCTGGTGACGCTCTTAACTCACCGTTGCACCATCGCCTGTGATATAAAATCCATCGGCAGTCTTCATTTCTGTGGCACTATCCGCCGGTTCACACCGCCCGGAGTTTCTCCGGATGCCTGTTCTTGGATGCACGGACTTTCCTCACCTTATAAAGGCGCGATTATCCGGCTGCTTTATTCAATTTTCAATTATTTGTCGCTGCCTGTAATATCAGCATCCACACCAACGGCATCTAATGCCCAATCTTCAAGAATATCAAGTTTCCCGTTGGCATGAATTTTTACCGTAAATCTGTCAAAATCTTTTTTGTTTTCACATCCTGTATCGCTTGCACTCTTGCAATTCGGTTTGTCAGGTCCGTTTACGTCTATCATAAATTCAATAGACGGATCTGAATTTGAATGAGCAAGATTCATATTTTGAGCAGTCCATATCATTTTGTCTTTAGTGGTAAATTCATATGTTGATGTCCCGCTGCCTGGTATTACCAAAATGTCCGAATCATCGGTTTTAATATCAAGTTTATTTGTAAATAAAGTCAGAAATTTGGAATTAGCATCTTCTTCATCTATATATTTGTCGGTTTTTGTGTTATTGCTGTCATCCTTGTATCCGCCGCCTCCCCAAAAAGTGCAGTCTGCATACCCATAGCCATCATCAAAACCTTCTCTTGCGTCTTCTCCCATTGCATAAACTTTATTCGGATAACAAGCTTCATCGTTTATTAAGCTTGAAGTAACTGACTGAACGGCATGGTATGCTCTCTTTGCCATCAATGCATTTTGATCAGGCATAACGTTAGAAATTACAGGTAGTAATATTGAAATAAGAATCCCTATTACAGCCAATGCTATAAGTAATTCAGTCAAGGTAAAAGCTTTATTTTTCATTTTATATTCCCTTCTTTATCTACTTTGCAATTATACAATGTGACATTGTTTTTTTCAACTCAAAGTGATATAATCATTTTCGAAATATAAGACAAGATATGTAAACTTTTATTAACTAAATAGCAAAATAATATATTTATAGGAGTTAATATCTTGTCATGTATTTTAAAATGCATGAAGAGAAAGTATAAACACGAATTCCGGATTCACGCTGAGATTTTCAGTCGAGGAATTTAGGAGTGATTCAACAAAAGGAAAGCTTATGGTCGATAACAGGTCAGCCGGTTTTTTTGGTATTGGCGGGGCATTTAATTTTAAAAGCGGAGATATTTCAGGCACAGCTGCCAAGTTGTCTGATGATAAAATGGGGCAGGGCGGAGAATATTTTGCTCAGCAGCAAGCTGAAGAAGAAGAAAATTATAATGACAACGGCTCAAGATATGTTGACCAAAGCGCGGTTCTCAGAGCTTCATTAAATTCGCTTGCGATGATGAATGTTGCTAATATTATAAATTCAAATAAACGTAAGTCTACGCCCGAAGAGCAGGAAGAAAAAATTGAACGTGATCTTAATGAGATGATGCGTGTTCAAAAAGTAAGTAATCCATTTAAAGAAAACAGAAAATAATTTTTTGTTTATTTTTTTTATGATATTATAATCATGTTCGGCTGAACGAAATCCATGCGGGTGTAGTTCAGTGGTAGAATGTCTCCTTCCCAAGGAGAAGATCGCGAGTTCGAGTCTCGTCACCCGCTCCATAAAAATTAAATAATCCCGGATCGTCTAGTGGCAGGACGAAAGATTCTGGCTCTTTTAACGGTGGTTCGAATCCATCTCCGGGAGAATAAAAGACCTGATACATTTAGTATCGGGTCTTTTATTGTTGTGGTATAGAATGCGAACCACACTGACCGGCAGGTCAGTCTTGGTTCGAGCGAGTTGTGAGCAGAGGGCGAAGCAGATTTTGCTTGTGGCTGAAAGCCACTAATAGCAAAATGCGTAGTCCCGTTTATTGCGAACAACTCAAGAAAACCCTATCTCCGGGAGAATAAAAACAGATACCAAAAAGGCATCTGTTTTTTATTTGCGGAAAGTCTTCCGCACCCTGCAAATAAATTTGCAGTGGTTCTTACGCCCTCGCAATAAACGGCAACGCTCAAAACAAAATCGAAAATATTCATTTTACGATTATTGTTTTTCGCCTCTCTCTTCGTTCGTGCTTCTGCTCGGGCTTTTAAAATCTTCCGTCGCATTTTGTGCCGCAAAATTTACATGACCCGTCAGGAGTCAAGTTGTATTCAAGTAATTGGTAACCGTTGCGGATAATCACGCCTTTGCCGCAATTTTTGCAATATGTTGTCGAGGTTTTCGTATTTGTTATGTTGCCTGTATAAACATAATTCAAACCGATTTCTTTTGCTATATTATATGCTTTTAATAGAGTTGAAAATTCCGTTGCTTTGCGATTTTCAAATTTATACCGAGGGAAAAATGCACTGAAATGTAAAGGTATATCTGCTCCGACATTGTCTAAAATCCATTTGCATTCGGCTTTCAATTCTTCTTCCGAGTTATTTTCTCCTTCAATAAGCATTGTTGTCAGCTCTACATGACAATTTGTTTCATTGCAGGCATATTTGATGGTATCAAGTACCGGTTGTAATTTAGCAAGACAGTTTTTCCCGTAAAATTTTTCACTGAAGCCCTTTAAATCTATATTGGCTGCGTCCATATATGAAAAAAATTCTTTTGCCGGCTCTGGGTTTATAAAGCCGGAAGTTACGGCAACTGTTTTAATGCCAAATTGCCTGCACAATTTTGCAGTATCAATTGCATACTCAAAAAATATTATCGGATCATTGTATGTAAACGCAATACTTTTGCAGTTATGTTTAAGCGCAATTGCTACAATATCCTGCGGGGAATTGTAATTCAGAGTTTTGGGGTTTGTTTTGTTTTTTGTTGTTTGCCAATTTTGACAAAACAGGCAGCCCATATTGCAGCCCAAAGTCCCAAATGATAATACTCCTGTTGTCGGATAAAACTGATAAAGCGGCTTTTTCTCAATCGGGTCAATTGCAAGACCGGTATTATATCCGTATGTATCTAAAATTATTTCGCCGTTAATATTTTTTCTGACGTGGCAAAACCCTCTTTGTTCTTTATCTAAGATGCAGTTTCTTGGGCAAATTGTGCATTGAATTTTACCGTTTGTTAAGATGTTTTGATATTTCATAAATTGTATTATAATACTGTTATGAGAAAAATAAAAGAAGCAACAGTTGCCAATATTTTTTACACAGGCAGCGCAGAGGATTTAATTTTACAAATACAGAATTTTAAAGAAACAAGTAAGAACTTGTATCAATATGCGACCAGAGCAGTTATTGTTCCGCATGCCGGACTTGTTTATTCGGGGCGTCTTGCCTATGAAGGTATAAGTCAGATTGATAAAAATGTAAAAAACATTTTTATTTTTGCACCTTCGCACAGAGTGGGCTTTGACGGTATTGCTTTATCAAGCTATGATGCATGGGAAACTCCTATCGGTACATCCGAAATAAATCAGGAAATCTGTATGGATTTGCATAACAGTTTTGGTGCAAATATAAATGACGATGCAATGAATAATGAACATTCAATCGAGGTTGAATTGCCTATAATTCAGCATTTGTTGGGTGATGCAAAAATTATTCCCGTACTTATCGGAAAAGAAAATCCGGATGTTATAAAAAGTATTATTGAAAAATATTATCCGGATAAAGAGAATGCGTTTGTTATCTCATCTGATTTGAGTCATTATTTGACAGATGAAAGAGCGAAGGCAACTGATAAAGTTACGGCGCAAATGATAGAAACCGGTAATATGGCCGGCTTCAGATATGAACAGGCATGTGGTGCTATAGGAATTGCAGGGCTTGTCGGGTTTGCAAACAATAACAAATTTTCTATGATAAGAATTGATCTTGCAAATTCATCAGAAATTTCTGAAGATAAATCAAAAGTAGTCGGATACGGCTGCTGGTTCTTGTATGAAGGAAATAAAAATGATTATATTGCAAGGTATCATTCCGGCTTTATCATTGATTTATGCAAACTGATTGTAAATTCCGAATACAATGAAAAGCCGATGTCTATAATTTATCCGCAGGTGTTCGATCAGCCGGGAGCATGTTTTGTTACAATTGAAGAACACGGTCGCCTGAGAGGTTGTATCGGTTCAATTGTTGCTCATAGAGCGCTTATCACTGATTTGGTTGAACACGCAAAAGATGCCGCTTTTAAAGATTTGAGATTTTCTCCTGTCAGAGAAGAAGAATTACCGCATCTAAAATATGCCGTTTCTATTCTTTCGGATCCAAAGAAAATTATTTTTGAAAACGAAGAACAGTTGATGGAAAAAATTGTTCCGAATGAAGACGGTATAATTATTCGTGACGGTGATAATCAGGCAGTTTATTTACCTTCTGTCTGGGCAGAAATTCCTGATAAAAACGAATTTATGAAATCTTTAAAAGTAAAAGCAGGTTTAAAAGAAGATCATTTCTCAGAAACTTTTGAGGCATATAAATTCTACACGATTTATATTAAAGAAAGATAATTTCATATTATGATAATGGATATGTGGTTCAAACTTCCTGATTTTATCAGGTTTATAGTTATCGGCTGTATAAATGCAGGTATTTCATACATAATTTATGCAATATGCGTATTGATTTTCGGAACGGATTATTACCAGTTGTGCGTTGCACTGCAATGGATTTTATCATCATTTATTTCTTATTTGAATCAAAAATTCTTTGTATTCTGCACAAAAGGTAATTATGTCAAAGAATATCTCAAATGCTGTTCAACCTGGGCTGTGAGTTATGTATTAAACGTAATTATACTTGAAATTTTTGTAAGATTTTTAATCAAAAACGTGTACATCGCTCAGTTTGTTTCTTTGTTCTTGGTTTCAATTTCTACTTATGTATTGTTCAAGTTTTTCGCATTCAAAAAGAATTAAATTATAAGATAGTTAAAAGGCGGATGAATATTTATTCATCCGCCTTCTTCTCTCTTCTTAATATCCTTTAATTAGTATTCAATACCCTGTCTTGCCATAACACCGATATCAAAGTAGTGTTTAATCGGCTTCATTTCTGTTACCAAATGAGCCATTGCAATAAGTTCAGGGTGAGCATAACGTCCTGTAAGTACAACTTCAAGATTTTCCGGTTTATGCAAAAGTACATCTTTAATATCGCTGACCTTAATCATATTCATTGCTGTGCAGATATTGATTTCGTCCAAAATAACCAACTGATATTCACCTGAGTTGATTGCTTCTTTTGCTTTTTCCCAACCTTTTTTTGCTTCTTTGTAATCTTCTAAGCATACGTTATGAGAATAACAAACTCTGTCCATTCCAAACTGCATTACTTCAAGATTAGGTAAAAATTTTGATGATGAAAGCATTTCACCATAAGTTGTTGCTCCGTCACCTTTTGTAAACTGTATAACCAATACTTTCCAACCATGTCCTAAAGCACGCAAAGCAAGACCTAATGCTGCAGTTGTTTTCCCCTTGCCATCTCCTGTGTATATTTGTATATAACCATGCTCTAACACCTAAAATACCTCCGGACTACACTTCCTCTGTGTATATAATAAACTATTTCCCATAAAATATTAATCGTTCAATGGATGGATAAATGAAGTAAAAAGAAAAAAATTTCTGATTGCTTGTTTAAAAATCTCGTTCCCGATTAAGTAAATTTATCATAGAATAAATTTCGGATTTTGACCAATATTTTTTTTGCTTCATGCCAAAGTCTTTACAATTATTTTTTTTTCAATCTTAAAAATCAGCGGTTGGATTATGTTTTCGCAATCTTAATTCCTCAAAGAAAAATTTACAAAAATTTTGTTAAAAATGATTAAAATACTCTTGCACACATTCAAACATGTCTGTACATCTGAGTTTTCTCCCATGCTTAAATTGTGAAGATTTTTTAATATTTGCAAAAGGCGCAAAGCCATTGAGATATTAAGATATTAAGATTTTTTCAAATTATTAATATTAACAATACTGCTATTTTGAAAATAATTAATATTTGAAATGAACTTCCCAACTTACAAACTTGCCAATTCCCCATCTTATTTATATTGCTTTAAGCATACTTTTCATTTATCATAGTAGAAAAGGGAGTTGAGGAATTATGGAAGAAAGAAATAATAAACCGATAGTAAAACTTATATCAAAACCGCAAAATATGTTAAAGACGGTTTACACGGCATGCAGAACCTGTTACAGTGCGCAGTCGCCTGTTGATATGTATGAAAATGATGTAGATGAAGAAAAAATGCTTAAACTTATAAAAAATGTTGTTGCATCAGGTCATCATTCGACTATCGAACATATTCAGGTGAGTTTTGCTATTTCAAATGTATCAAGGGCATGTACTCATCAGCTTGTAAGACACAGATTGATGTCTTTTTCTCAAAAATCTCAAAGATATGTTCAGGAAAAAGGGCAATTTGATTACATAATTCCGCCGACAATTGATAAAAATCCCGAATTGAAAGAAAAATTTATATCGTTTATGGGCGAAATTTCCGCTAAATATCAAGAATTTGTGGATGCGGGGATTCCTGCTGAAGATGCAAGGTTTGTTCTGCCAAATGCAACTTCGTCTTCTCTTGTTGCAAGTTTGAATTTAAGAGAACTCATTCACCTTGCACAATTAAGATTATGTACAAGAGCGCAATACGAAATCAGAATGATGGTTAAGGCAATGTGTGATGAGATAACCAAAGAAGAACCATGGCTAAAAGAATATTTAGTCCCGAAATGCGAATTTTTGGGCTTTTGTGACGAACACAAATCCTGCGGAAGAAAAATTACAAAAGCAGAACTTTTTGAGAAGGCAGGAATTTAAGTGAAAGCTCTTGTTCAACGTGTAAAAAGAGCATCTGTCACAATAGAGGATAAATTATTTTCTTCTATCGATAAAGGTTTGCTTGTATTTTTGGGGGTTCAAAAAGGTGACAGTCAGGAAAATGCCGATAAACTCGCTCAAAAACTTGTTAATCTCCGGATATTTGAAGATGAAAACGATAAAATGAATTTGTCGCTGAAAGATGTTGGCGGTCAAATGCTTGTTGTTTCGCAGTTTACTCTTTGTGGGGATTGCAAAAAAGGCACTCGCCCGAGCTTTGACAATGCGGAATTACCGGACAAAGCAAATGAACTTTATGAATATTTCGTATCAAAAATTAAAGAACATGGTATTGAAACGCAGACAGGCAGTTTTGGTGCGATGATGGATGTTGAGCTTATCAACGACGGACCTGTCACCTTTATGGTTGAAAAATAAATAACTCTAATCCGTTCGGGAATATTGATTTTTACAAAAATATCATTAAATAGTTTATATGGTGTTTAATGGTGTTAAAAATTATTATGAACTTTTGAATGTAGAAACTGATGCGGCTACAAGTGAAATTAAGTCTGCATATCGTAAACTTGCCAGAATTTATCACCCTGATGTAAACAAAGATGCTGATGCGGTTGCAAAGTTCAAAGAAATAACTGCGGCTTATGAAACATTATGTAATGATTTAGAACGCAGAAAATATGATACAATTCATCATATTTTCAGAAAAGATCCCGCATTTGATTTTGTTAACGAAGAAAAAGAAAATAAAAAAGAAGAAACACATAAGCCACAAAAGGAAGAGAATAGCAATTCTGAGCAGGTTAATAATCAAAAAGAGGACAAATCTCAAGCAAAAAAATCTTCTGTAAAATCAGAAAAAAATAAAGAAAATAAAAAAGCTTTTTCACTGAATTTATTTAAGGCGGTAAGACACTACATTTCCCGTATTAAGAGAGATAGAAAGCGCAAAAATTATTCAAAACCGCAAAAAGGTGAGAATTTGACAACAGAAGTTACAATAACTCCTGATGAAGTAATGACGGGTTCTAAAAGAATAATAAATATCAGGACAACAAGAACCTGCCCGAAATGCTTTGGTCATAAATTTGTAAATGGAGAAAAAAATAACTCTGACAATTCCGAAAGGGATAAAAGACGGTACAAAACTCAGATTAAAAGGAGAGGGGGCTTCAGGCAAAAATGGAGGGACAAACGGAGATGTTTATGTTTTAGTTCACATTGAAACAAAAACTCAGGTACATTTTGATAAATTAAATATTTATTATAATGTACCTATAACACCGTTTGAGGCGGCTTTGGGGGAAGAAATATCTATTCCTGCATTTGATGGGACAATAAAATTAAAGCTCCCAAAAAATACCACTTCAGGTCAAAAATTCCGTATAGCAAAACAGGGACTGAAAAAGAATGGTAAAATCGGTGACTTAATTGTTACCGTAAGTATTGAAATTTCTGAGCATTTGTCGGATGATGAAATCAAGCTGTATGAGCAGTTAAAAAATTTATCATCAGATAATGTAAGGAAAAATTTTGGTTACGGAAGCTAGAATAAAAGAGATATTTGAATCGATACAAGGCGAAGGACCTGTTGTAGGGTATAAGCAATTATTTATACGCTTTTGCGGGTGCAATTTGAATTGCCAATATTGTGATACCGACTTTGGGAGCAAAAATTCTATTATTTATACCCCTGAACAATTGGCAAATAAAATAATGTCCGAATATGATTTGAATAAAATTCATTCAATATCGTTGACAGGCGGAGAACCACTTTTGCACGCTGATTTTTTGGATAAGTTTATAAGTATAATCCGTTCTGAAAACAATAACTTGAAAATATATTTGGAAACGAATGCGACTTTATCTGATGAATTATTACAAATTAAGGATAAGACAGATATTATTTCTGCTGATATAAAGTTGCCATCAGCAACCGGAAAAGATACTTTTGAAGCCCATGATAAATTTCTTGCAAATTGTGACGGAATTTATACTTTTGCAAAAATTGTTTTTGATGAAAATATAACTGAGGATGAAATCAAAAAATGTGCGCATTTGGGTAAAAAATATTCAACAGAATTGGTTTTGCAGCCAAAGATGATTGGAAATAATATGTGCGCAGGAAATGAATTTATTGAACGTATATTCAACAAATTTTTAAACAATTATGCGAATGTCAGATTAATTCCTCAGGTTCACAAATTTTTAAATGTCAGGTAATTTTTTACCCTAAATATTTCTGCAAACTGTCTTTGCCAAATACTTCCACGCTGTTTTTAGAGTGAATGAATATCATGGAAGATATTATGGATTTGAGGGTATCAAAATCTGAAAAAGCCATTTTAGAACGTAAATCGTCCATGTTATTGGCAAGGAATTCCATAATAATTGTCTTCCCTTCATATACAAGACTTGAAAAATAATCGAACGATGCTTTTGATTTAATTCCTTCAAGATAGATTATATCCGGATTTTGGAATGCAATAAAGCGTGCGGCCTTATCCATATTAAAGCCGACATTTTCATTAAATTCGCATTGATTGACCCCGTTAAGCTCGTATTTTGCAATACTTTCAAGAGTCATGATATTTTTTGAAGCAGTTTTTGCGGCCTCAAGAAGTAATGAATATATAACGTGAGTTTTTCCGCTTAATGAAGAGCCGCAAACCAAAATTATCCCCGGTTTACCAAGTGCCTGGCGTATTTCTGAAATATCATTTTTTGATGATACAATTTCTTCAAGTGATTTTGGCGGCTTATATATTTTCAAAAATATTCTTTCCCCCATAATGGTCGGGAATGTTGAGGTACTTGCCATTACCACTATATTATCAACTTTGAAGCATAATTTCCCGAGTTGCGGAACTTCTGATACTGAAGGATCAAGTTCCGAAAGCGTTTTTAGTTTTGCTACAAAAGATGAAATCAATACTGACGGAATATAACCGCGGTTTAGCATTTCTCCCTGTTTTTTAAAGTTTACGCCTAAGCCCTCATCATCTCCCTGAAATATAACTTCGTGTATGTCTTCTAAAATAGCTTGTTTAAGGATCGCACGAATAATTTTTTGAATATGATTATCGCTTAAATCTTCTTTATGTAATTCTTCCTGCCAATCGTAGCCGGCATTGTATTCGGTCGAAATATCTCCTACTGAAACATCAATTTTGTAATATTCATCAATTTTTTTAAGAATGGTTTCTTCATTTGCCAGAACCGGTTCAATTTCGCATTCGGCGCTCTCCATAATTTTGTCTATTGCAAAAAGATTCCTTGGGTCTGACATTGCAACAGTCAGGGTATTTTCGATTTTGAAAAGCGGAATAATTTTATATCTTCTTGCATCTGAATAACTTATAAATTTCAAACATTTTTTATCCGGTTCATAATCATCAAGATTCACAAAAGGGGTATGAAGTTTTGCTTCTAAAAATTTAATCAGTTGTTCTTCTGTGATATGTCCGGAATCAATTAGTGCCTGACCGATATTAATATTTCTTGCATTGGCAATTTCCTGTGCCTGTTCAACTATTTCGTATTGAACAAGACCTTCTCTTACCAAATCATATTTTAAGGTTTCTAATGTTTTATTTGTTATTGCAGACATAATTTATTTTTCTTCTTCCGATTCCAGATATTTTTTTACTGTTGCTAAAACCTCATCCAAATCAAACGGTTTTGTGATATATTCATCGGCTCCTGTTTCTTCTCCGATAAGTTTATCTTCTTCCTGTGAACGTGCTGTTATCATCAAAATCGGGATATTTTGATACTTCTTATCAAATTTTAATAATCTGCTGATTTTGTATCCGTTAATCCTCGGCATCATAACATCAAGAATAATCAAATCAGGAATAATTTCTCTTGCAAGTTTTAATCCGTCCTCTCCGTTATAGGCGCAATAGCACGTATAATTGCATCCCTCTAATACAAACTTTAAGCTCTCAACTATATCCTGCTCATCATCAACAATAAGAATCTTTTTCATATTTCACCCTTAAAACATCGCTAATTTACTACAATATAGCACATTTTTTATTTAAGGTAAATTTGTTACAAATGTGTAGAAAGGCACTAAGATACTATGGCACTGAGGCACTAAGATATAAAGGTGTTAATTATTAAATATAACTTTCTTAGTGCCTTGATCCGGGATTTCAATATTCAGAATTAGTAATCTTCGTGATAAAAAATATCACGGTATGTGGTTAATAAAAGTAATATTGCCGAAATTCCGATTATAGAATAAATTATTCTTGATAATACGGTCATTTCACCAAATAATAAAGCGACCAAATCAAAATCCATCATTCCGACAAGTCCCCAATTTATTGCTCCTATAATAACCAATATGTAAGCTAAAATTCTTAATGCATTCATTTTGAACCATCCTTTCTTTGTTTTAATTTTTTATTTTTGTAAAAAAAAAATCATCCCCGAATCTTCTTAGGTAATATTTGCAAATTATTTTTGTCCTTTGTAAAATTAAGAGATAAGTTTTGGGGATATTTATTATGACGATTATTAATGAAAAATTTACTGTTCATACAAAAGGTAATACTGATATTATAGATTTGACTCCACAGATAAGGAATGTGGTTTATAATTACGGTTTGCAAAATGCTGTTGTTTACATATATGCTCAGGGGAGTACGGTATCAGTTACAAATATTGAATTCGAACCCGGATTGCTTGTAGATTTTCCCGAAGTGATGGATAAACTTGTTCCTGCAAATAAAGATTATCATCATGATGAAATGTGGCATGACGGTAACGGATATTCGCATATAAGAGCTTCTATTGTTGGGAATTCAACGTATGTTCCTTTAATTGACGGAGTGTTGCAGCTTGGTCAGTGGCAGCAGGTAGTATTAATAGATTTTGACAACAAAGCAAGAGCAAGAAAAGTAAATGTTCAAATAGTTTACTAAGGTCATGATATGTTGCGTAACTTGCATTTTTGTCATGCAGATATTATAATTATTGCCTAGAGGAATAAAATAAGAAGTAATGGACGAAGTAAATTCAATCTTTTTTAATTGGCTTATAGTTTTTCTATTATTGTTTGTTAATGCTTTATTCGTCAGTGCGGAGTTCGCTATTGTAAGAGCCCGGAAGAACAGAATAGAGCAACTTAATAAAGAGGGTAATATTGATGCAAAATTAGCACTGAAGGCACTCGATGATGTGAATTTCTTTATTGCGGCTGTTCAAGTTGGGGTTACAATAGCAAGTATCGGTATAGGTTGGTTTGGTTCTCCTACAATAGAAAAAATGCTTGCCCCTCTATTGGAATCAATCCCTGCAGTTCACGGTTATATCGCTCAAATAAGTGTTGCGGCACTGGCATTTATTTTACTTACATTTATACATGTTTTAATAGGGGAGCAGGTGCCAAAATGTATTGCACTTCA